>DATKPR010000046.1:0-25308 GCA_035523985.1 Steroidobacteraceae bacterium | reverse complement strand
CCTGCGGGAACGACGTCTCGAACCGATACGCCGCACCTTCGTTGTACGCCCGGAATACAACCGCGTATTCGCCCTCCATGTTCAGCCGCAATTCGTTATAGTGATCGCGAATCTTCGCAAACTTCTGCCGCACTACCGGCATAATCATCTCGTCGTGAGAACTCGGCTTGGCGTCCTTCACTTCCGCCTGCGTCCCAAGCTTCGTGTGCTCGACATCCAAAGAGAGCGCACAGTTCTCCAGGATCGCGCGCCCTTCCAAGACGAGGTCGTATCGTAACTGGCTCGTTGTGCGGATCCTGATCTCGACTCGTCCGTCCGGTGAACGGAGATCGTAGCTGGAAGCGGCCGCCCACGAATGCCCGGTTGTGGCTACAAGCAGCAAACATGCAATCAAAATAGGAACAATCCGGCTCATGCACTCACTCCTAGGGAAAACCATCTGCAATATGTAACACTATATGATCGAAGTATAGGTAATAGAAACTGTAAGAAGCACTGTCGACAGCCTGACTACGGTTGTTCATGAAAACTTTTGCCTTTCCATCCGCTGGGTATTCTGCCAACCCTCTCGAACTCGAACGAGGCGGAGCCGACGGCTGATGGGCTGTTAGTCGAATACCGAAGAGGCTGGATCGATGAGCATCTTCGCCGTCGCGGGCCCCATGCCACTCGTGCCGCCAATAATCACCACCTTTTTACCTTGATACCGTGCCATGCGTATTCTCCTTAAGAGGTCAGGGTTGTTTTGAATAATTTTGAACTGATTCGTACGATAATCAGGCGCGAAGGCTGTGGCAAGGAAGTTTTGAACTATTTATTTCAAAATGCGGCAAGAACCGCGCGGACGACATGTAGCTCCGCAACCCGCTTGCTGATTCGGGTTACCGGAATCAGTTCAAGCCGCGATCGGGCTCTCTTTCAGAACACCGCTCTCACGTGGCTGCGGAAGAGGACGAAATTTTCTACGTCGATCCTACGGCCCGTTTTTGATCGTCGGACCCGACGGCGATAAATCGACGCCAGAGACCTTGACGACGGCCTGCCACGCGGCTTCCTGGCTGGCGCGATCGTGGAGGTGTGGTTGGCGCTGCAGCTCCATTGGGCCTGAGAACTTCCCTTTAGCCGAGGCGAAGAATTGCCCCGAGAGATCGGTTCCGAACTTTGATGCCTGAATATACCGGCGGGCCGCGGTCTCCGGCGTCTGATTCATGCCGGGAATGAGGTTCACAATTGGGATAAAGATATGCCTCAACGCCCAGCCAGCGCTTCGCACCACGTTGGTGCCGGTCGCGCCACCGGGCGACACGGCGTACACGGCCATGCCGGAGGGCAACCGGCGGGCTAGCGCCGCGGTCCACCAGGCGACGATGAGCTTCGCGTCGGCATACGCATTATTGGGCACGTACTTCACGTTCGGCCCGTTGCGTACCAGTGCTTCAGCAGCGGCGGTTCGATTACCCTGGAACCGTTTGGCCGCGAAGGCTGGCAGGTCGGTGTATTTGAACATGGGTACGCCACCGCGGGCAGGTTCTGCACCTGCGATAACGATCCGCGCGTCGGGGCTCAGCAAGTTGGCATTGAGCAACCCAACCGTCAGTTGATGATGCCCGATAAGCGGGGCCTGAGAAGACTCGACGCCCGTCGCGGTGACTGCGCGCTTCTTAAAGGGAACCAACCCTGCATTGAGCAGCAGGAAATCGATCGGCTGGCCGCGCTTGACGAGCTCGGCAACGGCCGACTGTACACTCGACGGCTTGTCCAGATCGAGCGCCAGCGGCGTGAAGATCACTGTTTTGTGCTCAGCCGCGAGTTGAGCGGCCGCTTGCTGGGCGCCGGCCAGGCTGCGCCCGGTGACGATGATCTCGCGCCAGCCCTCTTCGGCAAGAAGTCGGGCGGCCGCCTGACCGAGCCCGGAAGTGGCGCCGGTGACGAGAGCAATCGAATGTTCCATGGGCAGCTCCGTAAGGGTAAAGACCGATTCGTAAGGCCTCGCGAGGCCAGAATTCGCTTGCTAATTTAGAACTATTCAGTTATATATTCGGGAAGCATCCTTGTCAACGAGTTTTGAACCAAATGATTCAGAATACCGCTAGGCCACGGGGCCGGCCGCGCAGCTTCGACGAGACGGGTGCGCTAGAAAAGGCGACTCAGGTGTTCTGGTCGAAAGGCTACGACGGCGTGACCATTGACGATCTCGTCGAAGGGATGGGCGTGGGTCGGCCGAGCCTGTATGCCGTCTTTGGAGACAAGCGGGCGATATTCTTGCGCGCCCTCAAGGCGTACGCAGAACGCAAGGGCGCAGCAGCCGCGAAGGCACTTCTCTCGCCACAAACTCTTCGCGACTCGATCACGGGCTTTCTGAAATTCGCCGTCGAAAGTGCGACCCAGAAAGGGGCCGCCCGGGGCTGCCTCATGATGTGCGTCGCCCCGCTTGTGAACGACGCTGAGGTTCAGCGGTTCCTGCAGGGAGCGTTCGCCGGCGGCGTGGCGCTGGTGGAGCGCCGTATCCGTGACGGGATCAGCGCGGGCGAACTCCCGCCTGACTTTCCCGTCGCCGCGCGCGCAACTCAAGTCACGGATTTAGCGCGTGGGCTGACCATGCGTGCGCGCATAGGCACGCCGCGCAAGACGCTCCTCAAAGATGCTGAGGAAGCGGCCGACCTGGTGCTCCTGCCGCGGCGCGTCTGACCATGACGAGGGAGGTTAGCCGGGGACCCGGGGCGTTTCGTCGACTGATGAACAAAATCGCCAGGTGGTCAGAAGCAATGGATTACTCGGGCTTCGAGCACACCTTCGACCGCATGGCGTCCGTTGAGCGGGAGTTGGCAGCACTCAAGGATCGGATGCGTCAACTCGAAGCGTCACGGCATGAGCCGCCAGATGTGCCTCCGCCAACCCGCTGAGTGAGCGCGACACCCAAGGTCCTTCCCCCGCGGAAGAGCTTTAGGCCCGAAGACAGCGCGCCCCCTTTTCAGGCCAGCCGCAGAATGGCTGCACCGCAAGCGATAATGCATGCCGAGACTGCCCGTCGTAGCCCGACGTGCTCCCTGAGCACGAGAGCGGCGATCAAGATACCGAAAAGTATGGATGTCTCTCGCAGGGCAGCGACCACGGCGACCGGTGCGACAGTCATCGCCCATAGTGCCAATCCGTAGGACGCAGTCGTTCCCACTCCGCCGGCAAGTCCGAGTCGCCAGTGGCGTCGAACATAGGGAAGAAACGTGGACCTTCTTGCTGAGGCCGCCCAGACCGTGAGCGGAAGGCCGGTCAGTAGAAACACCCAGAGCGTGTAGGCCGCCGGCGCACCGGATCGCCGGACTCCCACCCCGTCTATCAAGGTGTAGCCTGCGATGACCAGAGCGTTAAGAAGCGCCAGGTATACGCCTTTGCGATCGTCGACTTTATTACTCAGCGCGATGCTAAAGATGCCAAGGGAAATTCCAGTGATACCGGCCCAGGCGGTGGGCGATAACACATCACCCATTTGCAACACGCTCACGAGCGCAACAATGAGTGGCGCAGTTCCCCGCATCAGCGGGTACGTTTGGCTCATATCGGCGATTTCATATGCGCATGCGACGAGTAGAAAATAGATTATTTGAAAGACTGCAGACGCAGCAGCGTAAGGCCAGCTCGCGGGAGCTGGGGCTGATAAGAACGGAAGCACCGCCGCGGACAGCCCAGCCGCGGACGCGGTCACCACTATCGTGGTCAGGAACTTGTCGCCGGCTGATTTCACGATGGCATTCCAGCTCGCATGCAGCAACGCGGCCGACATGACTGTTGCAAAGACGATCAATGGCATGGGGTGGTGAAAGTCAGGGTAGCCAACGCAGGCCAACCTGGGCAGGCTCAAGACAAGCGGGCAGCAAGCGCGCCGTCTTGACTCTCGTTGGCTGGACTTGGCTGGGAATGGAGCGGGTGATGGGAATCGAACCCACGTTAGCAGCTTGGGAAGCTGCAGTTCTACCATTGAACTACACCCGCGGCGCCGGGGAGATTGTACGTCAGAACGGCCCGCCGGGACGGCCCCTCGCAACGGCTAAAGGCGAGCCCGTCCTATAATCACCGCCCCGGTCCTTCGAGAGGCGCGCATCCATGAGTATCACCGGCTCGCGGCCGCACCAGCGTGCCGTGTGCGTCTACTGCGCCTCGAGCCGCAGCTCGCATCCCGACTACCGCGCCGCCGCCCATCGCCTGGGCAAAGTGCTCGCCGGCGCCGGCATCGGCATCGTCTATGGGGGCGGAGCCGCCGGCTCGATGGGTGCGCTCGCTGACGGCGCCCTCGAGGGCGGCGGACGCGTCGTCGGCATCCTGCCGCGCTTCATGGCGGATCTCGAGTGGGGACACCGCGGACTCACCGAGCTCGAGCTGGTGGAGGATCTGCGGGTACGCAAGCACCTGATGCTGACGCGCAGCGACGCCGCGATCGCCCTGCCCGGCGGCTCGGGCACGCTCGAGGAGCTGCTCGAGGCAATCACGCTCAAGCGTCTCGGCCTGTACCTCAATCCCATCGTGCTGGTGAACACGCGCGGCTTCTTCGCGCCGCTGCTGGCGCTTCTCGAGCACGCGGTCGAGGAGCGCTTCATGGACCGCCGCCACCTCGACATGTGGCAGGTCGTCGGGGAGCCCGAGGAGGTGCCGGGCGCGCTCGAGCGCGCCCCCGCCTGGACCGCCGAGGCGCGCCGCTTCGCCGCCGTCTGATCGAGCGCCCTCAGGCGCGCGCGCGGCGCGCCGCGGCGAGATCGAACGGCAGCGTGTGCAGCTTCAGACCCGCCGCGTCGCGCACGGCGTTGGCGACCGCGGGCGCGATCGGCGGCGTGCCGGGCTCGCCCACACCCGAGGGCGCCTGGGTCGAGGGCACGATGTACACCTCGATGCTGCGCGGCATGTCCGGCAGACGCAGCACCGTGTACTGGTGGAAGTTGGTCTGGTCGACGTGGCCGTCGGTGAGCGTGATCCTGCCCGAGAGCGCCGCCGACAGTCCGTAGCCGATGGCGCTCTGCATCTGCGCCCGCACCACGTCCGGCGTCACCGCGATGCCGCAGTCCACCGCACATACGACGCGATCGACCGTGAGGTGATCGCCCTTCACGGTGACCTCGGCGACCTGCGCCACCACCGTGCCGAAGGACTCGTGCACCGCGACGCCGCGGCCGCGGCCGCCCTGCTTCGCGAACGGCTGATCCCAGCCGGCCTTCTCGGCCGCCAGCTTCAGCGCCGCGACGTGCCGCGGATGCTTGCCGAGATGCGCGAGGCGGAATGCGACCGGGTCCTGGCCGGCCGCCTGCGCCAGCTCATCGATCATCACTTCCTTGGAATAGGCCGTATGGGTGTTCTCGACCGACCGCCACCAGAGCACCGGCACGCCGACCTTCGGCCGCGTCCAGCTGATGTGCGTGTGGTCGAGATCGTATTCCTCGGCCGCATTGCCGCCGACCGCGGTCGGGTCGAGGCCGTTCTTCATCATCATGGCCTCGAACGGCGTGCCGCCGATGATCGATTGCCCGACCAGGCGCTGACGCCAGGCGACCTTGCCGTCCTTGCCGATGCCCGCTTCGACGCGGTGATAGTTGAGCGGCCGGTAGCGCCCGCCGGTGATGTCGTCCTCGCGCGTCCAGATGAGCCGCACCGGGTATTTGCCGCCGGTCGCCTTGACGATCGAGGTCACCTCCGACACGTAATCCGAATCGGGCGTGGCACGGCGGCCGAAGGTGCCGCCGGCGGCCAGCGTATGGATCGTGACCTGCTCGGGCTTGAGCCCGAGGATCGTCGCGGCGGTGGCCTGATCGAGCGTCTGGAACTGGCAGCCCGCCCAGATCTCGCACTGGTTGGCGCCGAGGCGGCAGACCGCCGTGAGCGGCTCCATGGTGGCGTGCGCGAGGTACGGGAACTCGAACTCTCCCTCGACCCGGTGCACGGCGTGGGCGAGCGCCGCGGCGGCATCGCCCGACTGCGCGGCGACCAGCGCCTGCTTGCCGCGGGCGAGCTCGCGATATTCCCTGAGGATCTGCGTCGTGCCGCGCTTCTCCGCCGCCGACTCGTCCCAGCTGACCTCGAGCGCCTCGCGTCCTTTCTGCGCTGAGTACATGTCGCGCGCCACGACCGCGACGCCGCGCGGGATCTCGACGACGTCGACCACGCCGGGCACGGCCCTGGCCCTGGCGGCGTCGAAGGACTTCACCTTGCCGCCGAAGCGCGGCGGACGCATCACCACCGCGGTCATCATGCCGGGGAGCCGCAGGTCGATGGCGTACTGCTGAGTGCCGCTCGACTTGGCCTTCGCATCGAGCCGCGGCAGATGCTCGCGGCCGATGATCCTGAAGCTCGCCGGATCCTTGAGCTTCACCTGGGTCGGCACCGGCTGCTGCGCGGCCCCGCCCGCGAGCTCGCCGAAGCTCGCCTTGTGCCCTGAAGGCCCGTGCGCGACCACGCCCTCGCTCACGGTCACCTCCGCGGCCGGCACTTTCCACTGCTGGGCCGCCGCGGCGACCAGCATGGCACGCGCGGTGGCTCCCGCCTCGCGCAGCTGCTGCCAGGAGTTGGCGACCGCGGTGGAGCCGCCGGTGAGCTGCACCTTGCCGCCCATCGCGAGGTTGCCGTACATCGGCACCTTCGCCGGGGCGCTCTCGACGCGCATCTGCTCCCAGGACGCATCGAGCTCCTCGGCGACGATCGCCGGCAGCCCGGTCCACACGCCCTGGCCCGCCTCGAGGTGCTTGGAGATCACGGTGACCGTGTTGTCGGGGGCGATGCGCACGAACGGCATCTCGAGCGGCGCGCTCGGACCTGCCGCCGCGGCGGCGCCTGCGCCGGTGCCCGCCGGGCTGCAGCCCGGCAGTACGACTCCGAGTGTCAGGCCGGTGCCGGCGAGCGTGGTGAGCTCGAGGAACTGCCGGCGGGTCACGCCGCCGGCGCGGCCGGGGCCGCCGTCTTCGCGATAGCGCAGGTACATCGTTTATACCCCCTTGCTCTGCGGCGCGGCGAGCGCGCCAGCCGCCTGGTGGATGGCGCTGCGGATGCGCACGTAGGTCGCGCACCGGCAGATGTTGCCGGCCATGGCGGCATCGATATCTGCATCGCTCGGCTGCGGGTTGCTCGCGAGCAGGGCCGCTGCCGACATGATCTGGCCGCTCTGGCAATAGCCGCACTGCGGCACATCGAGCGCCACCCAGGCTTCCTGCACCGCCCTGCCGGCCGCGGTCGTGAGTCCCTCGATGGTGGTGATGCTCTTGCCGGCGACTGCCGCCACCGGCGTCACGCACGAGCGCGTCGGCGCCCCGTCGATATGCACGGTGCACGCGCCGCACAGCGCCATGCCGCATCCGAACTTGGTGCCGCTCAGCTCGAGGTGGTCGCGGATCGCCCAGAGCAGCGGCATGGCGGGATCGACGTCGAGCTCGCGGCTCACTCCATTGACGGTCAGCTGGATGGACATACGGTCTCCCCTGCCGGAGGTTCGAAGGTGCGGGACGTCACAGACTCGTTCCGGGGGCTGCCGGCGGCCATCCCCCGTTGGAGAGATTAACCGACTTTAATGATTCGCCCACCGGGAGAGAACCTGCCGGGCGCTAAGGTGGCGGCATGCACGCCTGGCCGCCCTGCCCGGGAACAATGCGCCGTCCCCGGCCCACGCGCGCCTGCGTCCGCGCCGCGGGCCTGCTCGCCGGCGCGAGCCTGGTCCTCGCGGCCTGCAGTCTCGGTCCCCGCTACCACAAGCCCGATATCGCCGCGCCCGGCCACTGGGTGACGGCCGCCGATCCGGCCGCGCCCGAGTGGCCCTCGAGCGAGTGGTGGCGCGGCTTCAACTCGCCCGATCTCGACGCCTTCATCGCCGAGGCGCAGCGCGCCAACGACGATCTGCGCGCCGCGGTGGCGCGCGTGAGCGAAGCGGACGCCGAGCGGCGCATCGCGCGCGCGCCGCTGCTGCCGGCGCTCGGCGTTGCGGCGCAGGCGACCCGGGCGCGGGCGCCGCTCCCGGGGCCCGCCGCCGCCGCCGTGACCGCCAACGACTTCAATCCGCTGCTGACCGCGAGCTACCAGCTGGATTTCTTCGGCAAGAACCGCGCGCAACTCGCCGCCGCCACCGCCGCCGCCAGCGCGAGCCGCTACGACCGCTCCACCGTCGAGCTCACCGTCATGGCGGGGGTCGCGAGCAGCTACTTCCAGGCGCTGGAGCTGCGCGACCGGCTCGCGATCGCCGACTCGAACCTCGCCAACGCCAGCCAGGCGCTGCACGGCCTCGAGCTCGAGGAGCGCGCCGGCATCGCCACCGCGCTCGACGTGGCGCAGCAGCAGACCGTGGTCGCCACCGTGAACGCCTCGATTCCGCCGCTGCGCGAGCAGCTGCGCCAGACCCTCGACGCGCTCGCGATCCTCGTCGGCTCACCCCCCCAGGCCGTCGACATCACGAGCGGAGGGCTCGATGCCCTGAGCCAGCCCCGGGTGAGGCCGGGGCTGCCGTCGCAGTTGCTCGCGCGGCGGCCGGATGTGGCCGCGGCCGAGGCGCAGCTGATCGCCGCCAACGCCAACATCGCCGCGGCGCGCGCCGCCTTCTTCCCGACCATCAACCTGACCGCCGACGGCGGCTACGAGAGCCCGGCGCTCGCGACGCTGCTCACTCCGGCGAGCCGTGTGTGGTCGCTCGGCGCGGGGCTCACGCAACCGATCTTCCAGGGCGGCGCGCTGGCCGGCAGCTACGCCCTGGTCAAGGCGCGGTACCAGGAGCTGCTGGCCGACTACCACAAGGCGGTGATCGCGGCGCTCGCCAACGTCGAGGACGCGCTCATCGCCGCGCAGCAGACCGCCGAGCAGGTGAGCCGCCAGCAGCAGGCCACCGAGCAGGCGCGGCGCGCCTACCGCTTCGCCCAGGCGCAGATGCATGCCGGCACCATCAACGTGCTCACGCTTCTCAACACGGAGACGACCTTGTTCACCGCCGAGGATGCCCTGGCGCAGGCCAAATACGCGCACCTCCAGTCCTTGGTCTCGCTCTACCAGGCGCTCGGCGGCGGCTGGCAGCAGCAGGATGAGCGGCTGTGAGGCTCGCATCCCTGGTGCGCGGCTCGCGGCGGCCGCAGGTGGTGGCGGCCGCGGTGGTGCTCGCGGTCGTGGCGGGCGTGGCCTACCGGCGCTCCCACTCGCACAATCCCCCGCCCAAAGGCCCGCCGGCCGTGGCGGTGAACGTCGCTTCCGTGACGCGCGCCGACGTGCCCGTCTATCTCGAGGGCCTCGGCACGGTGCAGGCCTTCTATACCGTGACGGTGACGGCGCGCGTCGACGGACGCATCGACCGCGTCGCCTTCCGCGAGGGACAGGACGTGAAGAAGGGCGCGCTGCTGGTGCAGATCGATCCGCGTCCCTACCAGGCGGCGCTCGGCGTCGCCGTCGCCGCGCGCGACAAGGACCGCGCGCAGCTCGAGAATGCGCGGCGCGACATGGAACGCTACCAGCAGCTCGCACCCGAGGACCTGGCGAGCAAGCAGACCGTCGACACGCAGCGGGCGCTCATCGCGCAGCTCATCGCCCAGGTCAAGGGCGACGAGGCGGCGATCGACAGCGCGCGCACCAACCTCGACTACACCACCATCACCTCGCCGATCGACGGCCGCACCGGCATCCGCCTGGTGGATCCCGGCAACAACGTGCACGCCACCGATACCAACGGCATGGTGGTCGTGACGCAGCTCGAGCCCATCTCGATCATCTTCACTCTCCCCGAGGAGTCGTTCGAGCAGCTGAGCACGGCGCTCAGCCACGGCGCGGTGACGGCGACGGCGCTGTCGCGCGACGACAAGGAGGAGCTCGATCACGGCACGGTGGAGCTGATCGACAACGTGATCGACCAGACCACCGGCACCATCCGCGTCAAGGCGATTCTGCCCAACAGGCAGCGGCACCTGTGGCCGGGCCAGTTCGTCAACGTGCGCGTCATGACGCAGGTGCAGCGGCAGGTGCTCACCATGCCGGCCAGCGCGCTGCAACGCGGCCCTGAAGGCATGTTCACCTACGTGGTGCAGCCCGACTCCACCGTGCGCGTGGCGCCGCTCACCGTCGGCGAGCAGGAGGGCGACATCGTGGTGGTCGAGAAAGGCCTCGAGGCGGGCGACAAGGTGGTCGCCAGCAACCAGTACCGCCTGCAGCCCGGGAGCCTGATCCGCGCCAACGGGCCCGAGGTGGCCAGGTCCGGTGCCGGGGCCGCCGCGGATCCGGCGCCGTGAACATCTCGCGGCCCTTCATCGAGCGTCCGGTCGCCACGACGCTGCTGATGGCGGGGCTTGCGCTCATCGGCATGGCCGCCTTTCCCTTCCTGCCGGTGGCGCCGCTGCCGCAGGTCGATTTCCCGACCATCCTGGTGAACGCGCAGCTGCCGGGCGCGAGCCCCGAGATCATGGCGACCTCGGTGGCGCAGCCGCTCGAGACGCAGTTCGCGCAGATTCCCGGCGTCGCGCAGATGACCTCGAGCAGCGTGCTCGGCGGCACGCAGATCACGCTGCAGTTCGAGCTCGACCGCAACATCGACGCGGCGGCGGGCGACGTGCAGGCGGCCATCAACGCCGCCGGCGGCCAGCTGCCGAAGAACCTGCCCTCGCCCCCCTCCTACCGCAAGTACAACCCGGCGGACTACTCGATCATCATCTTCGCGGTGCACTCGGACGTGCTGCCGATGACCGAGGTCGACAACTACGCCGAGACCGTGATCGCCCAGCAGCTCTCGCAGCTGCCGGGCATTGCGAACGTCGGCGTCGGCGGCCAGCAGAAGCCGGCGGTGCGCATCCAGGTCGACCCGGTGAAGCTCGCCGCGGTCGGCTTGCAGCTCGAGGACGTCGCCAGCCTCATCACCGCGGCGACCGTCGATTCCCCGCAGGGCGCGATCACCGGCACCCTGCACAACTTCACCATCTACGACAACGACCAGCTGCTGAAAGCGGCCCCGTGGAATGACGTGATCGTCGCCTACAGGAACGGCGCGCCGATCCGCATCCGCGACATCGGCGTGGCCGTCGACGGTCCGGAGAATACCCAGTCGGTCGCGTTCCAGAACGGCCGCACCGGGGTGCTGCTGTTCATCCACAAGCTCCCCGGCAGCAACGTGATCGACGACGTGCGCGAGGTCAAGGAGGCGCTGCCGCACATCCTGACCTCGGTACCGCCGTCGCTGAAGCTCGACCAGGTCATCGACCGCACCGCGACCATCAAGGCCTCGGTGCGCGACGTGGAGCTGACGCTGCTGCTGGCGATCAGCCTGGTGGTGATGGTCATCTTCCTGTTCCTGCGGAACTTCTGGGCGACCGCGATTCCGGGAGTGACCGTGCCGCTCGCGCTGCTCGGCACCGCGGCGCTCATGTATGTCATCGGCTACAGCCTCGACAATCTCTCGCTGATGGCGCTCACCATCGCCGTCGGCTTCGTAGTGGACGATGCGATCGTGATGCTGGAGAACATCTACCGGCACATCGAGGCCGGCATGACGCCCATGGATGCGGCCATCAAGGGCTCGGGCGAGATCGGCTTCACCATCCTCTCCATCAGCATCTCGCTGGTGGCGGTGTTCATCCCGCTGCTGCTGATGAGCGGGCTCGTCGGCCGCCTGTTCCACGAGTTCGCGGTCACCGTGACCATGACCATCGCGGTCTCGGCGCTCGTCTCGCTCACCCTCTCGCCCATGATGGGCGCGCTGTTCCTGCGCGACGAGCGGCACGTCAGCCACGGGCGCTTCTACATGACGCTCGAGCGCGGCTTCCAGTCGCTCATCGAGCACTACACGCGCGGCCTCGATTTCGTATTGCGCCATCAGCGCGAGACGCTCGTCACCTTCATCGCCACGGTGGCCACCGCCGTGCTGCTGTACGTCGTGATCCCCAAGGGCTTCTTCCCGCAGCAGGACACCGGGGTGCTCGCCGGGGTCACCGACGCGCCGCAGGACGTGTCTTTCGCGGAGATGGTGACGCTCGAGCGCCGCCTCATGAAGGTGATCGGCGACGATCCGGCCGTCGCGGGTTGGGCCGCCTTCGTCGGCGGCAGCCAGCCGCTCAACAACGGCTTCGTGTTCCTCGGCTTAAAGCCCCGCGATGAGCGCGACGCGACCGCGGACCAGGTCGTCACGCGGCTGCGCCGCAAGATCGCGGCGGTGCCGGGCGGCACGGTGTTCCTGCAGGCCGCCCAGGATCTGAACGTCGGCGGGCGCACCTCGCGCACCCAGTATCAGTACACGCTGCAGGACGCCAATATCGACGAGCTGAATCAGTGGGCGCCGCGGCTGCTCGCCGAGCTGAAGAAGCTGCCGCAGCTGACCGACGTCGCCTCCGACCAGCAATCGAGCAGCACCAAGCTGTCGCTGGTCATCGATCGCGACCAGGCGGCGCGCTTCGGCATCCAGCCGGCGCTCATCGACAACACGCTCTACGACGCCTTCGGCCAGCGCCAGGTGACGCAGTACTTCACCCAGCTCGCCAGCTACCACGTGGTGCTCGAGGTGAGCCCCAGGTTCCTCGGCCAGCCCGACACCCTCAACAGGATCTACATCAAGTCGCCCGCTACCGGGCAGCAGGTGCCGCTCTCGGCGTTCACGAAGTTCGACACCGGCCACACCAGCTACCTGTCCATCAATCACCAGGGGCAGTTCCCGGCGGTGACGCTGTCGTTCAATCTGGCGCCCGGCGCGGCGCTCGGCGATGCCGTCACCGCGATCCAGAAGACCACCGCCTCGATCCACATGCCGGCGGCGATCTCCGGGACCTTCCAGGGCACGGCGCAGGCCTTCCAGTCGTCGCTGAAGACCCTGCCGCTGCTGATCCTGGCGGCGCTGCTGGTCGTGTACGTGATCCTTGGCGTGCTCTACGAGAGCTACATACACCCGCTCACCATCCTCTCGACGCTGCCCTCGGCGGGCGTCGGCGCGCTGCTGATGCTGATGCTGTTCCACTTCGACCTGTCGATCGTCGGAACCATCGGCATCATCCTGCTGATCGGCATCGTCAAGAAGAACGGCATCATGATGGTGGACTTCGCCATTCACGCCGAGCGCAACGAGGGTCTCGCCCCCGAGGCGGCGATCCGCAAGGCGTGCCTGCTGCGCTTCCGCCCCATCATGATGACCACCATGGCGGCGATCCTCGGCGCGCTGCCGCTGATGCTCGGCCACGGCACGGGCTCGGAGCTGCGCCAGCCCCTCGGCTATACAATGGTCGGTGGGCTCGTGTTGAGCCAGATGCTGACGCTGTTCACCACCCCCGTGGTCTATCTCTACCTCGACCGTCTGTCGGTACGCTGGGCGCGGCAGCACCCGCCGCACCCCGTGCAGCCGGCGGCGGACGCCGCGGGGAGCTGAGGCCGTGAAGATCCTGCTGGTCGAGGATAACGAGAGGGTCGCGCGCTTCGTCATCAAGGGCCTGCGCGAGGCGGGGCATACCGTCGACCACGCCGGCAACGGCCGCGACGGCCTGTTCCTCGCCGCCGGCGAGCCGCACGACGTCATCGTCATGGACCGCATGCTCCCGGGCAACATCGACGGCCTCGCCATCATCGAGACGCTGCGCAAGGCGGGCAACCGCACCCCGATCCTGATCCTCTCGGCACTCGATGCGGTGGATGAGCGCATCAAGGGGCTGCGCGGCGGCGGCGACGACTACCTCACCAAGCCGTTCGCCTTCGGGGAGCTGCTGGCGCGCCTCGACGCCCTCGGCCGGCGCAACTCCGGCGGCGAGGCCGGGCACCTGCTGCAGGTGGGCGACCTGCGCATGGATCTGCTGTCGCGGCGCGTGACGCGCGGCAGCCGCGCCATCACGCTGCAGCCGCGCGAGTTCAAGCTGCTCGAGTACCTGATGCGCCACGCCAACCAGGTGGTGACGCGCACCATGCTGCTGGAGGCGGTGTGGGAATATAACTTCGATCCGCAGACCAACGTCGTCGACGTGCACATCTCGAAGCTGCGGCAGAAGATCGAGCATGACTCCGAGCGGGCGCTGGTGCGCACCGTGCGCAATGCCGGCTACATGATGACCGACCATGAATAGGCTGCTGCGCTCCTCCCCGGTCACCTGGGCACTCGGCTACCTGCTGCTCGGGCTCGCCGCCCTGGTCGCCTTCGCGGTGCTGCTGTGGTACGCGTGGAACGTCAGCATCTTCTCCGGACGCGAGGACATCCTGCACGCCGATGCGCAGCATCTCGCCGACGTGTTCGCGCGCGAGGGGCCGCAGGGGCTCACGGCCCACATCGACTCGCGCCTGCGCCTGCAGATCGTCGGCGAGCGCACGCTGCTGCTCACCGACGCCGCCTACCGGCCGCTCGCCGGGAACCTCGCCGCCTGGCCGCGCGAGCTGCCCGAGGACTCGGGGGCGCGCGCGGTCATGGTGGACGAGCTGGCCGGACGGCCGGCGCACGCGCTGGTGGTGCGCGAGACGCTCCCGGGCGGCTACCACCTGCTGGTGGGCCGCGACCTCGGCTTCTACCAGCCGCTCGAGCGGCAGTTCACCTGGGGACTCACCGCGGCGGTGACCTTCCTCTTCGTGGTGGGTGTGGCGGGCGCGGCGCTCATCCGCCGCCAGCTGCTGGCGCGCGTGCAGGGGATGCGCACCACGGTGTCGGCCATCATGGCGGGCGACCTGCGGCGGCGCCTGCCGGCCTCGGGCGCCGGGGACGAGTTCGACACGCTCTCGCAGACCATCAACGGCATGCTCGATCACATCGAGCGGCTGATCCACGGCATCAGCGACGTCTCCAACTCCATCGCCCACGACCTGCGCACCCCGCTCACCGAGCTGCGCTCGCGCCTCGAGGAGCTCTCCCTCACGCGACCCGAGCCCGCCGAGACCTTCGCCGAAATCGAGGGTGCGGTCGCCGACGTCGACCGCGTCATGCGCATCTTCGCCGCGCTGCTGCGCCTCGCGGAGCTCGACACCGGCGCACGCCGCTCGGGCTTCGTCGAGGTGGACGCCGCGCGCGTCGCGGCCGAGGTGGTCGAGTTCTACGAGCCCGCGGCCGAGCAGAAGGGCGTCAGCTTCTCGTTCGAGACGCGCTCCGTCGCCGCGGTGGCCGGCGACCCGGTGCTGCTCGCCCAGGCGCTGAGCAACCTCATCGACAATTCCCTGAAGTGCGTGCCCGAGCACGGCGCGATCCGCGTCTGCGTCGGCCCGCGCCCCGACGGCTCGGTCGCCATCGAGGTGACCGACAACGGCCCGGGTATCGCGCCCGCCGACAGACCCCGGGTCACCGAGCGCTTCTTCCGCGGCGACGCCAGCCGCGGCACGCCGGGCGTGGGGCTCGGCCTCTCGATCGTGGACGCCGTCGCGCGGCTGCACGGCGGCGTGCTCGAGCTCATCGACAACCATCCGGGCCTGCGTGCCCAGATGGTGTTGCCGGTTACTGGTGCGACGTCGAGTCGATGAAGGCGTCGAGGTCGCCTTTCATCTTCACGATCGACTGCGGATTCACGTACATCATGTGTCCCGCCGGGTAGTACCTCATGGCGATGCGCGCGCTGGCGGAGGCCGGTATGCCGAGGTGCGCCATGACGTACTCGGTCGCCGAGAAGGGCGTGGCGAGGTCGTAGTAGCCGTTCAGGACCAGCACCTTGAGGTTCTGGTCCTGTACCAGGGCCTGGGCGAGATCGACCCCTGAGTTGACGATCGGCTGCTCGCCGGCGTCGGTCTTGTGCGTCCACTTCCACTTTTCCCCGATGGCGAAGTTGGTGGTGAAGTAGGTCGCGCCCTGACCGAACTTGAGGTCGCCGTGATAATAGTCGAGGAATGCGGCCGTGAAGGCGGCGCCGATGGCGGCCGACTGCGGGTCGTAGTCGGCTTCCCTGGCCGTCTGGTCCTGCGTGGGGCCGACGAAGCGCCCGTCGAGGCGTCCCACGGTCTCGCGCTGCGCATTGAGCAGCTCATGCGCGAACATGACCTCCGAGACGCGCAGGTTCGCGTGCTTGAGATACTCGACCGAAAGGCCGGTGTACGCGTGCAGCTGCGCGGCCACCGTGTCGCGCTCGGCATCGCTCAGCGCGTCGCCCTTGAGCAGCGCCGCCGTGTACGGACCCATGGCGTAGGCACGCACCTCGGCGAGGAACGGCTCGAGCGCCGGCGGCTGCTGCGGCAGCGCCTTGTGATACCAGGCGACCGCCGCGTAACCCGGCAGGTACACCGAGTAAGGGCGGTCGTTGCCGGGTAGCTCGGCGAAGATCGCCTCGATATCGGTCGCCACCGACACCAGCACCAGGCCGTTGAACTCGAGCCCGCGGTGCACGCGCAGCCAGTTGACGATCGCCGCGCCGCGCGTCGTGCCGTAGCTCTCGCCGAGCAGGTAGCGCGGCGAGCTCCAGCGGTTGTTGTCCGAGGAGTACTGCGCGATGAAGCGCCCGATCGAGTCGATGTCCGGATCGACTCCCCAGAACTCGTCGTCCTTGTGGTTGCAGACCGCATGCGAGAGGCCCGTGCCCACCGGATCGATCATCACCAGGTCGGTCTTGTCCAGCACCCCGTAGGCGTTCTCGACGGTGCGATAGGGAGCGCTCGGAGTGGGCTCGGGATCGGAGACCACCACGCGCTTCGGGCCGAGCACGCCCATGTGCAGCCACAGCGACGAGGAGCCGGGTCCGCCGTTGAAGGCGAACATGATGGGCCGCTGCTCGCCCTCGCGTGCCGGGTGGCGCGTGTAGGCGACATAGCCCATGGCGGCCATCGGCCGGTCGTCGTCGTCGCGCACGATCAGCGTGCCGGCGGTGGCGGTGTAGTCGAATGCCTTGCCGCCCGCGCTGAAGTGATGCTGCGTCACGGAGCTCTGTGCCTCGGGGAGACGCCGCCACTCGTCCTTCAGATCGCCCTTCACGTCGATGTGGCACAGGCTCTTGAGGTCCGCCGGCGGCGGCGCCGGGTCCGGACTCTTCGCCGGCTCGGCATATGCCGTCCCGGCCAGCCCCAGTAACCCCACCATCCCCAGCGTCAGTGATTTCAGCATTGGACCCTCCGCGGCCCGGTGAAAGTGGCGCGCGCCTTATACCATGGGTGCGGCGTGCGGCGCCGCACCTCCCGCCGCGCTAGGATCTCCTTTCACCATGCCCGACGCCGTCCACCCGCGCTCGATCCGCTCCTTCGTCACCCGCGCCGGGCGCATCACCGCGGCGCAGGAGCGCGCACTCGCCGAGCTGTGGCCCAAATACGGGATCGACTTCGCGCCGCGGGCGCTCGAGCTGCCCGCGCTGTTCGGGCGCCAGGCGCCGTGCACGCTCGAGATCGGCTTCGGCAACGGCGAGAACCTGGTGGCGCTGGCCGCCGCGCATCCGGCGCGCGACTACCTCGGTATCGAGGTGCACCGCCCGGGCGTCGGCCGGGCGCTGCTCGCGCTCGAGGAGCGCGCCGTCGCCAACGTACGCCTCATCTGCCACGACGCGGTCGAGGTACTCGAGCGGCAGATCGCCGCGGGGAGTCTCGATGAGGTGTTGATCCTTTTCCCCGATCCCTGGCCGAAGAAGCGCCATCACAAGCGCCGGCTCATCCAGGCGCCCTTCGTGGCGCTCATCGCGCGCGCGCTCGCCGCGGGCGGCACGCTGCATCTGGCGACCGACTGGCAGCCCTATGCGCAGGAGATGCTCGCGGTGCTCGGCGCCGCGCCGGGGCTCGGCAACGCCGCGCCCGGTGGCGGCTTCAGCGCGCGTCCGGCGGAGCGGCTGCCGACGCGCTTCGAGCGCCGCGGCCTGCGGCTCGGACACGAGGTGTGGGACCTCGCCTTCAGGCGGCGGGCCTGAAGGCGCGCGGCGCGACTTCAGGAGGCGCCGAAGGCCTGCCGCAGCCCGTCGAGCACGAACTGCACCGCCAGCGCGCCGAGGATCACCCCGAGGATGCGGCTCGCGACGTTGGCGCCCGTTACGCCGATCACGCGCATCAGCGGCTCGGCGACCCACAACAGGGCGAGGACGATCGCGAGCACCAGCGCGGCGGCGGCGATCAGTCCCGCGAACAGTCCCGTCTGGGCCGGCAGCTGCACGCGCCCGAACCACAGCAGAATGGTGGTGAGCGCGGCGGGACCCGCGATGAAGGGAAAGGCGAGCGGGAACACCGAGATATCCGCGCGGCGCCGGCTCTCCGCCGCCTCATCGCTCGAGGTGCGCGCACCCGATTCGCGCGCGAACACCATCTCGAGCGCCAGCAGAAACAGCAACAAGCCGCCGAAAATGCGAAACGCCTCGAGGCTGATGCCCATCAGTTGCAGAAACGCCGCACCGCCGACGGCGAACAGCAGCAGGATCACCGCCGAAATCGCCACCGCCTGCAGCGCCATGCGGCGCTTGAAGGCCGGATTCGCGCCCGCGGTGAGCCCGGTAAAGAGCGGAATGAGCGACACCGGGTCGACCACCACGAAGAACACGACGAAGAACTTCAGCGACTGCGCGAACATTGGTGCTGTGCGGCGCTAATTGCTTCTTGAAAGCGTCACGGGCGAGGCGCAACATGATTTGCGTCGGGCGCCTCGGCCCTCAGCATAGCAGCTGCAGCCGGCCGCACCCCGCGGAGGTTGCGACGATGACGGCTCCACACCCAGGCATCGGCGACTGGTACCGGTTGAACGGCGGCCAGCTGTTCGAGGTCGTCGCCGTCGATGACGACGACGGCACCATCGAGATCCAGTACTTCGACGGCACCGTCGAGGAGATGGACGTCGAGGACTGGGATGCTCAGTGGGACGAGGGCGCTCTGGAGGCGGCCGAAGAGCCTCCCGAGGACGGCAGCGGGTCCGTCGACGCCGAAGGCGACGGCGAGGACGCCCGCGGCGCGGACGCCGCCGCCGAGGATCGCGACCTGCGCATGAGCCCGCTGGACGGCATCGACCTCTTCGAGTGAGGGTGCGCGGCGCCTAGGACGCCGCCGCCGCCAGCGCGGCGATATCCACTCCGTCCGCGACCAGCACGTAGCCGCTCCTGAGCTCGAGCGGCACGGGCGTGAGCGAGGCTCCGGCACACGGTCCCGCCACGCAGTAGCCGGTGAGCTTCTCGAACAGCGCCCCGTGCGAGGAGCACAGCAGCAGCGCGCCGTCGGGCGTCAGAAACCGGTCGGGCAGGAGATTGAGGGGATGGCCCGCGTGCGGGCAGCGGTTCACGTAGCCGCGCAGCGCACCGCCGGCGCGCACCACGAAGCCCCTGAGCGGCCAGTCGCCGGCGCCGATGGTGAAGGCGCGTACACCCTGCGCGCCGAGCTCCGTCTCGCGGCACACCACCCGCTCGACATCGAGCGCCGCGCCGCTCACGGCGCCTCGCGCGCCCGCAGCTGATCGAGCGCCGCGATGCGCGCGCGCGTCAGCCACACCATCGCGAGCCCCGGAAACGCCAGCGCAAAGCTCGTCACGTAGTAGACGTACCAGCCGCCGTGGTCGGCGACCCAGCCCGCCGGATATCCCAGGCTGTAGCGTGGCAGCAGCGCGAGCGCCGACAGCAGTGCGTACTGGAAGGCGCTGTAGCGCACATCGCACAGCGCCATGATGAGCGCCACCAGCGCGATGTTGCCCATGGCGCCGGCCACGTGCTCGATCACCACCGCCGCCGCCATGACGGCGTAGCTCTTGCCGGAAACCGCCAGCGCGCAGTAGAGCAGGTTACTGAGCGCCTGCAGCACGCCGAAGATCAGCATGGAACGCACCAGCCCGAGGCGCACCATCAGCACCCCGCCGAGGAGGGAGCCGCCGAGCGCACTCGCCGTGAACAGCGACTTCACGATGAGCGCGATGTCGGTCTTGGAGAAGCCGACGTCCATCATGAAGGGCGTGAACAGCTTGTTGGCGAAGGCATCGCCGACTTTGAAGAGCATCACGACCGCGATCAGTATCGCCGCGTCGGGGCCGTCGAGCAGTTCCCTGAGCGGCGCGAGCAGCGATTCGCGCAGCGTGCGCGGCGGCGCGTGGCGGTAAGGCGGCTCGGGCGCACGCACCGATGCCAGGCAGAAGACCAGCATGGCGCCGGCGAGCGTCAGATAGGCGAACCGCCAGCCGAAGTGATCGGCGGTGAGCAGCGCCACCGCGGAAGCGAGCCAGGCGGCGGTGCGGTAGCCGAGGTTGTTGGCGGCGGCGGCCGGCCCGCGCTCCTGCGGCAGCGAGACGTCGGTACGCCAGGCGTCGATGGCGATGTCCTGGGTGGCCGAGCAGAACACGATGGCGAGCGCACAGGCCGTGACCGCGCCGAGCGAGGCCGCCGGGTTCTGCAGCGCGAGCAGCGCGATGGCCGCAGCGAGCCCGAGCTGCATGACGAGCATCCAGCCGCGGCGGCGGCCGAGCAGCGGCAGCGGATAGCGGTCGATGAGCGGCGCCCACAGCGGCTTCAGCAGATACGGCAGCGCCACGTAGGAGGTGATGCCGATCGCGGTATTGGTGAGGCCCGCGTCCTTCAGCCACGCCTGCAGCGCGCTCTCGGTGAGCTGATTGGGAAACCCCGAAGCCGCCCCGAGCGCGAGGATCGCCAGCATCTTCGGGCTCGAGAGCAGCTCGCCGAGGCGCGTCGGCCGCGGCGCGGCGGCGCCGCTCACAGCGCGTAATCCATGATGAGCGGGGCGTGATCCGAGAAGCGCCTCTCCTTGTATATGGAGGCGCGGCGCGCCCGGCCGGCGAGGACATCGCTCACCACCTGGTAGTCGATGCGCCAGCCGACATTCCTGGCACGCGCCTGGCCGCGGTTCGACCACCAGGTGTAGAGATCCGGTCCGGGGCGCACCTCGCGGAAGGCGTCGACGTAGCCGGCGGGGCCGAACAGGTGATCCATCCAGGCGCGCTCCTCGGGGAGGAAGCCGGAGTTCTTCTGGTTCGCGCGCCAGTTCCTGAGGTCGATCGCCCGGTGGGCGATGTTCCAGTCGCCCGAGAGGATGACGCGGCGCCGCCCGCGCTTCAGGCGCGCCAGGTGGGGCGTGAAGGCCTCCAGGAAGCGGAACTTGGCGGCCTGGCGCTCCGGGCCCGAGGACCCCGAGGGCAGGTAGAGCGAGACCACCGACAGGTCCCCGAGGCGTGCCTCCAGATAGCGGCCCTCGCGATCGAACTCCGCGACCCCGAAGCCGCGCACCACGCGATCCACGGCATGGCGCGTGTAGAGCGCCACCCCGGCATAGCCCCGGCGCTCGGCGTCGCAGAAGTAGCCCGTGTAGCCCGGGAGCGCGACGTCGTGGCCCGCGAGCTGCTCGGGCCGGCAGCGCGTCTCCTGCAGGCAGATGAAGTCGGCGCGCTGGCGCCGCAGCCAGCGGAACAGACCCTTGGCCGCCGCCGAGCGGATGCCGCAGACATTGACGGTGATCACGCGCAAGCCGAACAATGATATGACATGCAGGAATACCAGCTCACCTTCATCGCGCTCGCCATGCAGCGCGAGGCGTTGCGCTTCGGGGAGTTTCGCCTCAAGTCCGGACGCGACAGCCCGTACTTCTTCAACGCCGGGCTCTTCAGCGACGGCGAGGCGGCGGCGGTGCTCGGCCGCTGTTATGCGGCCGCCATCGTCCGCTCGGGGCTCGCCTTCGACATGCTGTTCGGGCCCGCGTACAAGGGGATCCCGCTCGTGACCGCGACAGCGGCCGCGCTCGCCACCCACCACGCCCGCAGCGTTCCCTACGCCTTCAACCGCAAGGAGGCCAAGAGTCACGGCGAGGGCGGGCTCATCGTCGGCGCGGCGCTGCACGGGCGCGTGCTCATCGTCGACGACGTGATCACCGCCGGTACCGCGGTACGCGAGTCGCTCGATCTGATCCGCGCCGGCGGCGCCGAGCCGGTCGGCGTGGCGCTGGCGCTCGACCGCGAGGAGCGCGGCCAGGGGGACTTGAGCGCGGTGCAGGAGCTCGAGCGCGATCAGGGCGTGAAATGTGTGAGCATCGTCACACTCTCCGATCTGATCGAGGCGCTGTCGCATCCGGCGGGCGGCCTGCCCGGGATTTCCGCGCAGCAGCTCACGGCACTCGCGGCCTACAGGGCGCGCTACGGGGCCCGTTGAGCTTGCCAGCGCTGCGCGGGCGGCTGAAGATAGCCGCATGTCGCTGTGGGGGCGTCGCCTGAAGGTGCTGGGTTGGCTTGCGGCCGCGTCGCTGGTCGCGAGCGCGGCATTGGCCGGCAAACCGCAACCGAACGGCAAGACCACCTACCGCTGGGTCGACGATCAGGGCGTCGTGCATTACGGCGACCAGATCCCGCCGCAATACGCCGGCAAGGACCGCGAGGTCATCAATCCCGAGGGCATCCCCGTCCAGCACGTCGACGGCACCAAGAGCGCCGAGCAGCTGGCCGCCGAGGCGCGCGACCGTGCCGCGGAGATCAAACAGAAGCAGCACGACAGCTTCCTCGTCACGACCTACACCTCGGTCAAGGACATCGAGGCGCTGCGCGACGCGCGGCTCGACCAGCTGCACACGCAACGCTACGCCGCGCAGCAGTACATCGAGAGCCTGAAGGCGCGGCTCGGCGCGCTGCAGTCACGCGCCCTGAGCTTCCGCCCCTACAGCTCGGCGGCCGGCGCGCGGCGCATGCCCGACGATCTGGCCGAGGACCTGGTGCGCACGCTCAACGAGATGCGGACCCAGACGAGCGCGCTCGCCACCTCGAACGAGGAGGAAGCGAAGCTGCGCGCCCAGTTCCAGGCCGACATCGAGCGCTACCGCGAGCTGCACACGCTGCACTCGAACGACTGAAGCGCGCGGCGCCTCCGCGGCTCAGCCGCTGCCCGAGTGTCCGAAGCCGCCCGCACCGCGCGCCGACACCGCGAAGTCGGCCACGACTTCCAGCTGCACCTGCACCACCGGCACCACGACCAGCTGCGCGATACGCTCGCCGGGAGCGATCGTGTAGGGCTCGGTGCCGCGATTCCAGCACGACACCATGAGCTGGCCCTGGTAATCGGAGTCGATGAGGCCGACGAGATTGCCGAGCACGATGCCGTGGCGGTGCCCGAGACCCGAGCGCGGCAGGATCACGGCGGCGAGTTGCGGATCTTCCAGATGGATCGCGAGCCCGGTCGGGATGAGCTCGGCGCGGCCCGCTGCCAGCTCGAGCGGCGCCCCGAGACAGGCGCGCAGGTCGAGACCCGCCGAGCCTGCGGTCGCATAGGCCGGCAACGGGAACTCGCGCCCGATACGCGCATCGAGGATGCGCACCTTGAGTGCGCGGCGGGCGGGGCTCATGCGCGGCTTACGCGAGCGCCGTGCCGCGCTGCGGGCGGTCGGTGCGCGCGGCGAGCTCGCGGGCGATGAGCGTCACGAGTCCGCGCGCCAGGGTGAGCTTGCCGGCGCGCCCGAGCTCGTAGCGGGCGCCGCGGGCGAGCACGATCAGCTGATTCTCCTCGGCGTCGAAGGCCTTGGCGTCGCCCACCTCGTTGGCGGCGATCATGTCGAGATTCTTCTTCAGGAGCTTGGCGCGGGCATTCTGCTCCACCGACTCGGTCTCGGCGGCGAAACCCACGACGAAGGGCCGGTCCGCGCGCGCCGCCACGGTCGCGAGCACGTCCGGGGTGCGCTCCAGCGACAGCTCGAGGGTCTCGCTGGTCTTCTTGATCTTGTGCTGCGCCGCGCGCAGCGGCCGGTAGTCGGCGACCGCGGCGGTGGAGACGAACACGTGCGTGCCGGGCAGCTCGCGCAGCACCGCGCCGAGCATGTCGGCGGCGCTCTCCACGTCGATGCGCCGCACACCGGGCGGTGTCGGCAGGCTCACGGGACCTGCCACCAGCACCACCTCGGCGCCGGCGGCGCGTGCCGCCTGCGCCACCGCGAAGCCCATCTTGCCGGAGCTGCGGTTGCTGATGAAACGCACCGGATCGAGCCGCTCGCGCGTCGGGCCGGCGGTGATCAGCACGCGCACGTTCGCGAGCTCTGCGCCCGCGCCGACGAGCGCCGCGAGCTGCTCGGCCAGCTCGGGCGGCTCGAGCATGCGGCCCTCGCCGACTTCGCCGCAGGCCTGCTCCCCGGCGCCCGGACCGAGCACCGCCACGCCGCGCGCCGCGAGCTGCGCGACGTTGGCGCGCGTTGCGGCGTTGGCCCACATGAGGTGATTCATGGCCGGCGCCACCGCGATCGGCGCCTCGGTCGCGAGGCACAGCGTCGCCAGCAGGTCGTCGGCGCGCCCGCTCGCCAGGCGCGCGATGAAGTCGGCGGTCGCAGGCGCGATCAGCACGGCCTCCGCCCAGCGCGCGAGCTCGATGTGACCCATGGCGGCCTCGGCGGCCGCGTCCCACAGATCCGTGCGCACCGTGCGCCCCGACACCGCCTGGAAGGTCGTCGCCGTCACGAACTCGCGTGCGGCGGCCGTCATCACCACCTGCACCTCGGCGCCGCGCTCGCGCAGCCGCCGCACCAGGTCCGGGCTCTTGTAGGCGGCGATGCCGCCGGTGACGCCGAGAAGGATGCGCTTGCCTTGCATGGTGGTTGCCTCGCGGTGACCGATTATCTCACCGCCGCGCGCGCACCGGGCAACGGCCGGCGCGGAATGCGAAAAACGCCCGCTTCGCGGGGCTTTCTTCCCCTCGCCGCGCCCCCGGCGGCTCCTTAGACTCGCGCCAGCTTCCCTTAGAACGGAACGTGATGACCACCCGCCACCCGGGCGAGGCCGAGCGGCCGCGCGAGAAGCTGCTGGCGCGCGGCGCGCAGGCGCTCTCGGACGCCGAGCTCCTCGGCGTACTGCTCGGCTCGGGCGTGCGCGGGTACCCGGCGGTCGAGCTGGCGCGCACGCTGATCCTTGAGTTCGGCTCGCTGCGCGAGCTGCTGACCGCCGAGCGCGCGCGCTTTCGCACGCGGCACGGGATCGGACCGGCGCGCTATGCGGTGCTGAAAGCGGCGCTCGAGCTCGCCCGGCGGCACTTCCGCGAGGCGCTGCGGGTGGGACCGGCGCTCGCGGCTCCCGAGACGACGCGCAGCTTCCTGCTGGCGCAACTGCGCGACCGCCCCTACGAGGTGTTCTGCTGCCTGTACCTCGACAACCGTCACCGGCTGCTCGCCTTCGAGGAGCTGTTCCGCGGCACCATCGACCGCGCCGGCGTGCACCCGCGGGAGGTGCTGCGCCAGACGCTCGCCCACAACGCCGCCGCGGTGATCCTCGCCCACAACCATCCCTCGGGCGTGCTCGAGCCGAGCCAGGCGGATGAGCTCATCACGCGGCGGCTGCGCGATGCGCTCGCGCTCATCGACGTGCGGGTGCTCGATCACTTCATCATCGGCGATGGAACCTGCTTCTCCTTCGCGGAATCTGGACTTCTCGAAAATGTTGAGTAGCCGGCCGCTGCAGTTGGTTCTCCCGCGCTTTCGCGCGGCAACTCCACACATTTACGCGCCGGCTACTGGCTCAACGCTACGATAACAGCGGTCACCGACCGAGCC
>DATKPR010000045.1:0-6497 GCA_035523985.1 Steroidobacteraceae bacterium | reverse complement strand
TGACTCCCGCGCAACTGCACCGTGCACTGCAGCTCGCGGGCCCGGCCGCCGCAGCGAGCGATGACAACGGCACGATCGCGCAGGCGCTGCTCAATCTGCAGGCACGCGCCAGGTCGTTGGAGGGCGTGCTCGAGTGCGCCGGACGGTACCTGCACGCCGGTCAGGACGCGAGCTCGCACGCCGCCCTGGCCAAGGCGATTCAGCGCGCCCGCGGGGAACGCGGCGAGTCACTGCCGGTGCCCGGCCTCTAGCCCCCGATCGCCTAGTCGCCGTGGCCGACGGCCCACGAGGCGCAGGCGATCCCGATGCTGCTCCACACGCCGAAGGTGAAGTAGAGCGACATCCACGCCACCTCGTTCTTCCAGTCCTCCCAGCGGCGCGACACCGTCCAGCGTCTGCGCACATCGATCCAGCCGTCAGCGAGGCTCGGGTAGCGGCGCCGCCGGGCCTGGTCGGCCCGCCAGCGCGCCCAGTACATCGGCACGTCGTAGGCGAAGATGAAAGCGACATAGAGGGCGCCGCCGGCGATCGCGCAGGCGCTCAGCACGGGGAAGCGCTGCGTGCCCATCGCGAGCAGCGCGGCGACCAGCAGCGCCGCCGAGAGCCCCCACAGGGAATTCTCGAGCGCGTGCGCGCGTTGCCGGGTGGTGAGTACCGCGTACCATGAGCACGCCTCCGCGAGCACGATGAGCGGCAGCAGTGCGAGTGCCACGGCTTCCGCGAAGGGGCTGCCGCTGAGCGCCGCCATCCGGTAGAGCAGGAGGGCCCATTGCGCGGCGAAGCACAATTCAGCCACGGTCGCGACCGAGCGGCCGACGAGCACGCTCGAGAGGGGCGAGTCGACGAGGACGAGTCGCGGGATGTCGACGACCGGCAGGAAGCACCGGTAGGCGCACCCGGCCACGTAGCCGGCCGAGAGCACGAGCTGCAGGTCGCCGGCATCCGCCGCCAAAGGGGCCGCGTTGCGGCTGCGCGCGACGGTCAGCGCGGCGAGCGACCAGAGGACGATGTTGAGGACTGCGACCGCGCGCAGCGACGTATGCCACCAGGCGACCGCCTGCGATCTCATCGATCGTAGCGTGCGCACCTGCGGTTGGGATCCCGCGGCTCAGCCGCTCATCAGGCGGCCCGCTCGGCCACGGCACGCCCGGCGGCGCGCCGCCGCAGCGGCCCCGGACGGCAGTTGACGAGATTGGCCTCGAACTCGCGCGTGCAGGCCGTCCAGCTCGACTGCAGGGCGTGGGCGCGGCAGGCGCGCGGGTCGAGGCTGAGCGCACGCTCCGCCGCCTTGCCGAGATCGCGATCCAGCGCGCCGGTGACACCGTCCTCGACGACATCGATCGGGCCGGTGACCGGGAAGGCGGCCACCGGCACCCCGCAGGCCATCGCCTCGAGATTCACGAGTCCGAAGGTATCGGTGAGACTTGGGAACACGAGCACGTCGGCCGCGGCGAGATGGGCCGCGAGGTCCTCGCCGTAGCGGTAGCCGGCGTACACGGCGGTGGGATAGCGCGCCGCGAGGCGCGCTCGCTCGGGCCCGTCCCCGATCACGATCTTCGAGCCATGCCAGGGCATCGCGAGAAACGCATCGACGTTCTTCTCGACCGCGAGCCGTCCGACGTAGGCGGCGATCGGCCGCGGCAGCTGCAGGAACGCCTTGTCGCGGGGGCGGAACAACTCCGTGTCGACGCCGCGCCGCCAGCGCACGAGGTTGTGGAAGCCGCGCGCGCGCAGCTCGTTCTCCACCGACGGCGTGCTCACCATGCAGCGCTGCGCGGCCCCGTGAAAACGCCGCAGCGCCGCGTACGAGAGCCACAGCGGGATCGGCCAGCGGGACTTGAGGTACTGCGGAAACTGAGTGTGATACGAGGTCGTGAAGCGCCAGCCGCGCCTGAGGCAAAAGCGCCGCGCCGCGAATCCGAGCGGACCCTCGGTCGCGATGTGCAGCGCCTGCGGCCTGAAGAAGGCGATCTTGCGCGCCAGCGCCGCCATGGGCCTCACCGCCACGCGGATCTCCGGGTAGCTCGGGCAGGGGATGGTGCGGAAGTCGCGCGGCGCGGCGATCATCACTTCGTGGCCGAAGCGGGTGAGGCACGCGGAGGTCTGCGCCAGGGTGTTCACGACGCCGTTGGTTTGGGGATACCAGGCGTCCGTCACGATCATGATTCTCATGCGGGGTGGGATGTTCGCCGCGAATCGTGACAGAGACGTGAAAAAACGCACGCGCACAGCGGCTTGTCATGCGTTCTTAACAGTATTCCTATAATTCGTTCATGCCGGCGCACACGCGCCGCCGTATGGAGTGGAGCAGCGCATGCATGCTTTTCTGGCCGAGCTCAGCAAACAGCGGTGGGACGATCATCGTTACTACCATCACAGCCGCATCAACCAGTCCCTGCATCTGGTGAGCGCGCTCAGCTTCCTCACCGCCTATGTCTGCATCTTCACGAGCCCCGTGGCCGCCGCGCTCATCGGCTGGCTCGTGGCCATGGTGACGCGCCAGGCGGGTCATTTCTTCTTCGAGTCCAAGGACTACGACGAAGTGAATCACGCGACCCACGCGCACAAGGAAGACATCAAGGTCGGCTACAACCTCAGGCGCAAGGTGGTGCTGCTCACGATCTGGGCGCTCTCGCCGCTCGTGCTATGGCTCGACCCGACGCTCTTCGGCCTCTACGCGCCGCAGGACGGCCACGCCGGCTTCCTGCGCCACGTGTGCCAGGTGTGGCTGGCGCTCGGCGCCGCGGCGCTGCTCTTTCGCACGGTGCAGCTCTTCTTCCAGAAGAGCGTGCTGACGGGACTTGCATGGGCGGCCAAGATCCTCACCGACCCGTTCCACGACGTCAAACTCTACTGCCGCGCACCGCTGTACCTGCTGCGCGGGGAGCTCATCGACCCGATGGACGACGTGCTCCACCAGGCCTGAAGGAGCTCGCGCAACACCTGGCGGCGGATCGCCTTGTTGGTGAGGGCGGCATCCTGCCACCACCAGCCGTCGCGCTGCATCGCCGTGGCGGCCGCGACCACTCGGTCGGCGACCGCGGCGAAGTCGGCGTCGCTGTAGTTGAGGCTGAAGATGAGCCGTGCGGTGCCGACCCAGCTGAGCGCCAGGCCCTCGGCGCGCAGGTAGTACTGGAACATCCAGTTGTAGCGCGACGGCGCGAGGTAGTTGAAGGTCCAGATGGACGAGAGATTCGCGACTTGAACCGGCAGCTTCGCGACCTCGAGCCGCGCGTTGAGCTCCGCCGCACGGCGCTCCCAGACCGCATCGAGGTCGCGATAGAGCGCGCGCGCGGGCTCGCTGTCGAGCCGCGTCAGGAACTCGTGCATGGCGCCCATCACGTAGGGGTGCGAATTGAAGGTGCCGCGCGCCAGGCACACATCCGCCGGATGCCCGTCGTCGAAGCGCTTCATGAGGTCGGCACGCCCGCACACCACGCCCACCGGCAGCCCCCCGCCGAGACTCTTGCCGTAGGTCACGAGGTCTGCGCGCACGCCGAAGTACTCCTGCGCGCCGCCGCGGGCGAGACGAAAGCCGGCGAACACCTCATCGAAGATGAGCACGATGCCGCGCGCGGTGCACACCGCGCGCAGCTCCTCGAGCCACGCCCTGTAGGCCGCGCGGTCGAAGTGCGCGCTGCGGGCGCTGTCGATCAGGCCCGAGTCGGCCGGCGCGCTGGCATTCGGGTGCATCGCCTGCACGGGATTCACGAGCACGCAGGCGATGTCGCGCCGCGTGCGCAGCACCCTGAGCGAGACCGGATCCAGGTCCTTGAGGGTATAGGTGGCATCGGGCGGCAGCGGGTTGCCCACGCCCGGCGCCACGTCCCCCCACCAGCCGTGATAGGCACCGCAGAAGCGCACCAGGTAGCGGCGGCGCGTGTGATAGCGGGCGAGGCGCACCGCCTGCATCACGGCCTCGGTCCCCGACATGTGGAAGGACACTTCGTCGAGCCCCGAGATCTCCCGCAGCCGGCGCAGATTCTCGGCGAGCAGCGGATGGTAGGCGCCGAGCACGGGTCCGAGCGCGCGCACCCGTGCCGCGCCGCGCTCGATGCAGTCCTTATAGAAGTCGTAGCCGAAGAGATTCACGCCGTAGGAGCCGCTCACATCGAAGAAGGGATTGCCGTCGACGTCGGTCACCGTGACCCCGGCGGAGGACTCGAGGAACGTGCCGCCCGGCAGGTACTGCCGCACCAGGCGGCTGAACTGAAAGGGCACGCGGTAGCGCATGGTGAACTGAAGATCGGAGGCGCCGCGCGCCACCTCGCGCGCCAGGGCGGCGCCCCGGGGGAAGCGCTGCGCGTAGAGCTGAGCGAGCTGCATGAACCCCGCGCGGCGCGCCGCAGCCACCTCGGCCGGCGCCCCGTCGGCGCTGAAGAAGCGCGTCTCGTCGTAGTCGTAGTAGCGGATGAGGCGCACCACGCGGTGCGCGAGGCGCGAGTGGCCGGCGAGGGAGGGATGCTTGGCGCGCGACAGCAGCAGCCGCGCCGAGAGCGCCCGCAGGGCGAGGAGCGCCAGCAGCGCCCCGACGATGTAGAGGAGCAGCCTCATCGTGCAAACCCCTGGGGACCGCGAGGGGGCCGATTGCCCCGGCGGCAAACTATTTCAGTCCCGTGACAGGGCGATGACAGTCCGTTCCGCCATCGCCCGGGTCACTCAGCAGGAGCAGCTGAATTTCCTCCTCACCAACCGCCTGCCGCGGCGCTGGCTGACGCTCTTCATGGGGTGGCTGAGCCGCCTCGAGCAGCCCTGGCTCGCCCGCGCCTGCATCGCGGTCTGGGGACTCTTCACCGAGATCGATCTCTCCGAGTCCCGCAGCACGCGCTTTCGCAGCCTGCAGGAGTTCTTCACCCGGGAGCTGAAGGAGGGGGCGCGCCGCATCGACCCGGACCCCGGCATCGTGGTGAGTCCGTGCGACGGCATCGTCGGCGAGAGGGGTGCGGTGCGCGCGGGCGCGGTGCTGCAGGCCAAGGGCTTCCCCTACACGCTGAGAGACCTCCTGGGGGACGAGGAGCTGGTCCGCACCTACCTCGACGGCACGTTCGTGACGCTGCGCCTGGCGTCCAACATGTACCACCGCTTCCATGCACCGCACGACTGCCGCGTGGAGCGGGTGACCTACGTCTCGGGCGATACCTGGAACGTCAATCCCATCGCGCTGCGGCGCATCGAGAATCTCTACTGCAAGAACGAGCGCGCCATCATCCGCTGCCGGCTCGAGGCCTCCGGCCATCTCATCACGCTGGTGCCGGTGGCAGCCATCCTGGTGGCGAGCATTCGCCTGCACTGCGCGGACGTGCTGCTGCACCTGCGCTACCGGGGACCCAACACCATTCCCTGCGATGCGACGCTGCGCAAGGGCGAGGAGATGGGCTGGTTCCAGCACGGCTCGACGATGATCGCCTTCGCGCCCCCCGGCGTGGCGCTCGCCGGCGGCCTGCATCCCGGCAGCCTCATTCGCATGGGGCAGCCGCTCCTCAGTCTCGCGGGCAGGGCGGCGTGAGCGAGGTCGCGGTCATCACCGGCACCACGCACGGGATCGGCCGCGTCACGAGCCGCGCGCTGGCGCGCGCCGGGAGGACCGTCGTCATGCTGTGCCGCAACGTCGCATCCGCCGGCCAGGTGCGCGAGGACATCCTGCGGGAGCTCCCGCACGCGCGCGTCGGGGTGGTGCGCTGCGATCTCGCCTCGCTCGCCTCGGTGCGCGCGGCCGCGGCGGCTGTCCGCCGCGACTACCCGCCGCTCGGGCTCCTCATCAACAACGCGGGCATCGTCAGCACGCGCCGCCGCGCCTCCCCCGAGGGCTTCGAGCTCACGTTCGCGACCAATCACCTGGGTCCCTTTCTCCTCACGGCGCTGCTGACCGGGCACCTCGTGCGCGGCGCGCGCGTCGTGACGGTCGCCTCCCAGGCGCACTACGGCGGGCGCCTCGATCTCGATGCCGTGACCGATGCACGTGCGCCCTACCGCGCCGTCGCCGCCTATGCCCGCTCAAAGCTCGCCAATGTGATGCACACCTTCGCGCTCGCACGGCGCCTCGAAGGCACCGGCATCAGCGTCAACTGCCTGCACCCGGGCGTGGTCGCGACCCACCTGCTGCCCGCCTGGCTGCGGATCGTCAAGCCGCTCTTCACTCGGGTCACCTTCGATGCCGAGCGCGGCGCGCGCACCACCAACTATCTGGCGCTCGATGAGGGGGTCGCCGGGATTACCGGCCGCTATTTCGATGAGGAGCAGCGGCCGTGTCCCGCCGCCGCGCTCGCGAACGATGTCGCGCTGCAGGAGTCGCTGTGGAGCGCGAGCGCGGCCTGGACCCAAGCGCCGCACTGACCCCAAGTGTCCCAGTCCTGAATGAAAGGCCCGCCATGAACGAAAATATCCGATCGCTGCCGCTACTCAAGCCCCTGAAGCCCCTCGGCGAAGCGCTGCTCTTCGCGGGAAACTTCCTGCTCCACCCGGGCATGCTCGGCTCGATCGTCCCGAGCTCGCGCTTC
>DATKPR010000044.1:0-3508 GCA_035523985.1 Steroidobacteraceae bacterium | reverse complement strand
CGCGCGGCTATGTGGATGAGTCCAACCTCACCAAGCACATCTGGCTCATCCGCAAGGCGCTCGGGGACGGTGAGCACGACTCGCGCTTCATCGAGACGGTGCCGAAGGCGGGCTACCGCTTCATCGCGCCGGTGGTCGCGGACGAGACCGCGCCGGCGCCGGCACCCTCCCCGCTCGCCGCCCCGGGGCCCACGGCCGATGCGCCCGTGGTCGCGGGCGCCACGCCACCCGCGCGCCGGCGCCTCTCCCGCCGGGCGGCGGCGATGGCCGGTGTGGCCGCTGCGCTCCTCATCGCCGGCCTGCTCTGGCGGCTGGCAGTCTCGCCCCGCGTTGCGAGCCCGGCGGCCCATCGCGGCCACACCGTGGCGCTGGTCGGCTTCGCCAACCTCTCCCGCAACCCCAAGGACGCCTGGCTCGCACCCGCCCTGAGCGAGATGCTCGGCGCCGAGCTCGGCGTCGCCGAGAACCTGCAGGTCGTACCGGATGAGCTGGTGCGCGATGCGAGCGCGGACCTGTCGGCGCCGGCCGCGGGCGGCTACTCCGCTGAGACATTGACGCGGCTGCGTCAGCGGCTGGATGCGGATTACGCGATCAGCGGCAGCTATCTGGTGGCCGGATCCGCCGACGACGCGCCGCTGCGGGTCGACATCGCCTTGCAGGACACGCGCACCGGCGCGCTGCTCGCGAGCGTGTCGAATCAATCCCAGGTCTCGGGTCTGATCGCACTCGCGACCGAGGCCGGCGCGACGCTGCGCAGCAAGCTCGGCGCCCCGGTGCCCGGCCAGACCCTCGGGCTCATCGCCAATGCGCAGCCGCCGAATCTCGATGTGGCGCGGCGGCTCGGCTTTGCGCTCGACGCCCTGCAGCACTACGACGCAGCGCGCGCGCGCGACGAGCTTCTCGAGGCCGTCGCCGAGGCGCCGGGCTATGCGCCCGCCTACGCCTACCTCGCCCAGGCCTGGTCAGCGCTGGGCTTTCGCGACAAGGCGCTGGCGGCCGCCGAGCAGGCGGCACAGAAGGCCGCGAATCTGCCGCCCGAGCAGCGCCTGCAGACCGAAGCGGTGGTCGACTCCGCGCACGCCGAGTGGAGCAAGGCCGCCGCCGCCTGGCGCTCGCTCGCCCGGTTGCGCCCCGCGAGCATCGAGTACCGCCTGCAGGCCATCGACGCCCAGATCGCAGCCGGCGCCATCCCCGGCGCACAGACGACGCTGCACGAGCTCGAGGGGCTGCCGGGCGCGGCCGACGATCCGCGCGTCGAGCTCGCCGCGGCGCGCGTGGCCGGCTCGCTCGATGACGCGCGCGGGAGCGAGCAGCATGCCGCCGCGGCGCTGCGCCTCGCGCAGCAGCACGACGCCGCCGGACTCGTGGCCGACGCCGAGCTCGCGTTGGCCGCCGCACGCTCTCTTCTCCACAAGAGCGAGGAGGCGCGTGCGAGTCTCGTCGCGGCGATCGCCGCTTACCGCGCGATCCGAAATCCGCGCGGCGAGGCGACCGCGCGCACCGCCCTGGCTCGGGCACTCTCCAATCTCAACCGCAACCAGGAGGCGCGCGAGCAGTTCCAGCAGGCCATGGAGCTCGATCGCAGCATCGGCGATCTCGCGGGAATAGCCGCCGTCTATCGGGACCTGTGCAACATGCTGTGGCTGGCGGGCGATCGCGACGGCGCCCAGACCGCGGCGCGCAACTCGCTCGAGCTCGCCCGCGAAACCGGTGACCTGGGGCTGCAGTCCTGGACGGTGCAGGCGCTCGCCACCATCGCTTCCGATGAGGCGGCGACCGACGAAGTACTCGGCGAATACCGCGAGGTCGTGGCGCTCAATGCGCGTGCCGGGCATCAGACAGCCTGGCCGCTCGCCAACATCGCCGACGTGCAGCGCATGCGCGGCGAGCTCGAGGCGGCGCGCGCGACCTGCGGCCGCGCGATGGCGGAGGCGGCGCCGCTCAGTGATCCGCAGTTCGCGATCTTTGCCGGCTTCACCTGCGCGCTCATCGAAAGCGACCGTGGCAACGCGGCCGCGGCACGTGCCGGGTTCGAGGAGGTCATCCGCCGCGTCGGCAATGGGGGGGACTCCAGCTATCGCTACAACTCGCTCATGATGCTCGCGCAGCTCGCCATGGATGAGGGCCGCTGCAGCACCGCACGCGAGAATCTGCAGGAGGCGAGCCGCGGCTTTGCCGCCGCGGAGGAACGTACCGGTGAAGCAGACGCCGAGGCGATGCTGGCCCTGTGTGCGCAGACGCTCGGCGACACCGCGGCGCGCGACCGGGCGCTGGAGCGTGCCCGCACGTTGCGCCAGTCCATGACCTCCCGCCAGGAGGTCTACGTGGTGGACATCGCGATGGCGCGCATCGGCGATGCGACGCACGCCGACCCGAAGTCCGCGCAGCGGCTGCTGGCCCTGGCGGCGGACGCCGAGCATCGCCACTGGCTGGGCTGGTCGCTGGAGGCGAAGCTCGCCGCCTGGGAGCTGCTGCGCGCGCGGCACGCGGACAACGCGCCGGCGCTGCGCCGCGAGATCGAGAACACCGCGCGGCGCCACGGCTTCGGCCGGATCCTGAAGCTCCTGGCACGCGACGAGGCCGGCTCGCTGCCCCAGGCGTAAGAGTACGGAGCCGCGGGGAGCCGCCGCGTGAGGCGCGGCGTGTCGTAGACTCGGCCGCACAATCGCACATCGTCGCGGGGGATCTCAATGACCAGGCTAATCGCCGCCGGGCTGCTCGTCCTCTCACTCCAGCTGCTCGCCGAGCCCGCGGGAGCCGCGCCGGCCGCGAACGAAACACAGGCCGCAACGCCCTCCCCCACGGAGCTCATCGAGAGCCTCGGACTGCACACGGCGCCGGCGCCGGTGCGCGAGCGACGCGGCTGGCGGCCGCCGCGGGTGATCCTGGTCGACCATGTCGGGCCCGATCTGCTGGCGCGGCTGCGCCAGGCCGCGCCCGCGGCGCGGCTGGTGGCCATCGGCGCGGCGACGCCCGCGGACATCGCCGCGGCGGATGCCACCATCGGGGTGTGCAGCGAAGCGGTGCTGAAGGCCGCCACGCATCTTGAGTGGATACAATGGCCCGCCGCCGGTGTCGAGGGCTGCGTGGCGCAGCCGCTGCTGCGCGAGCGCGCCCCGCTCGTCACCAACCTGCAGCGCACCTTCGGGCCGAGCATCGCCGAGCATGTGCTCGCCCTGATGCTGGCGCTCAGCCGCCATCTCGAGGACTTCTACCTGCAGCAGCGCCAGGGCCACTGGCAATCCTGGCAGGAGGCCCCGCAGCTCGAGGATCTCGACGGCCGCACGCTGCTGGTTGCCGGTCTCGGCGGCATCGGCACCGAGGTCGCACGGCGCGCGCACGCGCTCGGCATGCGCGTCATCGCCACGCGCGCGAGCGGCCACGAGGGACCGGAGTTCGTGAGCTACGTGGGTCTGCCGGATGAGCTCGTCAAGCTCGCGCGCGAGGCGGACTTCGTCGTCAACTGCCTGCCGCTCACCCCCGCGACCACGGGGCTCTTCAACCGGGA
>DATKPR010000043.1:0-4421 GCA_035523985.1 Steroidobacteraceae bacterium | reverse complement strand
AGGCCTGCCCTCACGTGAGGCCTTGATCACCCATAAAGGAGGCGGCGGATGAAACGTATTGCCGGAGCTTTGACGCTGATGCTGCTGCTCGCCATCGGCACCGCGGGAGCCGCCGAGGCGCCCTACGACGAGACGACCTTCCACAAGCTGCTCTCGAGCGGCGCGCCGGTGGCCCTGGACTTCTCCGCCAGCTGGTGTCCGACGTGCCGCGCCCAGGCTCCGCTCCTGCGCTCGATCACGGGCGAGCCCGCGTTCAAGGACCTGACGTTGCTGGTCGCCGACTATGACAAGGAGATGGCGCTGCGCAAGACCTACAGCGTGAGCATGCAGAGCACCCTCATCGTGTTCCGCAACGGTAAGGAAGTCGCGCGCTCGACGGGCGACACCAGCCGCACGGGGCTCAGTCGCCTGCTCGGTACGGCGCTGCATTAGGGCCCGCTGGCGGGATGCCCTTCGGCCTCGGCACTTACGCTCTCGGCGCGCTGGCCGGCGTGCTGACGATGCTGTCCCCGTGCGTTCTGCCGCTCGCGCCCATTCTGATGGCGGCCGCGGTCGGGCAGCACCGCCTCGGGCCGCTCGCACTGGCGGCAGGCGTCGCAAGCTCTTTCACGCTCCTCGGAGTCATCCTGGCGGCCTTCGGAGCGCGCCTCGGCCTCGACAGCGAGGCGTTCAGGGTGGTCGGCGCGGTGCTGTTCATCGCCGTCGGCGTGCTGCTCGTCTCGAGCCGCCTGCAGACGGTCTTTGCGCAGCTCACCGCACGGCTCACGGGGGCGGGGGAGAGCCTCCTCACGCGCTTCACCTTCGACGGTCTCGGCGGCCAGTACGCGCTCGGGGCGCTGCTCGGCCTCGTCTGGACGCCGTGCGTCGGTCCCACTCTGGGGGCCGCCGTGACCCTGGCCAGCCGCGGCCAGGATCTCGGTGAAATCGCGCTGCTCATGTTCGTGTTCGGAATCGGGGCCAGCCTGCCGCTGCTCGCGATCGGTCTGCTGTCGCGCGCGGCCTTCACGCGCGGCCGCGGCTCGCTGCGTGCCGTCGGCGTGTGGGGGCGAGGCATCCTCGGCGTGCTCCTCATCGCTCTCGGGCTTCTGAGCCTCACGCACGCGGATCGCACCCTCGAGGCGTGGCTCCTCGACCATAGCCCCGCGTGGCTGACGGCCCTGACGACGCGATACTGAAGCGGGCAGTGCGTCCACCAGGCGCTCATTCCGGGATGGGCACGGGCCCATGCCCTGCCGCAATGTAATAATCGCACCGGACGTTTCGGGAGAGCGCTCGTGGACGGTGAAGCCGCGTTCATACTGTTGTTCGTGCTGGCGACGGGGGTCGCGATCGCGGTGCGTCGCGTGCCGGTGCCGTACACGGTAGCCCTGGTGCTGACCGGACTGGTGATCGGCGCCTTGAAGCTCTTCCCGGCACCGCATCTCACCAAGGACCTGCTGTTCGAGGCGTTTCTGCCGGGCCTGATCTTCGAGGCGGCGTTCCAGATGGACTCGCGCGAGTTCCGCGCCAACTGGATGACCATCGGCTCGCTCGCCGTGCCGGGGGTCATCGCCTCGATCGCCCTCACCACCTGGGTACTGACGCCGCTGATTCAGACGCTCCCCCTGGCGACCGGATTCACCTGGGAGGAAGGGCTGGTATTCGGCGCGCTGATTTCGGCCACCGACCCGGTCGCCGTGGTTGCGCTGTTCCGCAACCTCGGCGTGCCGCGACGGCTGACCACGCTGCTCGAGGGCGAGAGCCTGCTCAACGACGGCACGGCCATCGTGTTCTTCACCCTGAGCCTCGCGCTGCTCGCGGGAAGATCCGCCACGCCCGGTGCGCTGGTAGAGCAGTTCGTCCTCATCGTCGGCGGCGGCGCCCTGGCCGGGCTCAGCATCGGCGCGGCGTGCGCGTGGCTCATCCGCCGCATCGACGATCCCATGATCGAGATAGCCCTGATGACGATCGCCGCCTATGGCTCGTTCTTCACCGCCGAATCGCTGCAGGTCTCCGGCGTGATTGCGACGGTGGCCGCCGGCATGCTCTGCGGCAGCCCCGAGGTACGGCGCAGCATGTCCGAGTCGACCCGCATCGCGTGCGAGAGTTTCTGGGAGTACGTGGTCTTTGCGCTCAACTCGATCGTGTTTCTGCTGATCGGACTGGAGGTGCCGCTCGCCGCCCTCGCGCACTACTGGCTGCCGATCGTCGTGGCCTATCTGGCGGTGACGCTGAGCCGCGGCTTCGTCGTGGGGGTGGGGCGGGCGCTCGCCGCCGCAGGCACCGACCCGCCCCCGTGGCGCTGGAGCCTGGTGCTCACCTGGGGCGGGCTGCGCGGCGCGCTCCCCATGGTGCTGGTCCTCACTCTGCCGCGGACGTTTCCCTTTCGCGACCTTCTGGTCGCGATGACTTTCGGTGTGGCGGTGCTTTCGATCCTCGTGCATGGCCTGACCATGCGCTGGCTGCTCGCACGGCTGGGCGTCGTCGCCACGCCGGTGCGGGGCGCGGCGTGAGTCGCGCCCGGCAGCCGGGCGGCAGCCCTGGAGATGCCGGCAGCTAGGGGCGTGGCGCAGCCGCGGGGGCCTGCGTTTGCCTGCCCGGTTGCGATGCGGCGCGGGGCGCATCGACGGTCAGCGCAAAAGAGGCGTGCGCGGCCGAGCAATCAAAGTCGGCGGCCGTGACGTGCAGTGGCAGTGCAGCGAGCAGCGTACCCCGCAGTTGCCGGACGAACTCGCAGTCGGATGGCAGCAGTGAGCGCGGTGTGCCTGGCGCGAGTCGCACGGCGTGCGCGACCACGGAGAACTGCGCGTAGCGCTTGGCGGCGCCCTGCAACGGCTGCGGCAGCTGAAACGCGGCTTCGACATCGGGCGATTGCCCCGCGCCGCCGCCCGCGGAGCCGCAGTGGTACGGGGTAATGCTCATGCCGGCGCGCGCGCCGAGTGCCTTCAGCACGTCGCGGAACTTGTACCACAGCTCGTCGCAGGAATAGGTCCGCGGCAGATCCTGCAGATCGACCAGCAGATCGTACGTGCGCCATTCCGCCGGCTCCGTCGGCGCCTGGCTGGCGACCGCGCAGACACCCCCCGCCAGCGGCAGACTGAGGCAGAGCAGCAGGGGCGGGACGAGTTTCAGGCAAGCCTCCGGGTCAGATGCGCACCCCGGATTGAATACGCCTCCCCCGCGCCGCGCGCAAGGCCGGCCGTGGCCGCACGCTTGCCTGGCCTGCCGCGCCTCAGCTTCCCGAATCCACCGTGAGCACGACTTTGCCGCGTGCGTGGCCCTTCTCGAGGTAACGCAGCGCCGCGGCGGTCTCACTCAGCGGGTAGCGGCGGTCGATCACCGGCGTCAGCTTCCCGGCCTGCATGAGGTCGGCGAGCAGCGCGAGATCGCCGCGGTTGAGCTCGGCGAGCATCATGCTGAAACGCTGGCTCACGAAGGGCTCGAGCAGCACGCCCTCGAGCGGCTTCGCCAGGAAGCCGAACCAGTAGCCCGGCTCGGTGGACCCGACCATGACGTAGATGCCCCGGGGCGTCATGACGCGCCGGTAGTCGAGCAGCGAGTGGGTGCTCACGGTGTCGATGATCAGATCGTAGCGATGCGTCCCCTGAGTGAAGTCCTCGTGCGTGTAGTCGATGACGTGATCGGCGCCGATAGAGCGGACCAGCTCGAGATTTCTCGTGCTGCACACGCCCGTGACCTCGGCGCCGTAGGCCTTGGCGATCTGTACGGCGAAGGTGCCGACGCCGCCGGAGGCGCCGTTCACCAGCACCTGCTCGCCGGCGCGGATGTGGCCCGTGTCCCGCAACGCCTGCAGCGCCGTCACGGCGGCGATGGGCACGGCTGCGGCCTGCTCGAAGCTCACATTGCGCGGCTTGAGGGTCACCGCGCGCGCCTCGCGCACCGTCACGTACTCGGCGAACGCCCCGAGCTTGCCGCCGAAGACCTCGTCGCCGACCTTGAGCCGCCGGACGTCCTTGCCCACGGCCTCGACGGTGCCGGCGAAGTCGACGCCGAGCCGGGGATCGCCGGGCCTGCCGAGTCCGCGATCGGCACGCACGAGATAGGGCGTGCCTTCGAGGTAGTGCCAGTCGAGGGGATTGACGGAGGCGGCACGCACCCGCACCAGCACCTCGTCGTCGGCGGGCGTGGGCTTGGGAATGGCCTCGTAGCGCAGGACGTCGGGCGAGCCGTAGCAGCGCTGCGTGACGGCCTTGATGGACGTCGCGCCCGCGGGAAGGGCCTCGGGAGCGGGGCAGGGGTCGGTGTGCCGCACGAACAGGCCAAGAGCGACCGCCCCCGCCGCCACCACGAGCACGAGCCCGCCGAGGATCTTGTAGCGCAGCTTCATGTCACCGGCCCCCTTGGGTCCGGTAGTCTACGCCGCCCGTATGCGGCCGCGGACTCAGCTGGGCGCGTAACGGCCTCCGCTCGCGCCCGGCCCG
>DATKPR010000042.1:0-6422 GCA_035523985.1 Steroidobacteraceae bacterium | reverse complement strand
GGCGGGAACTTTGTCTTGGCCGGTCCTGTCTGCACGCGGAGACACTGGCCGCCCGGCGATGGGGCGGGTAAGTTTCAACGTTCAACACCCACAGGGGGCTATCTCATGGCGCTTTGGAAAGATTCGAACCCCGGTGCTCCTGCCGCACCGACCTCTCCGGGCCTCGCGGGCGCGCAGCCCCACGCACGGGAGCCCGAGAAGACCAACGTCGCACCGCTGAGCCCGGACATGTCGCGCCGGCCCGCGCCGCGCCAGGAGATGAAGGAATCGATCATCTCCGCCGATCTCACCATCGAGGGCAAGATCACCGGCTCCGGCCACGTGCGCATCGCCGGCCGCTTTAAGGGCGACGTGCAGGTCGACGGAAACCTGAGCCTCGATGCCGGCGCGCGCCTCGAGGGCCACGTCAAGGCGAGCGTGGTGACCGTCGGGGGCGAGCTCATCGGCAACATCGAGAATGCCAAGCGCGTCGAGCTCCTCGAGACCGGCGTCATCAACGGCGACGTCAAGGCCGGGCAGCTCACCGTGGCCGCCGGCTCACGCATGCGCGGACAGGTCGAGTTCGGCTACGAGGGCGAGGGCCGCGCCAAAGCTGAGACCAAGGGCTTCGGCAACGCATGAGTTCGGCCGCGCGCCCCGATACCGCGGGCAAAACGCGCACCTGTCCTCACTGCAAGGCGACGATCCTCGAGAGCCTGACGATCTGCCCGGGGTGCCTGCACCATCTGCGCTTCGACCAGGAGGCGGCGAAGCGCCAGGTGGCGGCTGCCTCGGCGCTGCGCGTCGAAGGCGTCGTCAGCCATCCCTCGGCCGCCACCGAGCCGTGGGAATACTTCGTGGTGATCGCGGTGCGCAACGAGCGCGGCGAGGAGGTGGCGCGGCACGTGGTCAACGTGGGCGCGCTGCGCAATGCCGAGAAGCGCACCTTTACCCTGTCGGTCGATGTGATGCCGCCGCAGCCGGTGGTCGTGCCCAACAAGCCCGTGGTCACGCCGCCCCCGGGTCCCGCGCCCCGCGGGCCGGCGCCGCGCGCACCGCTGCCGTCCGCCGCGAGACCGCCTGCCCCCGGTGCGCCGGCGGCGGGTCCGGCCGCCAAAGGGCCAGCCGGTACCCAGGCGCCCTCCGGCACCGCGCCGGCCCCGAGGGGACCGCCCGGACCGACGCCGCCCCTGAAGCGTTAGGCGGCGCTCTCTAGAAGCTCTGCTGGGTCGTCACCAGGAACTGCACGCGGCGGATCGAGCCGTCGGCGTTCTCGAAGGGGAAGGCGACGTCGACGTGGATGACGTTGCCGATGCCGGTGCGCGCATTGCCGAAGCGCAGCCCGAAGCCCGCATCCTTGAGGAGTCCGAGCGAGGGCTGGGCGAGATCGGGCTGACCCCAGGTGCGGCCCGCGTCGAAGAAGATCGCCGCACCGACGCGCCACAGCCGGAAGGGAAACCAGTCGGTGAAGTAGCGCTGCTCGAGGGTGAAGAGCGTGCGCGCATTGCTGTCCTGGTAGCGCAGGGGGTAGCCGCGCAGGCCGTTGTCGCCGCCGAGCAGCACCTGGTTGTCGAGGTCGAGCCGCCAGCCCTTGGTGCCGACCAGCGTGGTGAAGAAGAGCCAGTGCGAGCTCTGCTCGTAGTAGTAGCGGACCGAGGCATCCGCGAGGCCGTTGTAGAGCGCGCCGTTGGCGACGCGGCCGGAGAAATCCCCGGCGAGCAGCAGCGTCGAGCCGTCGCTGCGGAAGCCGCGGCCGGCGCCGCTCTGAAAGATCGCCGCGCTCTGACTCGAGCCGAAGCCCGCGTTCGCATAGCCGATGCGCACGGTCGCGGTGGTGCCGAGGTAGAAATCCTCGGTCTTGAGGATCTGGTCATGGTTCCAGAGGCGCACGTAGTCGTCCGCGACCAGGTCGTACTCCACCCATGGATAGAGGAAGCGGCGGTCCACGGGCAACACCGTCGCCCCCGTCCAGGTATCGACCGGGGTGAACTCGTGCTCGTCGTAGGTGACGCCGGTGCTGAAACGGTGCACCCAGCCGTTCTGCAGTCCCGGCGACCAGCCGCCGTAGACCGAGAGGGCGTTATGCTGATCGTGGAACTGGTCGACGATGTTGCCGCGGTCGTAGAGCGAGTCGGTCTGGGCGTCGTCGTTGCCGCTGACACCCGCCGCCCAGCGCGTATCGAGCGCGTAGAAGGGGTGATTCACCGAGAGATCGTGCAGGTGCCCGTCGCTGTTCTCGGCCCAGTCGAAGCCGACGGCGGTCCAGGTGCCGAAGGCGTGATTGTTGACGGCCGACAGCAGCGATTGGGTGCGATCGACGTTGGTGGTGCGGTTCAGCCGCACGTCGGTGCCGGAGCCGGCGAGGTTCAACTCCTCGAGCTGCACGCCGGTCGAGTTGGTGCCGCCGGTACGCGAGTAGTTGAAGCCGGGGTTGAGCGTCCACACGTCGCGGGTGGTGACACGCAGGTCGACCTTGCCGTCGTGATACTTCACCGGACGGATCCAGGCGTCGTAGAAGTAGCTGTTGGCGCGCAGGATCCGTTCGGTCTCATCGATCTGGCGGCGCGAGTAGCGGTCGCCGCTCTTGAAGAGCAGCTGGTTGCGGATCACGCTGGCGCGCGTCTTGGCGTGCAGCCGGTCGGCGAGGCGGAAGAGGGCGATATTGTCCTTCGGGTCCTCGAGGTTGAAGATGTCCTGGTTGTCGATGAGGATCGCGCCGATCACCGCCTTGGAGGACTCGAGCTCGGCATCGGAGGGAATGCCGGGGGTCTCGGGCGGCGGGATGCCCGCCGGCGGCCTCGAGGTCGCGAGCGACCCGGCGGAATCCGACTCGGCCGCCGGCACCTCCGCCGCGGGTGCGAAGGCGGGGAGCAGCAACAGGGCGAGGAGCGGCGCCGCGCTGCGGTGCCGCGGCACGGCGAACCTTCGTGCCTCGGGGCGGGAGCGCAGCGTCCTGTGCATCCGGCCATTGTGCCGTGGTCGTGCCGGCCGGTGCGCCCCCCGGGGGCGAAATGTGACTCAATCGCCCGGTTCCCGGCCGCCAATGTGAATGGGCAACGGACCTGAGGGCCTCGAGGGCGGCGCCATGCAGCAAAACGAGACACCGCGCGGGCGTGCGCGACGGCTGCTGGGAGCGATGGCAGCCGCGGCGGCACTGCTCGCCCTCGAGCAGGGCGGCGCGGCCGAGGAGCCGCGGCCGCCGGCGCTGGTGGTGTTTGCGGCGGCCTCGCTGACCGATGCACTGGGTGAGGTCGGGCGCGCCTTCACCGCCGCGACGGGCGTCGCGGTGAAGCCCTCATTTGCGGCGAGCTCGGTGCTCGCGAAGCAGATCGAGGCCGGGGCGCCCGCCGGGGTGTTTCTGTCCGCCGATACCGACTGGATGGACTATCTCGCGAAGCGCGCGCTGCTGCGCGCCGGGACGCGCCGCGATCTACTCGGCAACGCCCTGGTGCTGATCGCGCCGGCCGAGAACCCGGTGCACCTCACGCTTGCGCCGCACGTCGACCTCGCCGCGGCGCTGGCCGGCGGGCGACTCGCCACGGGCGACCCGGACTCGGTGCCGGCGGGCCGTTACGCGCAGGCGGCGCTCACCTCTCTTGGCATCTGGGAGCAGATCGCCCCGCACCTGGTGCGCGCCGAGAACGTGCGCAGCGCACTCGAGTACGTCGCGCGCGGGGAGGCGACGCTCGGCATCGTCTACCGGACGGATGCGCTCGCGGAGAAGCGGGTGCGGGTGGTCGCCGTCTTCCCGGCGGACAGCCATGCGCCGATCGTCTACCCGGTGGCGCTCACCCGCAGCGCGGGCGCAGAGGCCGCGGCCTTCGAGGATTTCCTCGAGAGCGCCGCGGCCCGGGAGATCTTCACCCGTTACGGCTTCGAGATGCCCGCGCTCAGAACTTCCCGCTCTGGAAGTCCATGAACGCCTGCTGCAGCTCCTCGCGCGTGTTCATGACGAACGGGCCATACTTGGCCACCGGCTCGCGCAGCGGGCGGCCGGCGACGAGGATGGCGCGCGCGTTCACGCCGTCGGCGCCGGCGGCGACGCCGGTGAGCTCGATCTGTGTGCCTTCGCCGAGGACTGCGAGCTCGTGGGTGCGCACGGTGTCGGCTTCCGGACCCTCGCCGACCCGCATCGTGCCCTCGAACACGTAGAGGAAGGCCGCGTAGTCGGCGGGCAGGGGTGCTGCGAACGTCGCGCCCGGCTCGATCGCGAGATCGAGGTAGGTCGGATCGGTCGCCGGCTGGCGGATGGGTCCGGCGATGCCCGCGACGCTGCCGGCGATCACCTTGGCCGTGACGCCGGGCGCAGGATGCGCGACCGGTATGCGCTCCGGCCCGAACTCCTGGTACTGAGGCGCGGTCATCTTGTCGCGCGCCGGGAGGTTGAGCCACAGCTGAAAGCCCCGCATGCGGCCCTCCTGCTGTTCGGGCATCTCCGAGTGCACGAGGCCGCGGCCGGCGGTCATCCACTGCACGCTCCCCGGAACCAGCACGCCCTCGTTGCCGTGGTTGTCCCGGTGGCGCATGCGTCCGTCGAGCATGTAGGTGACGGTCTCGAAGCCGCGGTGCGGATGGTCGGGGAAGCCCGCGATGTAGTCCTCCGCCTTGTCGGTGCCGAACTCATCGAGCATCAGGAAGGGGTCGAGATCGGGCAGCTGCGGCTGTCCGATCACGCGCCGCAGCTTGACGCCGGCGCCATCGGAGGTCGGCATGCCTTTGACCACGCGCCGCACGGGGCGCGCAACGGCTGCTTCGGCGTTCGCCATGAATCTCTCCTCGGGTGGGATATTCAAGAGAATCGGGCCTCGCGGCCCGCGTTTCAAGCCGCGCCGCGGGCCCTCAGGCCGCGAGCGCCTCGGTGCCGGCGATCGCCGCGCGGGCCGCCGCGAGGCTCGCCGCGCGCTGCTGCGGCGAGATGTTGAGCCCCTCCGCGCGCACCACCCGCACGTCCTGGATGCCGAGGAAGCCGAAGAGGAATCGCAGGTACGACTCGCCGAACTCGCCGCGCGCGTCCGCTCCCGCGACGCCGCCGCGGGTCATCGCGATCACCACCTGCTTGCCGCCGGCGAGGCCCTCGGGCCCGTTTGCCGTATAGCGGAACGTCTTGCCCGCGACCGAGATGCGGTCGATCCACGCCTTGAGCTGCGAGGGGATGGAGAAGTTGTAGATCGGCGCACCGATCACCAGCACGTCGGCGCCCAGGAACTGCTCGAGCGCCGCGGCGTTGCGGGCGGCCTCGGACTCATCGCTCCGCGCGAGCGAGCGCTGCGAGAGATGCGGCAGCTCCTCGGCGGCGAGATCGAGGTAAGCGACCTGCGCCTCGGGGTGGGTCTTCGTGAGCTGGGCCACGACCTCACGCGTCAGGGCGCGGCTGGCCGATCCCTCACCCAGGATGCTCGAATCGATATGCAGGATGTTCATGGTGGATCTCCGGTTGCCTCTCGGGCGTGTTAAGAGGCTAATCCATGGAACGATCGCTTTGTATCCAGGTAGAATGGAACATATTGTTCTAAAAATGTTATCAATAGGAGCCGGCCATGCAGCCGCTCGAGGGCTTCTACTACTTCACCCAGGTGGTCGATCACGGCGGCTTTGCCAAGGCGGCCCGCGCGCTCGACATTCCGAAGTCGCGACTCTCACGCCACGTCGCCGCGCTCGAGGCGCGCCTGAGCGTGCGCCTGGTGAACCGCTCGACGCGGCGCTTCGTGGTGACGGACGTGGGCCACGAGGTCTACCGGCACGCGACCGCGATGCTCGCCGAGGCGGACGCGGCGCTCGAAGTGGTGGAGTTCGCGCGCGCCAAGCCCTGCGGCACGCTGCGCGCGAGCTGTCCGGTGGCCCTCGCGCAATCCGCGCTCGCGCCGGTGCTGCCGGCATTTCTCGAGCGCTACCCCGCGATCCGCCTCGAGCTGCACGTGAGCAATCGCCGCGTCGACGTGCTCGCGGAAGGATTCGACGTGGCGCTGCGCGTGCGCACCCGCCCGACGGGTGAGGACGGCCTGGTGATGCGCACCTTCCGCGAGGTGGACGAGTTCCTGGTGGCGAGCCCCGCTTACCTCGGCCGTGCCGCGCCGCTCGCCGAGCCGGCCGATCTGAAGGCCCACACGACGCTCGACTATGCGGGCGAGTTCGAGCGCCGTCCGTGGGAGCTGCTCGGACCCGCCGGCCAGAGCGCATCCCTCGAGCATACCCCGCGCATCGTCTGCCACGACTTCGTGGTGCTGCGCGCCGCGGTGCTCGCGGGGTTAGGGGTCGCGCGGCTGCCCGAGAGCGTGGTGCGCGGCGATTTGGCGGGCGGCGCTCTGGTACGGGCGCTGCCCGAGTGGCGCAGCCCCCAGGGCATCGTGCACGTGGTGTTCCCGACGCGCCGGGGCATGCTGCCGGCGGTGCGGGCCTTCATCGATTTCCTCGCCGAGCGGCTGCCGGCGACGCTCTGAGTCAGA
>DATKPR010000041.1:0-8854 GCA_035523985.1 Steroidobacteraceae bacterium | reverse complement strand
TCGCTCAACTACCGCGAGCTCGCCCACGCGCTCGCCGACTATCTCGCCGCGACCGGCTTCACCCACGTCGAGCTGCTGCCGGTGATGGAGCACCCGTTCTACGGCTCGTGGGGCTATCAGGTGACCGGCTATTTCGCGCCGAGCGCGCGTTACGGTACGCCGCAGGACTTCATGTACTTCGTCGACTATCTGCACCAGCACGGCATCGGCGTGGTGCTCGACTGGGTCCCTTCGCATTTCCCCACCGACGAGCATGGGCTGGCGCGCTTCGACGGCACGCATCTCTACGAGCACGCCGACCCGCGCCAGGGCTTTCACCCCGAGTGGATGAGCTCGATCTTCAACTACGGCCGCGCCGAGGTGCGCAACTTCCTCGCCAGCAACGCGCTCTTCTGGCTCGAGAAGTATCACGTCGACGCGCTGCGCGTGGATGCGGTCGCCTCGATGCTCTACCTCGACTACGCCCGCCGCGCCGGCGAGTGGATCCCAAACCGCTTCGGCGGTCGCGAGAATCTCGACGCGGTCGAGTTCCTGCGCCAGCTCAACCTCGCCGTCTACCGCGACCACCCCGAGACGCAGACCATCGCCGAGGAGTCGACCGCCTGGCCGATGGTGTCGCGGCCGACCTACCTCGGAGGACTTGGCTTCGGCCTGAAATGGAACATGGGCTGGATGCACGACACGCTCAAGTACTTCCAGCAGGACCCGGTGCACCGCAAGTACCACCACAGCCGCCTCACCTTCAGCCTCTGGTACGCCTTCACCGAGAACTTCGTGCTGCCGCTCTCGCACGACGAGGTGGTGCACGGCAAGGGCTCGCTCATCGGACGCATGCCCGGGGATGAGTGGCAGCAGTTCGCCAGCCTGCGCCTGCTGTTCGGCTACATGTGGACGCACCCGGGGAAGAAGCTCCTCTTCATGGGTGGGGAATTCGGCCAGCGGCGCGAGTGGCAGCACGAGGAGAGCCTCGAGTGGCACGTGCTCGGCTACCCGCTGCACGCCGGCGTCCAGCGCTGGGTGCGGGACCTGAACCACCTGTACCGCCGGACGCCGGCGCTCTACGAGCTCGACTTCAGCGACGCCGGTTTCAGCTGGATCGATTGCGACGATGCGGACGAGAGCGTGATCTCCTTCCTGCGCCGCGACCGCTCCGGCGGCGTCGCGGTCGTCGCCTGCAACTTCACGCCGGTGCCGCGCGAGCGCTACCGCATCGGGGTGCCGCACGGCGGACGCTGGCACGAGCGCCTCAACAGCGACGCCGCCGACTACGGCGGCAGCGGCCAGGGAAACCTGGGCGCCCTCGATGCCGCGCAGCTTCCCTCCCATGGCCACGGCTTCTCGCTGCACCTGAGACTTCCGCCGCTCGCCGTGGTGGTGCTCACGCCGGGGTGAGGCCCGGCGTACTGCGGAACGCGCCGAGGGCGCGGCGGTGTCAACCCCGGCCCCGCCGCGCGCGTTGGCTCCACCACACGGAGGCTCGCATGCGCGCACTGAAGGTTTCGCTTACCCTCGCCGCCCTCACCCTCGCCGCCTGCGCGGTGCCCGCGGATCGGCCGGGAGGCGATCTGCCGGCCAGGGCGCGCTACATGCCCTATGTCGGTGCGCCGCTCGAGAGCTTCAACTGGATGATGAGCTTCGACGGCTGGGAGGCGCTGAGCGACAGCGAGCTCATCCTGTTCCTCAACCCCGATACCGCCTACTACCTCAAGGTGTGGGCTCCGTGCGGAACGACGGGCCTGCGCTGGGCGCACGTCGTGGGGCTCACCTCCTCGCCCGGCGGCACCGTGACGGCGCGCCTCGACTCGTTGCGCACCCAGGGCACGAACTGTCCGATCTCCGAGATCCGCAAGCTCGATTACCGGCGCTTCCTCGCGGATGCGCGCGCGGCGCGCCACGCTGCGCCCGGTCCCGCGACCGCGCAGCCACAGCCTCAGCCGCGGTGAAGCGATTGTTCAGCTGTCATCGGTAGCCCACGCGCTCAGCCCTCCACGGAGTGCTCGGCTGGTGAAGCGATTATCCAGCTGTCACCGGTAGCCCCGCGCCTGCAAGGTGAAGAGGTGCGCGTAGCGGCCGTCGAGCCGCATCAGTTCCTCGTGGGTGCCGCGCTCGACGATGCGGCCATGGTCCAGCACCGCGATCTGATCGGCCATGCGCACCGTCGAGAAGCGGTGCGAGATGAGGATGGTAATGCGGTCGTGGGCAAGCTGCCGGAAATGCTCGAACACCTCGGCCTCCGCCTGGGCGTCCATCGCCGCGGTGGGCTCATCCAGCACCAGGATGTCGGCACGCGTGCGCATGAAGGCGCGCGACAGCGCGATCTTCTGCCACTGGCCGCCGGAGAGCTCGCGCCCGTCCTTGAACCACTTGCCGAGCTGCGTGTGGTAGCCCGCCGGCAGCGCCGCGATGAACTCGCTCGCCCGGCCCTTGTCGGCCGCGCTGCGCCAGCGCGCCTCGTCCTCGAAGTAGCGCTCGTCGCCGGCGCCGACGTTCTCGCCCACCAGCATCTGGTAGCGCGCGAAGTCCTGGAAGATGACACCGATGCGCTCGCGCAGCGCCGCCGCGTCCCACTGCGCGAGGTCGCGCCCGTCGAGAAGGATGCGCCCGCTGCCCGGCGCGTACAGGCGCGTCAGCAGCTTGATGAGCGTGGTCTTGCCCGAGCCGTTCTCGCCGACCAGCGCGAGGCTCGCGCCGGGCTGCAGGTGCAGCGTGATGTGCTCCAGCGTCGGCTCCTCCGCGCCCGGGTAGGTGAAGCTCACGTCCTCGAAGCGGATGCCGTCGGTCGGGTCGGGGCCGCGCGCGGCGGTGCCGGCGGCCGTGGGCACCGGCGTCTCGAGATACTCGTACAGCGTCGAGAGGTACAGGTTGTCTTCGTACATGCCGCCGACGGCCGAGAGCATCGCCGAAACCGACGACTGCCCCTGGCGAAAGAGCGCCAGGTACATCGTCATCTGCCCGAGCGTGATCAGACCGCGCACCGTGCTCACGGCGATCCAGGCATAAGCGCCGTAGAGTGCCGCGGTGGCGATGAGTCCGAGCGCAAAACCCCAGGCGTCGCGGCGCACCGCCAGCGCGCGATCCTCCCCGTATAGCCTGCGGAAGATGTCGCGGTAGCGCTCGAGCAGTCGGGGACCCAGGCCGAAGAGCTTCACCTCCTTGGCGTGGTCCTCGCGGCCGATCACGGTCTCGAGGTACAGCTGCATGCGCGATTCGGGCGAGCGCCAGCGAAACAGCCGGAAGGCATCGCCGGAGAACTTCACCTCGGCGACGAATGCCGGCACGCCCGCGAGCAGCAGCACCGCCACCGCCCACGGTGAGAAATGCGCGAGCAGCACGGCGTAGCTCGCGAGCGAGATGCCGTTCTGCACCAGTCCGAAGGTGCGCGTCACGAGACTCAGGGGACGCGTCGATGCCTCGCGCCGTGCGCGCGTCAGCTTGTCGTAGAACTCGGAATCCTCGAAATGCGCGAGCTCGAGCGTCAGAGCCTTCTCGAGGATCATGACGTTGACGCGCTGGCCCAGCTGCGCCCGCAGCAGCGACTGGCACAGCGACAGAGCGCGCTGTGCGCCGGCGATGGCCGCCACCAGCAGCCCCTCGAGAGCCACCAGCTCGACCACGTGCGCGGCGGATGCGCCCACGCGCATCGCCGTGACCACCGCATCGACGATGAGCGAGCCGACGTAGGCGACGGATGCCGGCAGCACGCCGGCGACCAGCGTCACCGCCGCGATCGACAAGGTCAGTGGCCGGCTCGTGCTCCACACGAGCTCGACCGCACGGCGGCTGTAACGGAAGACGCCGAAGAAGCCGCGCAGCGTCAGCCCGTCAGCGCCCCCGGGAATGCCGGAGGCGAGGCGGGCGGCGCGCGGTGGATGGAACCAGGTGGCCACTGCCCTCGGAGATGGGGGTCGTCAGGGGGAATTCCAGCCGGCGGCGCGCCGCGACAGGCCTTCCACCCATCCCTCGCACAGCGCCACCGCCTCGCGCGGCCGGAACCTGCCGGGCTCGAGGCACCATTCGAGCCACAGTCCGTCGATGAGGGCGGTGAGCCCGATGGCCGCGAGGCGCAGGTTCACGCCCCGGCCGCGCCCGCGCGCGCCGGCGCCCGGCTGGCCGAAGATATCGCCGAGCAGCGTGCGGATGAGCCGCACGTAATCGGCATAGGTCGCGCGCTGCACCCGCTGGATCGGGCGCGAATGCCGGTACAGGCCCCAGAACACCACCCACACCGCCAGCACGTCGGCATCGAGATTGGGCGCAGAGAAGGACGCGTCGAGAAAAGCGCGCAGCCGCGCCGCCGGCGTCGCCGGACGCGCCGCGGCCGCCTTCAGGCCGTCGACCAGCTCGCGGTTGAAGTGGCGGAAGGCCGCCGCCACCAGCTCATCCTTGTTCGGAAAATGGTGGTTGATGAGTCCCACCGAAACGCCCGCCTGGGCGCTGATGGTGCGGATCGAGAGTCCCTCGTGTCCGTAGCGCTTCAGGCACTCGATGGTGGCGGCGATGAGCGCCGCGCGGCGCTGCTGCGGCAGCTGGCGCTGGAAGCGCGGACGGCGGCTCTCCCCGGGCGGCGCGGGGGGCGCGCTGGCGGCGGTCGCCGCCGGCCGCGGGCGCGGCGGCCTCAAGCGACCCGCCGCAGCCGCCCGCGGCGAAAGTCCGCGAGGATCTCGCGCGCCGCGTTGTGGCCGGGCGCACCGGTGACCCCGCCGCCCGGATGGGTGCCGGCGCTGCACATGTAGAGCCCCGCGAGCGGCCCGCGGTAGTTGCCGTAGCCGAGCAGCGGCCGCGCCGAGAACAGCTGATCGAGGCTGAGCGCGCCGTGGCCGATGTCGCCGCCCACGAGCCCGAAGGTCCGCTCGAGATCGAGCGGGCTCATGATCTGGCGGCCGAGCACGGCGGCTTTGAAGTTGGGCGCGTAGGCGTTCACCGTATCGATCATCAGATCCGCGACCGTCTCGCGGTGCGCGTCCCAGGAGGCGCCGCCCGGCAGCTGCGGCGCCACATGTTGACAGAAAAGGCTCGCGACGTGCTGACCCGGGGGAGCGAGGCTGTCATCGAGCGTCGAGGGAATCACCAGCTCCACGATCGGCGCGCGCGACCAGCCGTGGGCGCGGGCATCGAAGTAGGCGCGCTCCATGTAGGCGAGCGTCGGGGCGATGATGATGCCGGCGGTGTGGTGATCCGCGGGGCGGCGGCCCGGCAGGCAGCTGAAATCGGGAAGCTCGGCGAGCGCCACGTTCATGCGGAACGTCCCCGAGCCGCAGCGGTAGTGCTGCATGTGCTCGCGGAACTCGGCGGGGAGCACGTGCGGCTCGAACATCTCGAGATAGAGGAGCTTCGGGTTGAGGTTGGAGATCACCGCCGCGGCGTGCAGCGTCGCGCCCGAGGCGGTGACCACGCCCACCGCGCGTTCGCCCTCGACCAGCACGCGCCGCACCGCCGTCTCGAGCCGGATCTCGACGCCGCGCGAGCGCGCCGCCTGTGCCATCGCCTGGGTGATGGCGCCCATGCCGCCGAGGGCGTGACCCCAGGCGCCCTTCTTGCCGTTCACCTCGCCGAACACATGGTGCAGCAGCACGTACGCCGAACCGCCCGAGTACGGGCTCGCATAGTTGCCCACCACGCCGTCGAAGCCGAACACGGCCTTGATCGGGTCGCTCTCGAACCAGCGGTCGAGATAATCCCCTGCCGACATGGCGAACAGCGACAGCAGCTCGCGCCGCAGCGGCATGTCGAGCCGGGTGAGCCGGCCGCCGACGCGCGCCGCGCGCACCAGCTCCGGCAGCGCCGTGCGCCAGCCGCCCGCGACCGCGTTCGGCGGCGTCACCAGCACCAGGTCCCGCAGCACGTCGGCGATCGCATCCAGCCGCTCGCCGTACTCGGGAATGCGCGCCGCGTCGCGTGCCGAGAAGCGCGCCACCTGCGCCTGGGTGCGGCCCTCCCCGGTCATGAGGTAGCGTCCGTCGGCGGTCGGCAGGAAGTTCGCGCAGCGCCGCTCCACCACGCGCAGTCCGTGGCGCGGCAGCTCCAGATCGCGGATGATCTTCGGGTTGAGGAGCGAGACCGTGTAAGCGGCCACCGAGTTGCGGAATCCCGGGTGGAATTCCTCGGTGACGGCCGCGCCGCCGACCACCGGACGCCGCTCGAGCACCAGCACCTTGAGCCCGGCAGCCGCGAGGTAGGCGGCGCACACGAGCCCGTTGTGGCCGGCGCCGATGATCAACGCGTCGTAGCGCTGCCCATCCGCCCTGCCGGCAACGCTGCGGTGCACGGTACCGGTGTTCATGGCGGCTCAGGTCCGGGAGTCTGCTCTAATTGAACGATCGTATAATAGCAGCCGCGGCAGCCGCAACCACGCCGCGAGTATGATAGAAAAGGCGCGCATGGATATCGCGCATGTGGTCCAGTCATCGGTCGCCCCGGTGTTCCTGCTCACCGGCGTCGCTTCCACCCTCGGCGTGCTCACCAACCGTCTGGCGCGGGTAGTCGACCGGGCGCGAGCGCTGGAGGAGCAGCTCGACCGGGAGCCCGCGCGGCGCGGCGCGCTGCTCGGCGATCTGCGGGTGCTCGAGCGGCGGGCGCGCTATATCAACACGGCGATCTCGATGTGCGCGGTCGCGGCGCTCCTGGTGGCGCTGGTCGTGGTCTCGCTGTTCGCCGACGTGTTCCTCGGCGTGGAGCTCGCCAAGGCGGTCGCGCTGCTCTTTATCGCCGCGATGCTGTGCCTCGCGGTGGCTTATATCGCCTTCTTCGTGGAAATCCGCATCGCGATCCTGGCCCTGCGCATCGGAATTCCATCTAAATAGAGCAAAATCAATCGGTTAAATCGATCCCGGCACCTCTGCGGGGGTTCTGCTACCCTGCGCACCCTTTTTAGACCGCGGCGCGCCGCGTGGCCCTCCGATGCACCGTCCGATCCGCAACATCGCCATCATCGCGCACGTCGACCACGGCAAGACGACCCTCGTCGACTGCCTGCTGAAGCAGTCCGGGACGTTCGCCGAGCACGAGCGGCTCGGCGAGCGGATCATGGATTCGAACGACCTCGAGCGCGAGCGCGGCATCACCATCCTCGCCAAGAACTGCGCCATCGAGTACGGCGGCACGCGCATCAATATCGTCGACACGCCCGGGCACGCCGACTTCGGCGGCGAGGTCGAGCGCGTGCTGTCGATGGTCGACGGCGTGCTGCTGCTGGTCGATGCGGTGGAGGGCCCGATGCCGCAGACCCGCTTCGTGACGCGCAAGGCGCTGGCGCAGGGCCTCAAGGCCATCGTGGTCGTGAACAAGATCGACCGGCCCGGCAGCCGTCCGGCGTGGGTCATCGATCAGACCTTCGACCTGTTCGACAAGCTCGGCGCGAACGACGCGCAGCTCGACTTCCCGGTGATCTACGCCTCGGCGCTGCAGGGCTGGGCGAGCACCGATTACACCGAGCGCCGCCCGGACATGGCGGCGCTCTTCGAGGCGATCCTGGCGCACGTGCCGCCGCCGGCCGCGCACGAGGAGCTGCCGCTGCAGCTGCAGATCTCGACGCTCGACTACAATTCCTACGTCGGCCGCATCGGCATCGGCCGCATCCGTGGCGGCGCGGTGCGTCCGGGACAGACGGTGGCGCTGCGCTATGGGAGCGAGGACCGCGGCGAGGCCAAAATCGCCCAGGTGCTCACCTTCACGGGACTCGAGCGGCTGCCGGTCGAGGAAGCGAGCGCCGGCGACATCGTCGCCGTCACCGGCATCGAGGCGGTCAACATCGGTCTCACCGTTTGCGATCGCGAGCATCCCGAGGGCCTGCCGCCCATCGCGGTCGACGAGCCGACGCTGCAGATGAATTTCCAGGTCAACACCTCGCCGCTCGCGGGCCGCGAGGGCAAATTCGTCACCAGCCGTCAGCTGCGCGAGCGCCTCTACCGGGAGCTGCAGTCGAACGTCGCGTTGCGGGTCGAGGACACCGAGGAGCCGGACGTGCTGCGCGTCTCGGGGCGCGGCGAGCTGCACCTCACCATCCTCATCGAGAACATGCGCCGCGAGGGCTACGAGCTGGCCGTGGGCAAACCCCAGGTGCTCAAGCGCCTGGTCGATGGCGAGTGGCAGGAGCCGTTCGAGGCGTTGAGCGTGGATCTGGAGGAGGCTCATCAGGGTGGCGTCATGGAAGCGCTCGGCCAGCGACGTGCCGAGCTGGTGAACATGGCCATCGCGGGCAACGGACGGGCGCGACTCGACTATCGCGTGCCCGCGCGTGGCCTGATCGGCTTTCAGAGCGACTTCATGACCCTGACGCGTGGCACCGGGCTCATGAGTCACATCTTCGATGGCTATGGCGTGATCAAGGGCGAGATCCCCGAGCGTCACAACGGGGTGCTGGTGAGCAATGAGAACGGTGAGGCCGTGGCCTATGCGCTGTTTGCGCTTCAGGAGCGCGGCCGGCTGTTCGTGCGCCCCGGCGAGAAGCTCTATGAGGGCATGATCATCGGCATTCACAGCCGGGACAGCGACCTGGTCGTCAACCCCATCCGCACCAAGAAGCTCACCAATATCCGTGCGGCTGGCAAGGACGACAACGTGCTGCTGACGCCGCCGATCGCCTTGACGCTCGAGTACGCGGTCGAGTTCATCGCCGAGGACGAGCTGGTGGAGGTCACCCCGCAGAACATCCGGCTGCGCAAGCGGCATCTGACCGCCAACGAGCGACGGCGGGCAGCGCGCGACGTCGGGCTGGGCGAGATCGCCGACTCCTGAGGGGGTTGAGCGGCTCCGCCGCCCGCACCGCCGAGCGGGCGCCGATGCGTCCCCGGGGGGTGGGCGCGGCGATTGGAGTAACTTGACGAAATTTGACGTGGCTGCACGGCTGGGCTGTCCT
>DATKPR010000040.1:0-42671 GCA_035523985.1 Steroidobacteraceae bacterium | reverse complement strand
GGTGATCGTGATCGCGCCACCGATGCGGGTGGCAATCTGCGCGAAAGGCATCAGCTGCATGCGGTTCGCGGCGGTGAGGATCGCCACATCGCCGGTACCGCCCTGACCGGCGCGACAGGCGATGACGATTGCCGTGTCAATGGGGAACAGCCGCATCCACCGCCCGACAAAGAAGCCAGTCGCCACCAGAGTCAGCACAGTGGCGACGATAGTGAGGAGGTTACGCGGCGCGAACGCCGCCATCAGCCGGTCCCAGGGCGTAAGAGCCACGCCGATCGCGAACAGCAGCGGGTAGGTCACGGCGCGGCGGAAGAATTCGTAAACCACGTGCGCACCCTGCTGCAAAGACGGAGGCACCGCCTGTACGAGCTTGAGCAATACCGCGAGCAGCAGCATTGCGACCGGGGCCGGCAGACGGAAGGTCCGGAAGCAGATCAGCCCGAGCAGATAAAGGGTAATGACCAACAGGCCGGCGGCCGCGATGTGCGTGATGTCGAGGTTCACCGGCGCGTCCGCCTCGTGGGTAGCGAGTTCTTCGCTCTCTTCCGGCTGCAGCCGGCCCTCACCGCTCAGGCGCGGATAGCGCTGGCCAAGAAAGTTGAGCATGCCCGCCAGGAGGATTGCCGTCAGGCTGCCGAACATGACAGGGGGCAGCACCTGCGCAAACAGCTCGCCCTGCGCCTCGTGCCACAGTTGTCCGTAGCCCACGGACAAGGGGATTGCTCCTTCGCCGACGCCCCCTGCCATCACCGGGATCACGATCATCAGCAGCGTATGGCGGACGCCGAGTCCGAGCGCCGTTCCGACTGCGGTCCCGACGAGCAGCGCCGCGACCGAACCGGCCAGCATGGGCACGAACAGCCTGACGAAGCCTTTGACCAGCAAGACACGGTCCATGCTGAGGATGCTGCCGACGATTACCGCCGCGATGAAGAGATAAAGAAAATTCGTGGACTTGGTGAAATCCGTGACGGCGCTGACGATCTGGGCGGGGATCAGATGCTGGTAATTCAGGAACGACGGCACGAACGTGGCGAAGATCGCTGCGCCGCCGATCCGGTTGAGGATCGGAATGCGCCGCCCCAGCTCGGCGCAGGTGAACCCGAGCACGGCCAGCACACCGATCATCATGTTGATCTCGGTGGGGACCTTGCCGGAGCTGACGAAGTATGCAACCACACCAAGCAAGGCGGCATACACCGGCACCGGGATTATGCCGATGCGCAACTCCATTATCCGCCACCAGCTCTGCGGCCAAACGCGCGACTTGTTCATACGTGAGAGCCGTGAACTGCGCGGCGTTTCCCACCGCCGCCGGCGGCACGGTCAATGCGAGGCATGCTGATCATTCTGACACCTCCTTCTCGAGCTGCAGCCCGTAGTCGCTGAGTAGAATCTGTACGCCCAGGTAGCTCATGAAGTCGACCTGCCCGGTCGACCCGGCGACACTGCGCCCAGCCATGAAGAGCAGGATGAACCCGCGGGCGAGCCGATAGCGTCCACCGACGTCGAGGGTCGTGAAATCAGGCAGCGCTCCCATCGCGTGATCGTTGTAGACCTCGACGTCGAGCTCCAGCCTCGGCGTGAACTTGTGACCGGCGACCAGGCCAAGGATGCGCTCTTCGGGCCCGCGGTGAGCGAAGTAGTAGCCGGCCTCGAAGTCTAGATCGAGCGCCCCGACCGATCTTGAGACCTGGAAGGGCAGCAGGAACCGCGAGCCCTCCTCGGCGATGCCTTGCTGCTGCGCGCTGGCCGAGCCTGGGGTTTCATACTGGGGAAAGAGCGACATCTGCCAGCCGCCCTCGCCCTGATCGAGGAAGCGCCACTTAACGCCGAGGAAGGCGTTGCTCCAGCCGCTCGCCTGCGGCGCTCCGGCGCCACTCTGCATGACGTAAGGGATCTCGTAGGTGAGCTGAATGCGATCGCCGAGCCCGAAGTTGAGATCGAGCTGCGGGAGCTGCCACTCGGTCACTCCCTCCGAGCGGGTCGTCATCGATGCGACGTTGATTTCCCAGTTGCCGTCGCCCGGCGTGCCGGGGTCGTTGGTGATGTACGGGGGACCCGCCTGGGCGAGGACGAGGCGCGGCGCGAGGAGTGTGGCGCCGCACAGCATGGCAACAACGATCGGCTGGAGGCGCTGCATGACGTGCGCCAGTGTAGCAAGCAACCTGACTCGAACCTGAAACCGTACAGAACGGAGTCCGGAAGAAGAGCGACCGGTCAGCCGGCGCTACGGCCGCGGCCCGCGCTGGTGCCAGCGCCGCCACCAGCGCGCCTTGGGTGGGCGAAGGCGGGTCCGTCGCGGGTGTTGCATTTTCTCAGCAGGGGGCTCAAGTATTCGTCTGTGCCGGTCATCGAGGGCGCAGTCATGAATCGCACCGTTGTGATGCTCGTATTGTTTGCAGCGGCGAGTGGCTCTCTTGCCTTCGCGGATCCGCCGGCTCCCGGGGTTCCTGTCCAGAGCCCCGGCGGCGCGGATCAAAAGAGCCGCGCCGACACGATTCAGCCCGATCGCGCTGTGGCGGCTGCCACGGCTCCCGCAGACACCACGGCGGCGAAGGCGCCCGCCGCCGGGCCCACGGCGAGTGCTGCCGACGAGGCACGCCGGGAGGCGCTGCTACTCGATCAGGGTTACAAGCCGACGATGCGGAATGGCGAGAAGGTATTCTGCAAGCGCGAGACGCCCATGGGCTCACGGCTTCCAACCGCGCTGCATTGCCTGACCGTTGCGGAGGCCGAGCTGATCGCGAAGGAGGGGCGGGAGACCACCGAGCGCATTCAGCGTAACTCGGTGGGCTGTCTCAACCCGTCGACCGGTGGTTGCGGCAAGTGACCGGGCGGTCGTGAGGAACGCGACCGGGGACGGCCGGCGTGCGGCCGCTGGGTATAATGCCGCCCCCGTGTGTGACTTCAGAGGCCGATATGCGCCGCTACCCGACCGCTGCACTCCTGCCGATGTTGCTTTGCGCAGCGGCGTTGGCCCGCGCGGCCGACAACCCACAGCATCCCGACAGGGACTGGATCGAGCGCAGTAACGCCTACACGCAGAAGCTCCTGGATGTGGAGCTCGCGCATCGTCCCGAACGGGGGTCACGGGAGGGGCTGGCGCAGTTCGATGCGCTCATCTCCCACCCGACCCTGGTGGATGAGATGCAGCGGCGGCACGAGCTGGAGCAGGTGCTCGCCGGAATCGATGCGGCGCGCCCCCGCGAGTCCGACCCCAGGGTACGCGAGGATATGGAGATCCTGCACAAGGCGCTCGACCGGCAGTTCCGCCAGGAGGACTACGAGCTGCGGCACGAGGTGCCGTTCCACAACGCCAGCGCGGCCGTGTTTCAGGGCCTGCGCGTGCTGCTGGATGACCAGGTCGCCGCGGAACGCCGGCCAGCCGCGGTTGCGCGTCTGCGCCGATACGCCGGCCTCGAAGGCGGCGCGCCGCCAATCACCGAGATCTTCAAGCAACGCGAGCTCGAGCAGATCGCCAAGCTTGGCATGCTCTATCCGTCCAAGGGCGAGGTGGAGACCGAGCTCGGGCGCAATTCCAACTACGTGGACGGGATTGGCGCGCTGTTCCGCAAGTATGGACTCACCGGCTGGCAAGATGCCTACGCGGACCTGAAGACGCAGCTCATCGCCTACGACGGCTGGGTACGCGCGAACATACTCCCCAAGGCACGCACCGACTTCCGGCTGCCCAGGGAGAAGTACGCACTGGCGTTCGAGGAGTACGGGATCGATCTTCCTCCGGAGAGGATCGCCGCCCTGGCGCACGCCGCCTTCAGCGAGTGCCAACAGCAGATGGCGCCGCTCGCGGCCGAGGTCGCCAGGACCAACGGCTATCCCTCGAGCGACTATCGCGCGGTGATTCGCGAGCTCAAGAAGAAGCAGATCACGGGCGATGCGATCCTGCCCTTCTTCAACAACCGCCTGCACCAGATCGAGCAGATCATCGTCAGGCAGAATCTGGTCACGCTGCCCGACCGCCCGGCCATCATCCGCCTCGCCACCGCGGCCGAGACGGCGCAGCAGCCGGCGCCGCATATGTCGCCACCGCCGTTCCTGCACAACACGGGTCAGCGCGGTGAGTTCGTGCTGCCGTTGAACATTCCCCCGGCAACGGCCGGTGGCGGCGAGGATAAGTACGACGACTTCACCTTCGATGCCGTCGCCTGGACGCTGACCGCACACGAGGCGCGCCCCGGCCACGAATTGCAGTTCGACTCCATGGTTGAGCACGGGGTGAGCGAGGCACGCGCGCTGTATGCCTTCAACTCCACCAATGCGGAAGGCTGGGGACTGTACTCCGAGTACCTCATGCAGCCCTACGAGCCCGCCGACGGCCAGCTGCTGACCCTGCAGCTGCGCCTGCTGCGCGCGGCGCGCGCGTTTCTCGACCCCGAGCTGCAAAGCGGCGCGGTCACGCCCGCTCGCGCCTACCGGGTGCTGGAGCAGGACGTGGTGTTGAGTCACGCCTTCGCGAAGGAGGAGGTCGAGCGATTCACCTACCGCGCACCCGGCCAGGCCAACAGCTACTTTTATGGATATACGCGGCTGCTGTCGCTGCGCAAGGAGACCGAAGCCGCGCTCGGCGCCAGGTTCGACCAGAGGAAATTCCACGACTTCATTCTCGCCCAGGGACTGCTGCCACCCGACCTGCTGCGCAAGGCGGTGCTGGAAGAGTTTGTAAGCTCGCAGAAGTAGGCTGCGGGGGTCGTGGCCACCCAGGATCACTTGACGAGTCGTGTATTGCATGATAATGTATATACATGGATCCGCATGTATTGATGTTTCAGGCGCTGGCGGACCCGGCGCGGCTGCGCATCCTCGAGGCGATGAGATCCGGCGAGTGGGCGGTCGGCGACATCGTCGAGCGCATGGACATCCACCAGTCCGGTGTCTCGCGGCACCTGCGGATCCTGGCGGAGGCGGGCATCGTGCAGATGCGTCCCGACGGGCAGAAGCGCCTCTATTCGCTACGTGCGGACGCCTTCGACCGGCTCGAAGCGTGGGTCACGAGTTACCGGTGTCACTGGAACAAACGGCTCGATCGGCTCGGGAACGCGCTCAAGGGGAAGTCCCGGTGACGGCAAAACGCCCGGTTGCGCGGGCGCAGTTTTCGCTCGAGCGGACCTATGCCGTCCCGGGCGAGCGAGTCTGGGCCCTGTGGACGACCCGGCAGGGAATCGAATCCTGGTGGGGACCGGAGGGGTTCGAGGTGAAGGTCACCGCCCTCGATCTGCGCCCGGGTGGCGAGCTCAGCTACGACATGACCGCGGTCGCGCCGGCGCAGGTCGCGTTCATGAAGCAGGCGGGGATGCCGCTCACGACGAAGGCCAGGGTGATTTACACCGAGGTCACGCCGGGGAAACGCCTCGCTTTTAAGACGGTCGCGGACTTCGTGCCGGGCGTCGAGCCTTACGAGGTTGCCACGGTCGTCGAGTTCCAGGCGACGGCCGCGGGCGTCACGCTCGTCATCACGGTCGATGCCATGCATGATGAGGTCTGGACCGCGCGCTCGCGCGCCGGCAACGAGAGTCAGCTTCGTAAACTGGATGCGTTGCTTGGGACACATTGACACCCGCCTGGGTGAGCTTCAGCTGCTGCTGCCGCCGCCGCCCCGTCCTCCGCCCGGGGTGGTGCTGCCGTTCGAGTTCGTGAGAATCGTGGGCGGCAGAGCCCTCATCTCCGGGCACGGACCGCAGGCGCCCGACGGCTCGTTCGCGCGGCCGCTCGGCAAGGTGGGTCGGGAGTTGACGGTCGAGCAGGGCTACACCGCGGCGCGGCTCACGGCGCTGTCGATGCTCGGGAGCCTGCGGCGCGCCCTGGGCGATCTCGATCGCATCGCCGCCTGGTCGCGCGTGTTCGGCATGGTGAACTCCGCACCGGGTTTCAGCCGGCAGCCGAGCGTGATCAATGGTTTTTCGGATCTGATCCTCGAGGTCTTCGGCCCCGAGACCGGCGCCCATAGCCGCAGTGCCGTGGGCATGGCCGAGTTGCCCTTCGACATTCCGGTTGAAATCGAGGCGGAGGTCCTGCTCGCCGGCTGAAGTGCGGGTGAGCGCAGCGGCCGTTACTTGTGGCTGAAAAATCGCTCGCGGACCACTGTGTACCACTGAGCGGCAACCAGCAGTGTGCTGCCCGCGATCGAGAGCTTGATCAGTTCCATAACTACCCCTCTGTGTGTCTCGGATGCACGGCCCTAAGTGAGGGCGCCAGAAGGGATTTCAAGGCCCCGGGCACGGAGGAAGAGGGGTCGACGAGCCAGGCGGTCCGGTCAGCTCAGAGGCGCTCGATCCAGCGGTCTCCTTCCTTTACGTAGCGCCGCTTGACCGCCGCCCAGGCGATGCGATGTGCGGCCTCCTCCTGGCGTGGATCGCCCCTGTGTGCCTCAAAGGCATGATTGAAAGCCTCGCGGTAGATGTCCTGCGCATGGTCCGGAAGATGCGTGCGCACCGATGGGGGCAGCTCGAGATTATGGCTATACGGCATTCGCCTCTCCTCTCAGCGCTTGATCATCGGGGGCCCGGCCATCGCCCGAGGAGGAATCGCACCCCGTAGTAAGAGCCCGCGAGCAGCGCGGTGACGAGAATCGCGGTCACCGCCGCGCGGGTCACCCAGTAGAAGAACATGGCGGTCGGAGGCATCCGGGTTCTCCTCGGGACTGCTAAGACGCGTGCCCTGCAGGGAAACCGGGGGCCAGTCTCCCCCACGCAAGGCGAGGTCGGGAATAGAGATTAACGCAAACGACCGGAGGTGACTGGGCGGCGCCACTCGCAGCCTTTACTCTCCTGCCGATGAAGAAGACGAGCCGAATCCCATTTCGCGCGGAGCCTATGCTGGCCACCCTGGCGGCCGCGCCGTTCGACAAGTCCGGATGGGTGTACGAGGAGAAATACGACGGCGACCGGGTCCTCGCCTACAAGGAAGGAGAACGGGTGCGGCTGCTCTCGCGGAACGGCAAAGACCGTACGGACCGCTTCCCCGCGATTGCGGCGGCGATCAGAGCGCTGAGCGCGGACACGCTCCTTCTCGATGGGGAGGTCGTGATATTCGACAGGAAGGGCGTCTCACGCTTCCAGCTCCTGCAGAAGCAGCAGGGCGAGCCGGTATTCGTCGTGTTCGATTGCCTGTTTCACGCGGGTGAGGATCTGCGGCGCGCGCCGCTGTCCGCGCGCCGCGCGGTGATGCTGAAGTCGCTCGGCCCGGGAAATACGCTGTTGCCATCTCACATCCTCGCGGCAAACGGCCTCGAGGCCTTCCGGATCGCGAGACGCCACGGCTACGAGGGCCTGGTGGCAAAGGATCTGTCGAGCCCGTACGTGCAAGCGCGCAGCACCCGCTGGCTCAAAGTGAAGGTGCATCAGGAGGATGAGTTCGTGATCTGCGGATACACGAAGCCGGCCGGCACGCGCAAGCACTTTGGCGCACTTCTTCTCGGTGCCTATGAGAGCGGTCGACTGCATTACGTCGGGAAAGTCGGCACCGGCTTCGATGGCGGCACGCTCGCCGCACTTCATCAGAGGCTGCGGCCGCTGGCGAGCAGTCACCCTGCAGTCGTAGACCCTCCCCGCGGGAAGGGGGTCGTGTTTGTGGCCCCAAAGCTGATCGCTCAGATCTCCTTCCAGGAGTGGACGGCGGACCGCAAGCTCCGCCAGCCGGTGTTTCTCGGCCTGCGTGACGACAAGCGTCCACACGAGGTGCTCTTGCCCGGGCAGCTATCGTGAGCGGGCGTGATCGGGCGCGACTCACGCGGCCGAGTCATTTACCATTCGCGGCACTTTGACCGCCGCAGGCTCCAATTCCCCGCCGGAGATCTGGATCGGGCTCGATACCGGGGGAACCTATACCGACGCCGTCGCGCTCGACGGCGAGCGGCGCGTCATCGCCACCGCCAAGGCACTCACCACCCATTGGGATCTGTCGCTCGGTCTCGGGGATGCGCTACGCGCGGTGCTCGGCAGGCTCGAGGCGGGTCGCGAACACGTCTCGCTGGTGTCCGTGTCGACGACCCTCGCGACCAATGCGGTGGTCGAGGGACGCTTCAGCCCGATTTGCACGATCCTCATCGGCTTCGACGAACGGATGGTCGAGCGCTCGGGACTCAGGCGCGACGGTGGCGGCGTCATCGTGCGCGTGCGCGGTGGGCATGAGGCCACCGGCGAGGAGGCCGAGCCGCTCGATGTGGCGGCGATCGAGGCCGCGGTGCGCGAGCACGCCCCCCGGGTCGCAGCCTTCGCACTGGCCGGCATGTTCTCGGTGCGTAACCCGGCGCATGAGCTGCGCGCCCGGGAGTGCATCCGCGCGCTGTGCGACCGGCCCGTGACCTGCAGCTATGAGCTCTCCTCGCAGCTCGATGCGCCGAAGCGGGCGCTGACGGCGGCGCTCAACGCGCGCCTCACGCCCCAGATCCGTGCGCTGCTCGAGGCGCTCGGTCGCGTGCTCGCACAGGAGGGGATCGGCGCGCCGGTGATGGTCGTCAAGGGCGACGGTACGCTGATCCGGGCCGAAGTCGCGCTCGAGTATCCGGTGGAGACGGTGCTCTCGGGTCCGGCGGCGAGCGTCGTCGGCGCGGGGTTCCTGAGCGGGCTCACGGACTTCGTCGTCGCGGACATGGGCGGCACGACCACCGACGTCGCTGTCGTGATCGACGGCCGCCCGGTGGTGCGTGAGGAGGGCGCGGTGATCGCCGGCTGGCGCACCATGGTCGAAGCGATCGACGTGCGCACCTGCGGGCTCGGCGGCGACAGCGAGGTGCACCTCGACCGCGACGGGCGCCTCAAGGTCGGACCGAGGAAGGCGATGCCGCTGGCGCTGCTGGCCGCGCGTTTCCCCGGCGTGCTCGAGGAGCTGCGCAAGCTCGCGGCCAGCGAGCGGCTGCCGCCCTTCGCCGGCAGCTTTGCCTATCGCAACCCCGGGCGCGATCCCGGCGGTGAGCTCGACCGCCTCGAGCGGCGGGTATGGGAAATGCTCGGCGAGTCGCCGCGGCGTCTCGGGGATGCCGCGCGCACCGCTCAGGGAGTGGAGGCGGTGCGGCGGCTCGTCGATCGCGGGCTCGCGACCGTCGCGGGATTCACTCCGAGCGATGCCATGCACGTGCTCGGCCGGCAGCGCGACTGGAACGCCGAGGCGGCGCGTCTCGGGGCCACGATACTCGCGACCGAGGAGCGCAACATCCGCGCCCGTGCGCAGGGCGATACGCCCGAGGGAATCTGCGAGCGGACCTATGAGCACGTCGTGCGGGAGGCGGCCCGCGTGGTGCTGCAATGCGCGCTCGCGCACGATCCGGGCATCGAGGCGAGTCACGGCCGCTGGGGTCCGCTCGGAGCGCTGCTCGAGGACACGGTGGCAGGGCGCCCCTTCTCGAAGCTCGTGGATGCCTCGATCCGTCTGGCGCTGCCACTGATCGCGGTCGGCGCGCCGGCGAGTGCCTACTACCCGGAAGTGGCGCGCCGACTCGCCGCGCAGCTCACGGTCCCCGAGCACGCCGCGGCATGCAATGCCGTAGGGGCGGTTGCCGGTGTGGTGTCCGAGACGCGCGAGATCCTGGTCAACCAGCCCTCGCTCGATGTGTTCCGTGTGCACGATCCTGCGGGTAACCAGGACTACCGCGACGCCCGCCAGGCGATCGAGCACGCCCGGCGCGTCTCGCGCGAGCTGGCGCTCGCGGCCGCACGGCGTGCCGGCGCCACCGATCCGCACGTCGAGACCGCGGTCCTGGAGCGGCGCGCGCAGGCGGGCGCGGGGGCCGGCTCGCAGGTCGACTATCTCGCCGAAGCCACGGTGCGCTCGCGCGCCACCGGGCGTCCGGCGAGCCACGCCCGCTGAGCGGAGCCCACGTCGGCGGTTACTTCGCGACGTCGATCTCGAACGCCGTCCCCGGGAATTTCAGCATGCGGTAGGGATGCATGTCCGTCTGGACGTGGATCAGCTGGTCGCGGACGTTGAAGGCGAGCTGAAAGCGCACGCTGTCGTCGCGGTAGTAGCGGCACACGCGGTCCTTGACCGGGACGGCGCCGAGCAGCAGTACGCCGCTCGGGCAGCTTTCCACCTCGCGCAGATGCGCCGCCGCACACTGCTGCGGGCTCAGCGTCTGGTAGGCGAGGCCGTGGGCGGCGAGATATTGCCGGGCCTTCGGCAGCGTTGCGAGCGCGCCGCGGGCGCCTTCGAGCTGATCGGCGACCGCGTCGAACTCGGCGGTGCAGTCGCCATGGGTGAAGAGCGGTGGCAGCAGCGCGCCCACGCCGAGGGCGACCAGCAGCCAAAAGAGAACCAAACGCATGGACTCCCCCGGACACTTGCGGTACGCGCAGCATACGCCCCGGGAGTGCCGTTAGAATCCGGGGATGGTGGCTGACTACGACGTGATCGTCATCGGATCGGGGCACAACGGGCTCACCTGCGGTGCCTATCTCGCCAAGGCGGGCCTGCGCACGCTGGTGGTCGAGCGGCGTGAGCTCGTGGGAGGCGCCGCGGTGACCGAGGAGTTCGCCCCGGGCTTCCGCGCCTCGCGTTTCTCCTACGTGATGAGCCTGCTGCACCCGCGCGTGATCCGCGACCTGGATCTGCACGCCTGCGGCCTCGAGGTGCTGCCCGCCAACGATCTGTTCTGCCCGCTCGGGGGCGATGACTACATCGTCTACAGCGACGACCTCAGGAAGACCCAGGCGGAGTTCGCGCGATTCTCGCGGCACGATGCCGAGATCTACCCGCAGTTCTCCCGCCATCTGGAGGAGGCCGCGCGGCTCGTGCGGGGACTACTCTTCGAGACGCCGGTCGACCCCACGCGCCGCCGCTGGCGCAACTTCCGCGACTCCGCTGCGCTCCTGTGGCGGCAGCGCACGGTCGGCGATCGCATGTATCGCCTCATCGACCTGCTGACGCAAAGCGCCTACGACTATCTGTCGGTGTGGTTCGAGAGCGACGTGATCAAGTCGGTGCTGGGCTATTACGCCTGTATCGGCACCTTCGCCGGGCCGCGCTCGCCGGGCACCGCCTATGTGATCCTGCATCACCTGATGGGCGAGCATGCCGGCGCGGGTGGCTGGGGCTTCATCCGCGGCGGCATGGGCGCGATCACCCAGGCGATCGCGCGCTCAGGTCAACGCTTCGGCATGGAGGTCCTGACCGGTGCCCCCGTCGCGGAAGTGCTGGTAACCGGCGGCACGGCGCGCGGCATCCGCACCGCCGACGGGCGCGAGTTCCGCGCCCGGGTGGTGGTCTCGAACGCCAATGCGAAGACGCTGTTCAGGCAGCTGGTGGCGCCGCAGCATCTGCCGGCTGAGCTGCTGGCGGACATCGATGCGTTCCGCACCTTCTCCTCCGCCTTCAAGATGAACATCGCCGCCGAGGCTGCGCCGGCCTATCGCGCCTTCGACCCCGGGCGCGCCGGCTTTGCCTATCCGACCTACGTACACCTGGCGCCGGGCATCGACTACCTGGAGCGCGCCTACGACGACGCCAAGTACGGCTGGTACTCGCGCCAGCCGTTCCTCACCCCGGTGGTGCCGACCTTCGTGGACGACTCGCTCGCCCCGCCCGGCAAGCACGTGATCAACGTCTTCGGCGGACACGCTCCCTACACGCTCAAGGGGGGTGCCGAGTGGGCCGAGGAGAAGCCAAACCTGGCGCGCGCCGCGTTCGCCGTCATCGACGAGATGGCGCCCGGCTTCTCCAGGCAGGTCATCGACTTCGAGCTGCTGGTGCCGCCCGACCTCGAACGCATCGTCGGCCTGCCGCAGGGTCACATCTTTCACGGGGAGTTGAGCGCCGATCAGCTCTTCTGGCAGCGCCCGGCGCCGCACTGGGCCGATTACCGCACCCCGGTGCGCGGCCTCTACCAATGCGGCTCTTCGACCCATCCCGGGGGCGGGGTCTCCGGGATCCCCGGGCACAACGCGGCGCGTGAGATCCTGCGCGACTGGAAGACACTGCGGTGAGCGCGGCGCTAGAAATCCCCGGCGCGCACTTCCAGCAGCGTCGGACCGCGCGCCGCGAGCGCGCGGCTGAGGGCGGCGCCGAGAGCCTCCGGTCCGCGCACGCGCAGCGCCTGGGCGCCGAGGGCGGCGGCCAGGCCCTCGAAGTCGGGATTGCGGCCGCTGACTCCGACGGGCTCGATGCCGGCGGCGAGCATGTCGTCGCGGATCTGCTTGAGGGATGAGTTGTTCCACACCAGGACGGGCAGCGGCAGTTCGAGCTCGGCCGCGGTCAGGAGCTCCTGCAGGGTGAACTGCACGCCGAAGTCTCCGGCCAGCGCCACGACCGGGCGTTCGGGCTGGGCGATCTTCGCCCCGATCGCCGCCGGCAGGGCGAAGCCGAGCGTGCCGTACCCGCAGGGATGAAACCAGCTGTCCGGGCGGTCGGCGGCAAAGGCGTAATTGCCGGTATAGGCGACCTGGGTCATGTCGCTGAACACGACGCCGTCGGCGGGCAGCGCGGCGCGCAGCGCCCGCACCACGCGCAGCAGCGTGCTGCCGTGCTCGCCGATCTGCGCCTCGATCATGGCGCGCCTCGGGCCGGCATCGCCCTGCACGTGGCGCCAGCCGTGCCGGCCCGGCAGGCCATCGGCGAGCGCCGCGAGCGCCGCAGGCGCGTCGGCGTGGATTGCGATCTGCTGTGCGGCCGGCTCGGCGAGCTGCGCCGGGTCGATATCGATGCGAATCAGCCGGCCGGGTACGGTGACGCGCACCGTCGTATAGATGTCGGTCTCGGCGAGCTCGGTGCCGGCTGCGATCACCACGTCGGCGGCCGCGAGCAGCTCCTGGGTGGCGCGGTACGGGAGGCTCGCGCCGAGATTCGCCGGGTGGCTCTCGGGGATCACGCCCTTGGCGGCGACGGTGGTGATGAGATAGCCATCGAGCGTCTCGAGCAGCCGCGTGAGCGCGGCCCCGGCGTGACGCGCGCCGCCGCCGGCGATGATGAGCGGGCGGGCGGCGCTCGCAAGCAGCGTGCGTGCGGCCGCGAGCGCTTGCGGATCCGCCTGTGGCGCGAGGCTCGCGGCGGCGAAGCGCTCGGGCCGCAGCTCCGTGGTCTCGGCGAGCAGGTCGAGGGGAATACCGAGGTAGACCGGCCGCCGCCGTCCGCCCGCGAGAGCGGCGAACGCCGCTGCAAGGTGCGTGCGTACCTCGGTCGCCGAATTCGCATGCAGCGCCAGGCGCGTGACGCCCGCGGCGAGTGCGCGCTGGTCGGGGAGCTCGTGCAGTACGCCCCAGCGCTTCCCCAACGAGGCCCGCACCGGGGTGCTGGCGATGACCAGCATCGGAACCGAGTCGGAGCAGGCCTGGGCGACCGCGGTCAGGGCGTTGCTCAGGCCCGGACCGGAGATCACCAGCACCGCGGCGGGACGCCCGCTGGCGCGCGCATAGCCGTCGGCGGCGAAGGCGGCGTTCTGCTCGTGGCGTGCGAGCACGTGGCGCAGGCGCGCCGCCCCGACACCGCGATACAGCTCGATGTTGTGCACCCCCGGAATGCCGAAGGCGGTGTCGATGCCGTTGGCCACGACGGTCTCGATGACGTAGCGGCCGACTGTCCAGGGGACGGTGCTCATGCGCTTGAAATGTTAGCACCGGCCACGCACAGTTAGCCGCGTGAAATTCTCCGCACTCACCGGCAGGATCGGCGGCACGGGCGCTGATGCCTGGCTCACGCACTACGAGGCGGTCGCCGCTCTCGAGCGCGGTGAGGACGTGATCATCCTGAGCGTCGGTGATCCCGATATCGCGACCCCGGCGCCGGTGCTCGAGCGGGCCATCGAGCAGCTGCGCCGCGGCGACACCCACTACGTGGCGGCGGCCGGCCGCCTCGCGCTGCGCCAGGCGATCGCCCGCAGCCACGCTGCACGCACCGGGCAGGCGGTCACGGCCGAGAACGTCGTGTACCTCGCCGGCGCGCAGAATGCGCTGTTCGTGGCCTCGCTGTGCATCGCAGGCCCGGGGGACGAGGTCATCACCTTCGAGCCCCTGTACCCGACCTACCCGGCGACGCTCGAGGTCGGTGGGGCGCGGCTGGTGCGCGCACCGGCGGATGCGGCGCTGCGGCCCGATGTCGGCGCGCTTGCCGGCCTCATCACCGGCCGGACGCGCGCCATCGTCTGGGCGAGCCCCAACAACCCGAGCGGCCTGATCTTCAACGCCGCCGAGCTGGCGGCCATCGGTGCGCTGGCGCGCCGCCACGACCTGTGGCTCATCGTCGATGAGGTGTACGCGGGGCTTGCCCCCGGCGGACGCGTGCCGAGCCTCGCGGCCGAGATGCCCGAGCGGGTGGTGACGCTCGGCAGCCTGTCGAAGTCCCATGCCATGACGGGCTGGCGCGCCGGCTGGCTGGTGGGGCCGCGCGAGCTCGCGGTGAACGCCGAGCTGCTCGCCATGTGCATGCTGTTCGGCCTGCCGGGTTTCGTGCAGGAGGCGGCGATCACCGCGCTCGAGATCGCCGCGGACGCCGAGCAGCGCGCGCGCGAGTTCTGCCGCCTGCGCCAGCAGCGTTTCAGCGCGGGGCTGCAGGGGGTGCCGGGACTGAGGCTGCTCGAGCCCGAGGCCGGCATGTTCATGCTCATCGATGTCGGCGCGACCGGTCTCTCGGGGGCCGAGTTCGTGCGCGCGCTGTACGCCTCGCAGCGGGTGTCGGTGATGGACGGTGCGGCGTTCGGCCGCGCGACCGCGGGCTGCGTGCGCGTGTGCTTCGCAACCGACGAAGCGCGCCTCGATGCCGCCTGCGCGCGCATCCGTCGCTTCTGTAGCGCGGAGCTCTCAGGCGGAGGCGCGGCGCGCGGCCGCTGAGGCGCTGCGCAGGCGCGAGTGCCGTCGCCCGTAGGCCGCATAGATGAGGAGTCCCAGCGCGCTCCACAGGAGCAGCTGCAGCCAGGTCGCCGCCGGCAGACTCAGCATGAGCGCGCAGCAGCTCGCGACCCCGAGCAGCGGCACCAGCGGTACCCACGGCGTGCGAAACGGCCGGTGCGCCGCCGGCTCGATCCGCCGCAGTACCAGCACGCCGATGCAGACCATGGCAAAGGCCAGCAGCGTCCCGAGCGAGATCAGCTCCCCGAGCGCGGCGAGCGGCACCACCGCGGCGATCAGCGCCGCGACGGCGCCGGTGGCGAGCGTCGCGACGGCCGGCGTGCCGTGCGCACCGCTCACCCGCCCGAGCGCCGGTGGCAGGAGACCGTCGCGCGCCATCGAATAGAAGATGCGCACCTGGCCGACGATGCAGGCGAGCACCACCGACACCAGACCGACGATGGCCACCACGCTCACCAGCACTTTGATGGGACCGAGCGGCACCTGCGCCGCGGAGAGCGCGTAATAGAGCGGATCCGGGACCCCGAGCGAGCGGTAATCGGCGAGCCCGGTGACGGTGAGGCTCACCGCGAGGTACAGCGCGGCGCAGACGAGGAGCGAGGCGAACAGGCTCCACGGGAGCGTGCGCTGCGGGTTGCGTGCATCCTCGGCGAGCGTCGAGACGCCGTCGAACCCGAGGTATGCGAAGAACAGGATGCCGGTACCGCGTGCCACGCCGGACCAGCCGAACTCGCCGAAGGTGCCGGTGTTCGCCGGGACGAACGGCCGCCAATGAACCGGGTGCACGTAGCGCGCCCCTGCGGCCACCAGCACGACCAGCACCGCGACCTTGGTCAGCACGATCGCGGTGTTGACCGCGGCGGAGGCGCGCGTGCCGGCGAGCAGCAGGGCAGTGCAGCCGAGCACCACGGCGGCCGCCGGCAGATCGAGCCACGCGCCGGTCGGGGTGAGGTGATGCCGGGAATCGAGCGTGAACGGTGCCTGTGACAGCCGCGCCGGAAAGCCGGCGCCGAGGTCGTGCAGCGCGGCCTGCGCGTAGCCCGACCAGCTGATGGCAACCAGTGAGGCGGAAAAAAGCCACTCGAGCACGAGGCTCCAGCCGATGATCCAGGCGACGAGCTCGCCGAGGGTGACGTACGCGTAGGTATAGGCGCTGCCGGAGATGGGCACCAGCGCCGCAAACTCCGCGTAGCACAAGCCTGCCAGGAAGCAGACGATGCTCGCGAGCACGAACGCGAGCGATACCGCCGGTCCCGCCTGATGGGCGGCGACGTCGCCGGTGAGCGAGAAGATCCCCGCGCCGATGGTGCAGCCGACGCCGAAGGCCGTGAGGCTCCAGAAGCCGAGCGTGCGCGTGAGGTGCGGCCCGCGCTCGCCGCGGCTCTCGGCGATGCACAGCGCCACCGGCTTGCGGGACCAGACGCTCACGGCGCCCGCACGCCCATAAAGAGAGCGGGGCGGCTCGTGCCGCCCCGCGCGCTCACCTCAGCCGGGGGATCATCAGAACTCGAGACCCTGGAGCGCCTCGAGAAGGTTCGCGACGTCGGGGACGCCGGCGCCGGTGGTCTGGTCATAGCCCTTGTGTGCATAGAAGTACCAGTTGTCGCCGTCGACGATGTCGCGCAGCGGTGCGTTGCGACCCTGGTAAGCGCCGCCCTGACGCAGCAACTGGTAGAGCGGCACATTGAGGAGTCCGACGCGGTGGCGCGTGCCCTGCGCGAGCAGCGCCGTCACGCCATTCAGCTGTGGCGCCGCGAAGCTGGTGCCACCCCAGTAGTCCTCGACGCTGAAGCCGCTGGCGCTGGAGGTGTACCAGACCGCATAGCCGGTCTCGGGATCGGAGTTCACCGACAGGTCGGGGAGGTTGCGCCCCGGGAAACCGGCCGGGAGCGCGGCGATCAGCGCCGGCGGGTTCTGCGACTCGTCGTAGAGCTTCTGGTGCGGCTCGGTGTTCGCCATGCCGGGCACACCCCGCTGATAGAAGGGCTGCGGGAAGTAAATGCTGACGCCGCCGCCGGTGCCTGCCGGATAGATGCCGCAGAGCGCTCCGAGCGGGTCGAGGCCGAGCGCCTCGCACAGCGGAATCAGGTAGTCCCAGGTCCAGGCCTGCTCGGTCGCGATGTCGACGCTGAACCCCGGCGGGTCGCTGAAGGCCTGCACGCCGGGCAGCGTGGTGCCGCCGGCCGCGGTCAGGAACGGCTGCGCCGCCGGATCGTCGACCGAGAGCACCTGCGTGTAGTTCGGCGGCAGCTCGTCCTGCTCATCCCAGGCGCCGTTGTCGCCCGCGGCCGCGAAGAAGCTCTGTCCCTGCAGCGCCGCCTGCGCGAGCAGATCGTAGAGCGCGGCCAGGGTGCTGGTCTCGGTGCCGGTCACCGGGTTGGCGATGGGACCGTTGCCGAAGGGATTGAGCGAGTCGAACAGCTCCCACTCACCCCAGCTGCACGAGACCGTGTCGGCGATGTCGTCGTCGATCGCCTGGGCGAACGCGTCGATGAAGGCCTGGTTGGTGTTGGGGGCGAGGTACACCTGCATGCGCGCGCCCGGGGCGATGCCCCCCGACTGCTCGACGTCGAGCGTCGTCTCGAGCGAGCCGCAGTCATCGCATACGGGGCCCGGGCCACCGTCGACGTTCACGACATTGATGCGGTTGGGATTGAAGCTGAGTCCGAGCGAGCTCCAGTAACCGAGCGCGTCGCTCGGGGTGAAGGCGGCGAGGCTGATGATGCCGATGGTGCGGCCGCGGCCGTCGATACCGCTGCGATACAGCGGCTTCACGTCGTACCAGGCGGCGAAGTCGCTCACGGTCCAGGCGCCGGGCGGATCCGGGGTATTGGGCGCGCCGCCCTGGTGGCGCGGGCGCAGCGTCGCCCGCTGCGCGTGCGGGAAGAGGCGCGGGCGATTGTCGAGTCCGAACACGCCGCGCACCGCGGGGGCGAGCGCCGCCGGCAGCTGCGGGGCGGCGAGCGGCGCATGGTAGAGATATCCGGGCGCGGTGGCGGTGGCCGCCACCGCGTAGGTATGCAGCTGCACGCCGAAGGCGCGCTCGATCGCGGCCGGGCTGCCGCTGACGCGCAGGTGCGCCGTGGCGCTGCGGGTCACGGTGAGTCCCGCCGCCGTAAAGTGCCGGGTCACCGCGGCGAGCGTCGCCGCATCCGGCGCAAAGCGCTCCGCGAACTGCTGTGCGCTGAGGAACTGGTGATACTGCGGGGAGCCTTGGGTGTAGAGCGCCTCGAGCAGCGGCTCGACCTGCGCCGCGTTGCCGAGCGTGAGTGCCACGGTCACGGTGATCGGCTCGGACGCGGCGACGCTGCCGGTCGCGCCGACGTCGGTGGCGGCGGGTGCACGGCCGTGCTGTGGATAGGGCACGGCGCCGGCGGTGCCGGTCACCGCGAGCGTCAAAGCGAGGAAAAACGCGCGAACGGTCATGCCACTCCCCTTCGTGATCGGTAAGAGCCGGATCGGGCCGGCGCGCCGCGAGCAGCCGTCACCTTGCACCGCGGCACCGGGCAATGCAAGGCGAGCGCGGGGCGCGCGCCCCGCACTCTCACAATGTGTTGCAAAGCGGCGTTGCTTACTTGCCGGCGAGCGTTCCCGCGGGTGTCAGCTTGTCGATGGCGGCCGGCAGCGCCTGCGAGAGTTTCGTCGCCAGATCCTGCGGGCTCAGGCCCGTTCTGGCGGCGAGCTGGCCGAGGATCGGGCTGCTGCCGAATACCCTGGTGATTTCTTCGGGCGAGATCGCCTGATTGGCGCCGGTCGACACCCAGGAGCGCGCCGTGGCACCGAGGCCCTGGCTCTCGAGCTGGCCGACGATCCCCTGCACGCCGCCGTGCTGCTGGATGAAGGTGTTCACTACGCTCGCCATCTCGGCGCCGACGACGCCGCCTATCAGTCCATCGAGCAGTCCCATGGGGTCTCCTGTCGTGATCGTGGGTTCCTGGGTGGAGGCCATTGTGCGCGCCCGCGGTGGCGCGGCTCAAGCGCGGCAAGCGTGTGCGCCGCGCGGTCGGCACCGCGGCGGCGGTGCCCGGGCGCCGTGCGCCACGCGCCGGTTTATTATATTATTACGACAACATTAAAAAGACCGCATGGCGCGGGATGGTGTCCTGAATCATGAGACACGTGAAGACGCTGGGGCTGCTCGGCACGGGTGTGATCGGCGGCGGCTGGGCGGCGCGGGCGCTGCACTTCGGCATCGACGTCGTGGCCGCCGACGTCAAGCCGGAGATGGAGGCGTGGATCCGCGGCGCTGTCGAGAATGCCGAGGGCGCACTGTCGCGCCTCACCTTCGCGCCCCTGCCGCCCAAGGGCAAGCTCTCCTTTACGACCGACCTCAACCTCATGGCGGGCTCGGTCGACTTCATCCAGGAGAATATCCCCGAACAGCTCGAGCTGAAGCAGCGCATCCTCGCGCAGGTGAGCCGCCATGCGCCGCGCGACGTGCTGATCGCCTCCAGCACCTCGGGGCTCATGCCGAGCGATCTGCAGCGCGACATGCAACATCCCGAGCGGCTGCTGGTCGGCCACCCCTTCAATCCCGTCTACCTGCTGCCGCTGGTGGAGCTGGTCGGCGGCAAGGCAACCTCCGCCGACACCCTCGAGGCGGCCGCGCGGTTCTACCGCTACATCGGCATGCACCCGCTCAAGGTCCGGCGCGAGGTGCCCGGGCATCTCACCGACCGGCTGCAGGAGGCGCTGTGGCGCGAGATCCTGCACATGGTGAACGACGGCGTCGCCACGACCGGCGAGCTCGACGAGTCGATCATTTACGGGCCGGGGCTGCGCTGGGCCGGGATGGGCACCAACCTCATCTATCACCTCGCCGGTGGCGAGACCGGCATGCGGCACATGCTGCGCCAGTTCGGTCCCTGTCTGAAATGGCCCTGGACGAAGCTCGAGGCGCCCGAGCTCACCGAGCAGCTCATCGACCGCATGGTCGAGGGCACCCAGGAGCAGGCCGCCGGGCGTTCGATCCGCGAGCTCGAGCGGCTGCGCGACGACTACCTGGTGGCGATTCAGCAGGTGCTGCGGCAGTTCAATCTCGGCGCGGGCGCGACGCTGCGTGCGCTCGAGGAGCGCCTCTACGAGGAGGGCGCGGCGAGTGCACGGGCGTCCCTCGAGGCCGCGGCGGCCGCGGGCGCGGCGGCGCCGGCGGTGCTCAGGCTCGTCGAGACTCACGTGCGCCCCGAGTGGGTCGACTACAACGGGCACATGACCGACTCGCGCTACCTGCAGGTGTTCGGCGATGCCACCGACGCGCTGCTGCGTTACGCCGGAGTCGACGATGCCTATCGGCGCTCCGGGCGGGCGCTCTACACGGTCGAGACGCACGTGACGCACCAGGCCGAGGCCCGCGCGCTCGAGCCGCTGTACGTCGCGAGCCGCGTGCTCGAGGTGGATGCCAAGCGCGTGCGGTTGTTTCACGCGCTGCACCGGCGCCGCGATGATGTGCAGGTCGCCGCCGCCGAGCAGCTCTACCTGCACGTCAACTCGACGGCGGGCAAAGCGGCGCCCATGGACCCCGGGGTGCAGGCGCGTCTTGCGGCGCTGCAGGCGGCGCAGGCAGCGCTGCCGGTGCCCCGCGAGGCCGGCCGGCTCGCGCGGGGCGCGCACTGAGGCGCGCGCGGAGCCTGCCTTGCCCAAGATCGTCGATCACCAGCGGCGGCGCGACGAGATTGCCCTGGTCGCCTGCCGGGTGGTCGCCGCCTGCGGCTTCGACCGGGCCACCATCGTGCGCATCGCGCGCGAGGCCGGCTATACCACCGGCATGGTGGCGCATTACTTCGATACCAAGCACGAGATCATCATCGCGGCGCTGCGGCTGATCCTGCGGCGCATCGAGGAGCGGCTCGCCGCGGCGGCCGGCGGCGGCGAGCCCGAGTTGCTCACGCTCCTGAGCGAAGCCTTGCCGCTCGATGCGACGCGCTTCACCGAGTGCGCATTCTGGGCGGCATTCTGGGGCCAGGTGTCGGCCGACCGGCGCCTGAAGCGCATCAACGCCTGGATGCACCGCGAGTACCTGAAGATCTTCGCGCGTTGCCTGGCGCGCGGCTGGCGCGAGTGGCGGCAATGGCCGCCCGCGGTGCGCGCGCAGGTGCTGCGCTCGGTGGTCACCTTCATCAACGGCCTGACGGCGAGCGTGGTGGCGAGCCCGCGCGACTGGCCGCCCGCGCGCCAGAGCGCGCAGCTGCGCCTGCAGCTCGATCTGCTGCACGGCTGGGCGGGCGGCAACTGCGCCGCCGCGGCCGTGCCGCGCCGCGCCCGCCACAGCGCCGCGAGCACTGCCTGAGGAGAGCACCGTGGATTTCAGCCTCACCGAAGAGCAACAGCTGATCGTCGACACCACGCGCAAGTTCGTGCGCGAGCAGCTGGTGCCGCACGAGAACGAGGTCGAGCGCAGCGGCGCGCTGCGCCCGGAGCTGTATCGCGAGCTGCGTGAACGGGCCCGGGCCGCGGGACTGTTCGCCGCCAACATGCCCGCCGAGCTCGGCGGCGCGGGGCTCGAGGGTGTCGCCTGGGTACTGTACGAGAAGGAGCTCGGCTACACGAGCTACGCGCTGCAGTACGGCTGCGTGGCGCGGCCCTCCAACATCCTGCTGGCCTGCAACGGCGAGCAGCGCGAGCGCTACCTGCTGCCGGCGGTGCGTGGCGAGCGCACCGAGTGCCTGGCGATGACCGAGCCCCAGGCCGGCTCGGACCTGCGCGGCATGAAGGCCACGGCACGCGAGCAGGGCGGCGATTTCCTCATCAACGGCACCAAGCACTTCATCAGCCACGCCGACCACGCGGATTTCGTCATCCTGTTCGCCGCCAGCGGCGAGGAGGACAGCCCGCGCGGGCGCCGCAAGCTGATCACCGCGTTCCTGGTCGACATGGGAACGCCGGGGTTCAGCGTGCGGCCCGGCTACCAGAATGTCTCGCACCGCGGCTACACCAACAGCATCCTCGAGTTCAACGACTGCCGGGTGCCGAAGGCGGCGGTGCTCGGTGAGGTCCACCAGGGCTTCGAGGTGGCGAACACCTGGCTCGGCGCCACGCGGCTGCAGGTCGCCGCCAACTGCTTGGGTCGGGCCGAGCGTGCGCTCGCGCTCGCCCTCCAGTGGGCGGCCGACCGCCGCCAGTTCGGCCAGCAGATCGGCAAGTTCCAGGGCGTCGCCTTCAAGCTCGCCGACATGGCGGTCGAGCTGCGCGCGGCGGAGCTGCTGACGCTCGAGGCGGCCTGGAAGCTCGGTCAGAAGAGCGCCACCGACATGGATATGGCGATGGCGAAGCTCAAGGCGAGCGAGATGCTCGCCATGGTGGCGGACGAGGCGCTGCAGATTCACGGTGGCATGGGGCTCATGAGCGAGCTGCCGCTCGAGCGCATCTGGCGGGACGCGCGCATCGAGCGCATCTGGGACGGCACCAGCGAGGTGCAGCGGCACATCATCTCGCGCGCGCTGCTGCGGCCGCTCGGGGGCTGATTTAACCGGCCGGCCGCCTGCGGCGGCGGGCACATTCGGGTGCCTTAGCGGCCCTTCCAGTCGGGCTTGCGCTTCTCGGCGAAGGCGCGCGTGCCTTCCTTCAGGTCCTCGGAGCGGATCACCTTCTGCACGGCGTGCAGCGCATCGTGCACCTCGAAGGCCTGGTGCTCCGGGATCATCTCGGTGTGACGCAGCAGCTGCTTGATCGCGGGGAACAGCAGCGGTGGACCCGCGGCGAGTTGCTGCGCGATCTCGCGCGCCTTCGCGATACCGGCGCCCTTGGGCACCACGTGGTTCGCGAGTCCCCAGTGCCTGGCCTCCTCGGCGTCCATCCAGCGGCCGGTCATGAGGAACTCCACCGCCACGTGGTAGGGGATGCGGCGGCGCAGCTTGATGGTGCCGGCATCGGCCAGCACGCCGACGTTGATCTCGGGCAGCGCGAACCGGGCGTGCTCCTCCATCACGATGATGTCGGTGCCGAGCACCAGCTCCATGCCGCCCCCGCAGGCGATGCCATTGACCGCGGCGATGATCGGTTTGTCGAGATTGCGCGGGTAATTCAGGCCCCCGAAGCCGGCGGCGCCCCAGTCGGTGTCGGATTCCTCGCCCGCGGCGGCACCCTTCAGGTCCCAGCCGGCGCTGAAGAAGCGCTCGCCGCCGCCGGTCAGTATCGCGATGCGCAGCGCCGCGTCGTCGCGGAACTGCTCGAACACCTTGTTGAGGCGGCGGCTCGCGGCCAGATCGATGGCGTTCGCCTTGGGGCGATCGAGGGTCACCTCGAGTACCGCACCGCTGACCCTGGTGTAGACGCCCGCTGAAGAGCTGTTGCTGAGGTCGGACATGTCGCTGTTACTCCGTCAGGCGGATCAGGGCATCGACCGCCACCGCTCCGGACCCGGCGGGCCGCACGATGACCGGATTGATGTCGAGCTCCGCCAGTGTATCGAGGTGGGCGTGCGCGTAGCGGGCGCAGGCGAGGGCGGTCTCAACCAGCGCCGGCAGGTCGCCGGCCGGCCGGCCGCGAAAGCCGCTGAGGAGGCGGGCCATGCGCAGGCTGCGCAATGCCGCCTCGATGGCGGCTGCATCGAAGGGCGGCAGCAACGTGATCGAGTCGCGCAGCAGCTCGGTGAGCACGCCACCGGCGCCGAGCACCAGCAGTTGGCCGAACTGGGGGTCCACCGTGACGCCGATGAGCACTTCGGCAACGCCGTCGGTGACCATCTCCTCGATGAGAAGCGAATCCGACAGCGGTGCCAGGCGCCGCGCGGCCGCGTCGGCCTCGGCGGCGCTGCGCACGTTGAGGACCACGCCGCCGACTTCCGACTTGTGCTCGAGTCCGGCTCCCGCGGCCTTGATGACCACCGGAAAGCCGAGCGCCTCGGCGGCGCCGGCGGCGTCGCCGGTCCCTACCACCGCCGAGCGCGGTACGCGAATCCCAAAGGCCGCGAGCGCCGCCTTGGCCTCATGCTCGGCCAGTGCCCGGGCATGGCCGGCGGATGAGCGCGGCCGGCGCAGCTCGATGCGCGCGCCGTTGCGCCAGGCGGCGCCGACGCTGCCCGCGAGGTCGAGCGCCTCGAGCGCGGCGCGCTGGCCTTGCAGGGGCACGACGCCCGCGGCGAGGCACTGCTCGCGCGTCGCCGCCGGCAGCGATTCCGGGAGCGAGGAGATCACCGCCGTGCGGCTCGCCGCCCCGGGACTCGCCGCGATGAATTCCTCGATGCCGTGCAGGTAGGCGCTGGCGTCGGCCTGGCCCTCGGGCGGACAGTCGATCATGAATCCGACGGCGTCGTAGCCGGCGCGCTGCGCCACCGAGAACATCGCCCGCATGCGCGGGCGGTCGAACCAGACGTAGGTCTGGAAATCGAAAGGGTTGGCGATGGCCACCCGCTCCGAGAGGATGCCGGTCAGGCTCGCAGCGCTCGCGGGCGCAAACGGCGCGAAGTCGAGGCCCAGCGCCCGGGCGTTGTCGGCCGTCATGGCCATGTCGCCGCCCGAGGCGCCCATGACCAGCACGCGCTTGCCGCCGAGCGGGCCGCCGCAGTGAAACACCTTGAGCGTCTCGCACAGCGTCGCGAGCGAGTCGCAGCGGGCGATGCCCGCCTGGCGGCAGAAGGCATCGAAGGCGGCATCGGCGCCGGCGAGCGCGCCGGTGTGCGTGTGGGCGGTGCGCGCGGCCGCGGCGGTGCGGCCGGCCTTGACCAGCGCGACCGCTTTGCCGGCTGCGCGCGCGGCGGCGACGGCGCGGGCGAAGCGCCCGATGTCCTTGACTCCCTCGAGGTAGAGCCCGAAGGCGCTGACGCGCTCATCCGTGGCGAGCCGCTCGATGAGATCCTCGGCAGCGAGCCGCGTCTGGTTGCCGACGGTGACGATGAGACCGATGGGAAGCGAGCGGGCGTTGAAGAGGAGATTGAGCGAGATCGTGCCACTCTGGCAGATGAGCGCCACGCCGCGCTCGCGCCGTGCGCCGACCACCTGGTCGGGCCAGAGCGCGACGCCGTCGAAGAAGTTGATGAAGCCGTAGCAGTTCGGCCCGAAGAAGGGCAGCTCGCCCGCGCTCTCGAGCAGCTCCGCGGTGAGCCGCCGGCCTTCGGCCGTGCCGGTCTCGGAGAAGCCCGCGGCAAAGCACACGAAACCGCCGGCGCCGCGCGCGGCGAGCGCCGCGGCGATGGCGGGTACCTCGCGATTCGGGGCGGCGAGGAACGCCGCATCGGGCGCGGCGGGCAGCTCCTCCACCGAGCGAAAGTAGTGCTGCGCGGGCGTCGAGGGGCGCGTCGGGTGTACGCGCCACAGCTCGCCGGTGTAGCCGATCTTGCGGCTGCCGGCGGCGACGGCGTCCGCCCACTCGCCGCCGAACAGTGCGACGCTGCGCGGGGCGAGCAGCCGCGCGATCCCCGGGGGACTCATGCGCTGCGCGCCGCCGGGCGCAGCGCGAGCGCGCGCGAGCCCGGACCGAAGCCGGCAGCGGGAGCGGCGGCGCCGAGGGCGGCGATACGGGCGGCCACTTCGGGCGGAAAGGGCGCGGCAGCGGGCCTGGCGCCCTGCTGCACGTGCAGCAGCATCATCTCGACCGTCGCGGCGGCCGGTGCGGACGGTGCGCTGGTGAGTGTGAAGCCGGCGTGCAGGCGCTTGGCGTCGGCGCCGAGTAGGCTCACGGCCACCGCGACCCGTTCGCTCGACTTCACCTCGTTGAGGAAGTGCACGTGCATCTCGAGCGTGTAGAGCGTGCAGTGGGTGCGCGCGCGGTAGGCGGCATCGATACCCAGGCGATCCATGAGCGCATCGCAGGCGCTGCTCGCGATGACGCCGTAGTACGCATCGCGCACGTGACCGTTATAGTCGATCCACGCGGGCAGGACCGGCGTTTCGTAGATGGGGATCCCGGCCACGATGCGCTGCGTGCCGCGCTCAGCCGAGCTTCAGCCGCTCGCGCGCTTCGGCGGCGCTCACGATCCGCGCGCCCATCGCCTCGATGATGCCGCGCGCCTTCTGCACCAGCTGCGCGTTGCTCGCATAGACGCCGCGGCTCAGGTAGAGGTTGTCCTCGAGCCCCACGCGCACGTTGCCGCCGAGCAGCACCGACTGGGCCACCCACGGCATCTGCATGCGGCTCACCCCGAAGGAGGTCCATACGCAGTCGGACGGCAGGTAGTTGACCATCGCGAGCAGATGGCCGGGATCGGCCGGCACGCCCCAGGGAATGCCGCAGCACAGCTGGATGAGCGCCGGTGCGTCGATCAGCCCTTCCTTGATGAGCTGCTTCACGAACCAGAGGTTGCCGGTATCGAAGATCTCGAGCTCGGGCTTCACGCGCAGCTCGCGCAGGATCGCCGCGCCCTTGCGCAGGTAGTTGGGCGTCGACACGTAGGCGCGGTTGACGTCGCCGAAGTTGAGCGAGCCGCAGTCGAGGGTCGCGATGTCGGGGCGGCAGAGCCCCTCCTGGCACAGCTCGATCACGTGCCGCATGCGCTCTTCCTGGCTGACGAAGTCGCTGCCGGGCGCCGGGGTGTCGGTCAGCCCGTGGTCGCCGACGTAGATGTAGCCGCCCATGCCGCAGGTGAGGTTGACGAGCACGTCGACCTTGCTCTCGCGGATGCGCTTGACCACCTCGCGGTAATGCCGGGTCGCCATGCTGAAGGCGCCGGTCTCCGGGTCGCGCACGTGGATGTGCACGATCGCGGCCCCGGCTCCTGCCGCCTCGACCGCGGCAGCGGCGATTTGCTCGGGGGTGATCGGGCAGTGCGGGCTCTTGGTAACCTTGGTGTCGTCGCCGGTGATGGCGCAGGTGATGATGACGTCGGAGTTCATGGCGGCCCCTCGGGCTTTGAGCGCGGGTGACGTGGTAATATTATGGCGATAATAATATAGCGGGGCGGCGTGGCGCGGCAAGCTCACGGCACGCCCGCGAGGAGTTGAAGGATGCAGACCCGGATGTTGATCGGCGGACGGCTGGTGGCCGGCGAGGGTGCGCCGGAAACGGTGCTGGACGCCGCGAGCGGTGCGCCGCTCGCCAGCGTCGCCGCGGCGAGCGCCGGGCAGGTCGAGGCCGCGGTAGCGGCGGCGGAAGCGGCCTTCGACGGCTGGGCGGGAACGGCGCCGCGCGAGCGCGGCGCCGCGTTGCTCAGGATCGCGGATGCGCTCGAGCGCGAGGCAGACGCCTATGCCAGCCTCGAGTCGCGCAATACCGGCAAGCCGCTCGCCGCGATGCTCAACGACGAGATGCCGGGGATCGCCGACCTGTTCCGCTATTTCGCCGGCGCCTGCCGCATCCCCCAGGGGCTCGCGGCCGGGGAGTACCTGCCCGGACACACCAGCATGATCCGCCGCGACCCGGTCGGCGTCGTCGGCTCGATCGCGCCCTGGAACTACCCGCTGATGATGGCGGCGTGGAAGATCGCCCCGGCGATCGCCGCCGGCAACACCCTGGTGCTCAAGCCCTCCGAGATGACGCCGCTCACGGCGCTGAAGCTCGGCGAGCAGCTGCGTGACATCCTGCCCGCGGGGGTCGTCAACATCGTGTGCGGCCGCGGCGAGCCGGTCGGCACGGCGATCACCGCACACCCGCGCGTGCGCATGGTGTCCCTCACCGGCGATGTCGGTACCGGGCAGAAGGTGCTGGCGGCGGCCGCCGGGAACCTGAAGCGCACCCACCTCGAGCTCGGCGGCAAGGCGCCGGTGATCGTGTTCGACGATGCGGATCTAGAGTCCGTGGTAGCCGGGGTGCGCACCTTTGCCTTCTACAACGCCGGTCAGGATTGCACCGCGGCCTGCCGGCTCTATGCCGGCGAGCGCATCTACGAGCGCCTGGTCGCGGATCTGACCAGCGCGGTGCGCACCATTCGCCTCGGTACGCAGCAGGAGCCGGGGGTGGAGATGGGCCCGCTGATCTCTGAGCGGCAGCGCGAGCGCGTCGCCGGCATGGTGGAGCGCGCGGCGGCGGTGCCGCACATCGAGGTCACCACGGGGGGCAGGACGCGCGCCGGCGGCGGCTTCTTCTACGAGCCGACGGTGATCGCCGGCGCCCGCCAGCAGGATGAGATCGTGCAGCGCGAGGTGTTCGGTCCGGTGGTGTCGGTGACGCGCTTCAGCGATCCGGGCGAGGCGGTACGCTGGGCGAATGACTCCGAGTACGGCCTGGCATCCTCGGTATGGACCCGCGACGTCGGCCGCGCCATGCAGGTCGCCGCGAAGCTGCAGTACGGCGCCACCTGGATCAATACCCACTTCGCCACCGTGAGCGAGATGCCGCACGGGGGCTTCAAGCGTTCCGGCTACGGCAAGGATCTGTCGGTGTACGCGCTCGAGGACTACACCGTGGTGCGGCACGTGATGGTGAAGCTGTAGTGCGCGCGGGCGGGCGCCTCGCGCTCGCGGCGCTGCTCGGCGTCCTCGGCCTCGCCGGCTGCGGGCGCGGCGCGCCGCGCGGTGCCGAGGAGCCCGTGCTGCACGTCTATAACTGGGCCGACTACATCGGCAAGGATACGATCGCCGATTTCGAGCGCACCACCGGCATCCGCGTCGATTACGACACCTACGATGCGGACGAGACCCTCGAGGCCAAGATGATGGCCGGGGATTCGGGCTACGACGTGGTGAGCACCTCGACCGACTACTTCGCGCGGCAGATCAAGGCCGGCATCTACCGGCCGCTCGATCGCAGCAAGCTGCCTAACTGGAAGAATCTCGACCCGCATGTGCTCGCGATCGAGGCGGCGGCCGACCCCGGCAATGCGCATGCGGTGCCGTACCTGCACGCGGTCAACGGTTTCGCCTACAACGTCGACCAGGTGAGGGCACGCATGCCCGATGCCCCGGTGGACAGTCTCGACATGATCTTCAAGCCCGCGGTGATCGCCCGTTTTGCCGACTGCGGCGTGTCGTTCCTCGATTCCCCGGAAGATGTGCTGCAGCTGGCGCTCAACTACCTGCATCTCGATCCCAACAGCCAGAGCGCCGCCGATTACCGGCAGGCGGAAAAGCTGCTGATGAGCGTGCGCCAGTACGTGAAGGCCTTCGACTCCGCGGAGTACATGAACGGCCTGATCAACGGCGAGTTCTGCATCTCCATGTCCTGGTCCGCCGACTACTCGACCGCGCGCGACCGCGCACGCGCCGCCGGGGTCGACGTGCACCTCGCCTTCACCGTACCGAAGGAGGGCGCCAACGGCACCTACGACGCGCTGCTCATTCCGGCGGACGCGCCCCATCCGGGCAACGCCCTGAAGTTCCTCAACTTCATCCTCGAGCCGCGGGTGATTGCCGCCATCACCAACGAGATCCACTACGGCAACGACAACCGCGCGGCCGACCGCTACGTCGACCCGCGGATCCTCAACGATCCGATCATCTATCCGACGCCAGCGGTCGAAGCACGCCTCTATTACTCGAGCGAGGCGCCCCCGGCGCTCGAGCGCCTGCGCACGCGCACCTGGACGCGCATCAAGACGGAGCTATGATCATTGGCAGGCCACCTGCGGCGGCGGGCACATCCGTGTGCCTGCAGGGAGCTCACGCCGCGCCTCAGTGACCGGCAAGCTGCATCTCGAGCGCGCGGCGGCGCTCGGCGCGCCGCATCAGCCATCCCGCGCTCAGGATGAGAACGCCCACCCCGCAGACGATGAGGCTCGCGAGCGCGTTGATGTCGGGGCTCACGCCGAGCTTCACCTTCGAGTAGATCACCATCGGCAGGGTGCTGGCGCCGGGCCCGGAGACGAAGCTGGAGATCACGAGGTCGTCGAGCGACAGCGTGAAGCACAGCAGCCAGCTCGAGACGATCGCCGGGGCGATGATCGGCAAAGTGATCTCGAGGAAGGCGCGCGCCGGACCGGCGCCCAGGTCCATGGCGGCTTCCTCCAGCGAGCGGTCGGCGCTCGCGAGGCGCGCCTGCACCGTGATGGTCACGTAGGCGGTGCAAAAGGTCACGTGCGAGATCACGATGGTGATGAAGCCGCGGTGCGGCCAGGAGATGAGCTGCACCATCGAGACGAACAGCAGCAGCTGCGTGATGCCGGTGATGATCTCGGGCATGACGAGCGGCGCGTTCACCATGCCGGTGAGCAGCAGTCTGCCGCGGAAGCGGGTGAAGCGCACCAGGGCGACGGCCGCCAGCGTGCCGAGGATCACCGCGCCGGTGGAGGCGCTCACCCCCACCTCGAGCGATAACAGCGCCGCATCCAGCAGTTGGCGGTTGTGCCACAGCGTGCCGTACCAGGCGGTGGAGAAGCCTCCCCAGACGTTGACCAGCGGCGAGGCGTTGAAGGAGTAGGCGATCAGCACCAGGATCGGGATATAGAGGATGGCGATGCCGAAGCACAGCACCGCGAAGGGAAAGAGCGCGCCGCGTCCTTCCATGGGACTTCAGGCCTCGAGCTGGCGCACGTTGTAGTACTGGTAGATCGCGATCGGACCCACCAGCAGCAGCAGGAAGGCGATCGAGACCGCGGCCGCCACCGGCCAGTCGTGGTTGCCGAAGAACTCATCCCACAGCACGCGCCCGATCATGAGGTTGCCCGGTCCGCCGAGGAGCGAGGGGATGACGAACTCGCCCACCGCCGGTATGAACACCAGCATGGAGCCGGCGATCACGCCCGGCACCGACAGCGGCAGCGTGACGTCGCGGAATGCGCGCCACGGCGTGCTGCCGAGATCGGCGGCCGCCTCGAGCAGCGTCCGGTCGAGCTTCTCGAGCGTCGCGAACAACGGCAGCACCATGAAAGGCAGGTAGGAGTAGATGATGCCGAGGTAGACGGCGAGGTTGGTGCGCATGATGCGCAGCGGCGCGTGGATCAGGCCGAGGTGCAGCAGCACCGTGTTGAGCAGGCCGTTGTCGCGGATGATGCCCTCGAGCGCGTAGACGCGCAGCAGGAACGAGGTCCAGAACGGCAGCATGATGACGAGCAGCAGCACGCTCTGCGTGGCGCGCGGCGCGCGGGCGATCGCGTAGGCCATCGGGTAGCCGAGCGCAAGGCACACCAGGGTTGCGAAGAAGGCGGTGCGGAGCGAGAAGAGGTAAGCGACCCCGTAGACGTCGTCGGTCAGCAGGTAGCGGTAGTTGGCGAGCGTCGCGGCGATCTTCAGGTGGTGATCGGGCGTGAACACCAGCACGTCGGTGAAGGGCGGCACGTGCGCCGCGGCTTCGGCGAAGCTGATCTTGAAGGCGAAGGCGAACGGGACCAGGAAGAACACGAGCAGGAACACGAGCGGCGGCAGGATGATGAGCCAGCGCCTGGGACTCCCGCCTGTTTTCATGATGCGCGCGCTTCGCCTCGAGCCGTAGCGCGCTATTCTGCGGGATAAACCCGCGTTCCGGTACTCACCGCCCGCGGCGCGCGCGCTGCGGCACGGGTCCCGGGAACTGTCCCGGGAAGACCGAGCGCAGATAGGCGAGGGAGCGCGCCACCAGCGCGCGCCGGTCGATGTTCTCCTCGCTCTGGAAGGCGATGCCCTGCCAGAGCACCTCGAGCACGCCGATCAGCCCCAGGGCGACGCCGTCGGCGTCCAGATGCCGGGCGCCGGTCTGCGCGATCAGCGTGCCGACCAGCTCGCGCACCAGGCGGGCGAAATCCTCGTCCTTGCCGCCGCAGATATCGAGATACTCCTGGCGCGAGCTCGCCTCGCCCCAGAACGAGTACCACACCGATACCTTGCGCGGGCTCGCGATCTCGTGATCGAGGTAGAGCTCGACCAGCAGGCCGAGCGCTACCACCGGCGCATGCTTGAGGGCGGTCACCGGCTTGAGTACCCGCTCGCCGAACTCCGCGGCGAGATACTCGAGCGCGGCCACCAGCATCGCGGCCTTGGAGTTGAAGTAGAAGCGCACGATGCCGGGAGAGAGCCCGGCGATCGCCACCACACGGCTCACCGTGGTGCGCGAGGGTCCGTAGATGTGCAGCGCCGAGATGCAGGCCTCGATCAGGCGCTGCCGTGCGCGCGTGCGCCGCGCATCGTCCGTATGGGCGGCGCCGAGGGCGCTGCGGGCTGGTGCCGACATGCGTGCTGCGGTGCGCACCAGGCTCTAAGCGAAGCGCGCCGGTGCGCTCGGCAGGCGCACCTCCGGGATCCGCGCGCGCAGCAGATTGTGAAACTCGAGCATCCAGGTCTCGATCGTCGAGAGCGGTCCCGGCCGGTAGGCGCTGTCGGCGATGCCGCGCTGCAGCCGCTCGCACAGCTCGCGGTCCTCGTCGTTCACCTGCATGTTGATGCGGTTGCCGAGCCAGCGCACCAGGCGCATCTCGCGCCGGTCGTCGGGCAGCCCGAAGGAGGCGCTGCGGATCAGCGCCTTGCCGGGCCCGCGCGGCAGCACCTGGAAGAAGTCCATCTGCTCCGGAAAGATGTCGATGCCGTGGTTCGGCAGGTAGCTGTAGAAGCGCCAGCTGCGGCGCTCGCCCTCCGGCAGGTGCGGGGCGGTCACCGCGCTCACGTGCTTCTGATAGACGCGCTCGCTCCAGCGCGGCGAGGGCGCCTCGCGCATCCAGCTGATGCCGCGGCCGATGCCGGGCGCGCCGCGCTGATCCTCGTAGTCCGGGGTGAACATGCGATTGAGGCCCGGGTGGCCGATCGGCACGTGATAGGACTCGAGGTAGTTGTCCATCGCGATCTTCCAGTCGACCTCCCACTCCTCGCGGAACAGCGGCTGCAGGGGCACCAGCTCATCGAGCCGGTAGGGCGCGAGCTCTTCGAGAAAGGGCGCCCAGGCAACCGACGGCGGCGGGGCCGGATCGGCGCCGAGGCACACCCAGACGAAGCCGAGGGCGGTCTCGTGGGGCACGGTGCCGAGGCTGTGCGCGCGCAGATCGAGGTCGGGGAAACTGTCGCGCGCCGGGGTGGCCAGCAGCGAGCCGTCGTAGCGGTACGTCCAGCCGTGATACGGGCAGGTGATGCGCCCGGAACAGTGCCCGCTCCCCTCCAGGAGCCGCGTGCCGCGGTGGCGGCAGGTGTTGCGCAGCGCGCGGATGGCGCCGCCCGCATCGCGCAGCACGATGACGCTGTCGGCGGCGAGCTCGAAGGTGACGAAATCGCCGGGCCGCGGCAGCTGGCTCACGTGGCAGGCGATCTGCCAGCTCGGCTTGAGTATCCGCTCGAGCTCGAGCCGGGTCATCTCGGGGTGGTTGTATACCCAGGCCGGCAGCGCATGGGGCGGCGCGGCCGGGGGGGCCTCGATCGGACGGGCGGTGGCGGAGCTCATGGCGGCGGTCCCGGGGCTGGTTTATATGCTTGTTTAATTTTAACCTAAAAAACTATATGATCATATAGTCCGATGCCGCGGGCGGCCGGACCCCTGTCCCCGTGTCTTCATATTTGGGAGCGCGTGCCATGGCGAGAACCATGACCAGGAACCACGAGCATTTCCGGCGGGCGCTGACGCGGCTGCCGCTCGGGGTGGCATCGAATTTCCGCTACTGGGGCGAGGACCGCACCATCTACGTGAAGGAGGGTCGCGGGGCGCGCATTACCGACCTCGACGGCAACGTCTACGTCGATTACCGCATGGGTTACGGCCCCTCGATCCTCGGCTACGCCGATGAGCGCGTGGACGCCGCGGCCCGCGAGGGGATGAAGGTCGGCGGCGTGTTCGCGCTCTCCACCGAGGGCGAGTACGAGGTCGCCTCGCGCATCGCGAGCATGGTGCCGGCCGCCGAGCTGGTGCGCTTCTCCAACTCCGGGACCGAAGCGGTGATGGCCGCTCTGCGCCTGGCGCGCGCCTTTACCCGGCGCGACGACTACGTGATCCTCGAGGGCAGCTATCACGGCCTCTTCGACGCCGCCATGTGGTACACGCCCATGGACAAGTGGCAGCAGGTCGGGGATCCCGAGGTGCATCCCTACAGCGAGGGCGTGCCGCTCGCGACGCGGCACTTCGCCCACTTCGTGCAGGCGAACGACGCCAACCAGCTCGAGGACGTCTTCAAGCGCCACGGCGACCGCATCGCCTGCCTGCTGGTCGAGCCCATCATGGGCAACTGCCTCGGGATCGCCGCCGAGCCCGAGTACGTGCGCGCGGCGCGCGCGCTGTGCGACCGCTACGGCGTGGTGATGATCATCGACGAGGTGAAGACCGGCTTTCGCGTGGCGCGCGGCGGCGTGCAGGAGCTCTACGGCGTACGCGCGGACCTGTGCACCTTCGCCAAGGCGGTCGCCAACGGCTATCCGATCTCGGTGCTCGCCGGACGCGAGGACATCATGCGCAAGCTCGGCAAGGGCGTCGCCCATGGAGGCACCTACACCGCGCACCCGGTGTCGCTCGCGGCCGCGGCCAAGACCCTCGAGATCCTGGCCGAGACCGACGCGCTCGCCGTGCTCGCCGCCTACGGCACGCGCCTGAGGAGCGGCATGAGCCAGATCCTCAAGGCCCGCGGCATCGCCCACAGCTTCGTCGGCCATCCTTCCATGAGCGGCCTGTACTTCGCCCACGACCCGCCGCGCACCTACCGCGACTGGAAGGGAAGCGATTACACCTTCTACGACGCCGCCGCGAAGGTGCTGCACGACGAGTGCATCCTGTGCGAGCCGGATTCGCGCGAGCCGTGGTTCGTGTCCGCCGCCCACGACGAGTCGTGCCTCGCGGACACGCTGCGCGCCTTCGAGATCGCCATCGACCGGACCCTGAACTCCCTCGGCACCACCCGCCGGGTTCCGGCCTGACGATGGCGCACGCCTGGGGGAGGGCGCCGTGAGCCGCGCCGCGCGCAGCCGCCACGACGTCGTCGTGGTGGGCGCCGGTCACAACGGGCTGGTGGCCGCGTGTTACCTGGCGCGTGCCGGCCTCGACGTGCTGGTGCTCGAGCGCAACGCCTACATCGGCGGGGCGGCGGTCAGCCGCCGTCTCTACGACGGCTTCACCTACTCGAACTGCTCGTACGTCTGCAGCCTCCTGCGCACCGAGATCATCCGCACGCTCGAGCTGCCGCGTTTCGGCCTGCAGATCATTCCCTACGAGGGCGGCTGTACGCTGATGCGCGGCGGCGGACACCTGGCGCTCTACGACAATCACGACGCCCTGCGGCGCGAGTTCGCGCGCCACTCGCGCCGCGACGCGGAAAGCTACGACCGCTTCGTGCGCGACATGCTGCGCCACTGCCGCTTCATCAAGCCGCTGCTGCTGCGCACGCCGCCCGATCCCACCTCGTTGCGTACGCGCGACCTGCGCGAGCTCCTGTGGCTCGGCGGTCACTTCAACCGCCTGGGCGAGGAGCGCCTCTACGACACGCTGCGCTTCTTCACCATGAGCTGCGCCGACATGCTCGAGGAATACTTCGAGAGCGAGATCGTCAAGGCGCACCTCGCGGGCAGCTCCATCATCGGCACGGCGCTCGGGCCGCGCTCGCCGGGCAGCGCCTACGTGCTGCTGCACCACTACATGGGCAGCATCGACGGCGCGGTCGGCGCCTGGGGCTTCGCGCGCGGCGGCATGGGCGCTATCACGCGCGCGCTCGCGCAGTCGCTCGAGGCGAGCGGCGGCGCGGTGCGCACCGAGGCGCCGGTCGAGCGCATCCTCACACGCAGCGGCCGCGCCACCGGGGTGGTGCTGGCGGGCGGAGAGGAGATTCGCGCGCCGGTCGTGGTGTCGAACCTCGACGTCAAGCGCACCTTCCTCGAGAGCATCGACGCCAGGGAGCTGCCGGGCGAGTTCCTCGAGCAGGTGCGCAACTTCAAGATCCGCGGCTCCTCGGGCAAGCTCAACATCGCGCTCGACGGGCTGCCGCAGTTTCCGGCCCTGCCGGCGGACTGCCCCGCGACGCGCGGCGACATGCATGTGACCGACACGCTCGAGATGCTCGAGCGCGGCTATGACGACTGGAAGGAAGGGCGCTGGTCGCGCGCGCCGTACGTCGACATGCTGATCCCTTCGCAGATCGATCCCACCATGGCGCCCGATGGCAAGCACTACATGTCGGTGTTCGTGCAGTACTGCCCATACCGGCTCGCGGACGGCCCGTGGACCGCGCAGAAGCGCCAGGCCTTCGGCGACACCGTGATCGATGCGATCGCGCGTCACAGTCCCAACTTCCGCGATCTGATCCTGCATGCCGAGATCCGCACCCCTCAGGACATCGAGAACGAGGTGGGTCTCACCGAGGGCAATATCTTCCAGGGCGAGCTGACCTTCGATCAGCTGCTGTTCAACCGTCCCATTCCCGGCTATGCGCAGTACCGCGCGCCGCTCGCCGGACTGTACCTGTGCGGCGCCAGCACCCATCCGGGGGGCGGCGTCATGGGTGCGCCCGGGGCCAACGCCGCGCGCGAGATCCTGCGCGATCTGCGGAGGGGCCCGTGAGCGCGGCCGCGGCGGCCGGCGGCGCACGCTACGACTGCATCGTCGTCGGCGGCGGTCACAACGGACTCACCTGCGCGGCTTACCTGGCGCGCGCCGGCCGTTCGGTGCTGGTGCTCGAGGCGGCCGACCGGGTGGGCGGAGCGGCGGTGACGCGCGAGTTCGCCCCGGGCTTTCGGGTATCGGCCTGCGCCCACCTGCTGCATCTGATGCCGGCGAAGCTCATCGCGGAGCTCAATCTCGGCGCGCACGGACTCACGCTCGCCGCCGGGCGGCTGCCCACCACCGCGCTTGCGGCTGACGATGCGCACCTGCCGCTCGGCCCCGAGGGCGCGGCGGTGCTAGCGGCGCAATCCGCGCACGATGCGGCCGCGTACCCCGCCTATCGCGCGCGGCTCGCGCGGCTCGCGGCCGGACTGCGCCCGATCCTCGCTGCCACGCCACCGCGCCTCGGCACGGCGGGCTGGCGCGACCGGGCGGCGCTGCTCGGGCTGGGCCTGCGGCTGCGCGCACTCGGCCGCCGCGACCTGCGCGAGCTGCTGCGCATCGGGCCGATGTGCGTGCAGGACCTGCTCGATGAGCACTTCGAGTCACCGCTTCTCAAGGGGGCGCTCGCCTTCGATGCGGTACTCGGGACCAACTACGGACCGCGCTCGCCGGGGACGGTGTTCACGCTGCTCTATCGCCTGGCGGCGGGCGGGGAGGACGGCGGCGGCCTCGCGCAACCGCTGGGCGGCCTCGGCGCGCTCTCCGAGGCGCTCGCCGCTGCGGCGCTCGCGGCGGGCGCGCAGCTGCGCACCGGCGCGGTGGTGCAGCGCATCCTGGTGCGCGACGACCGCGCGGCCGGCGTGGTGCTCGCAAGCGGCGAGCAGATCGCCGCGGACGCCGTGGTCTCGAGCGCCGATCCCAAGACCACCTTCCTCGGCCTGCTCGGCAGCGAGCATCTCGATGCGGGCTTCGTGCGCCGCATCGTGCACCTGCGCACGCGCGGACTCACGGCGAAGCTGCACCTGGCGCTGGACGCAGCGCCGCAGTTCGCGGGGCTGGACCCCGCGGCGCTCAGGGGGCGGCTGCTGTGGGCGCCGTCGCCCGAGCACATCGAGCGCGCCTTCAACCACGCCAAGTACGGCGAGTTCTCCGCGAGCCCGACGCTCGAGATCACCGTGCCGACCGTGTCCGACCCCTCGCTCGCGCCCGCGGGCGCCCACGTGCTCTCGGTGGTCGCACAGTACGCGCCTTACGCACTGGCGGGAGGCTGGGCCGGCGGCCGGCAGCGCTTCACGGACCTCGTCATCGACACGCTCACGACGCTGGCGCCGGGCCTGCGCGCCCGGGTGCGGCACGCGCAGCTCCTCACGCCCGAGGACATCGAGCGGGAGTTTCGCATCACGGGCGGGCACTGGCATCACGCCGAGCTCGCGCTCGATCAGTTCTTCATGCTGCGCCCGGTGCCGGGCGTCGCGCAGTACCGCGCGCCGGTCGGCGGGCTGTACCTGTGCGGCGCCGGCTGCCATCCAGGCGGCGGCGTCATGGGGCTCGCCGGGCGTAACGCCGCGCGCGAGGTCGTGAGAGAGGCGGCGTGAGCATGCTGACGACGAGCGAACCCCATTACCGCCGGCCGCTGCTGCCGACGCCCTTCCACGAGCGCGCCCGCGCGCTCGCGCAGTCGGACGCCTTCATCCCCTGGGCGGGCTACACCACGGTCGACGTGTTCACGACCGTCGAGCAGGAGTACTTCGCGATCCGCAACGCGGCCTCGCTCTACGACCTGACGCCGATGGTCAAGTACCGCATCACGGGGGCCGATGCGCTGCGCTTCCTCAACCGCCTGATGACGCGCGACATCGGCAAGCTGCGCCCCGGGCGCGTCGCCTACACCGTGTGGTGCAACGACGCCGGACAGCTGATCGATGACGGCACGGTGTTCTGCCTCGCCGCGGGCGAATATCGCCTGTGCACGGCCGAGCGGCAGCTCGACTGGCTGCTCGACTCGGCGGTCGGTTTCGACGTCGCGATCAGCGAAGTGACCGGGGAGGTCGCGGCGCTCGCGCTTCAGGGTCCGACCTCGTACTCCGTGCTGCGCAAGGCCGGGGTCGCCGGCGTCGAGCGCCTGAAGCCCTTCGAGCTCGGGAGCTTCGCGATGCCGGCGGCGGGCGATGCGCCGCTCATGGTGTCGCGCACCGGCTTCACCGGGGACCTGGGCTACGAGCTGTGGATGGCGCCCGGGGACGCCACGGCGGTGTGGGACGTCCTCATGGAGGCCGGCCGCAGCCGCGGCATCCGTGCGATCGGCTCGCGCGCACTCAACATCGCGCGCATCGAGGCGGGGTTCGTGCTGCCGAACGCGGACTTCATTCCGAGCGAGCGGACGCTCTTCATCGGCACCGAGCGCTCGCCGCTCGAGCTCGGCCTCGCGTGGCTGGTCGACTTCGGCAAGGGACATTTCACCGGCCGGCGTGCGCTGCTCGAGGAGCGGCGCCGCGGCAGCCGCCGCCTGCTGGTCGGCCTCGACATCGAGGGCACCAAGCCCGCCTACAACGCGCTGCTCTATAGCGATCGCGCGCTGCGCCGCCAGGCGGGCAGCGTGACGTCCGCGGTCTGGTCGCCCACCACCAAGCGCAACCTGGCGCTCGCGATGGTGGACGCGCCGCACTTCGCGACCGGGAGTACGCTGTGGGCCGAGATCTATCTCAATCGCGAGCTCGTCTGGGAGCGGCGCGTGGTGCGCGCGCGGGTCGTCGAGCGGCCGTTCTTCGCTCCCGAGCGCCGCCGCGTGACGCCGCCCGGAGAGTTCTAGAGCCGAGGAGCCTCGAGGTGATCGCCACCCAACAGAAGCAGAACGCCGACCGGCCGTGGCTCGACCCCACCGCCACCCCGCAGATCGTCATCGACGGGGTCAGCAAGACCTACGGCGGCTTCACCGCCGTCGACGCGGTGAGCCTCAGTATCTACAAGGGCGAGATGTTCGCTCTCGTCGGCGCCTCGGGCTGCGGCAAGACGACGCTGCTGCGGATGCTGGCCGGGTTCGCCGAGCCGACCGCCGGCCGCATCCTCATCGACGGCGTGCCGATGAGCGGCGTGCCCCCGTACGAGCGCCCCGTGAACATGATGTTCCAGTCCTACGCGCTGTTCCCGCACATGACGGTCGAGCGCAACGTCGGCTACGGTATCAGCCGCATGAAGATGGACGCCGCGACGCGCCGGAGCCGCATCCACGAGGCACTCGAGATGGTGCAGCTGGCGCACGTCGCCGGCCGCAAGCCGCACCAGCTGTCCGGCGGGCAGCGCCAGCGCGTGGCGCTGGCGCGCGCGCTCATCCGCCGTCCGAAGGTGCTGTTGCTCGATGAGCCGCTGTCGGCGCTCGACAAGAAGCTGCGCGAGCAGACGCAGTTCGAGCTCATGGACCTGCAGTACAAGGTCGGGATCACCTTCATCGTCGTGACCCACGACCAGGACGAGGCCATGGCGCTCGCCACCCGCATCGCCGTGATGGACCACGGCAAGGTGGTGCAGGTGGGCACGCCGTCGCAGATCTACGAGTTTCCGGCGAGCCGCTTCGTCGCCGACTTCGTCGGCACGACGAATCTTTTCGAGGGGACGGTGACGCGCTGCGAGCCGGGCCTGATCACCGTGCAGTGCCCGGAGATCGGCGGCGAGCTGATGGTGGACGAGGACGGGCGCTTCGCGCCCGGGCAGCGCGTCTGGGTGGCGCTGCGGCCGGAAAAGATCCGCCTCGGCAAGGAGCCTCCGGGCGGCGCGCGCGTCAACCAGCTGCGCGGCATGGTGTGGGAGCTCGGCTATCTCGGCAATCGCTCCACCTACCACATCAAGACCACCAGCGGAAAGGTGGTGATGGCGTTCTCGCAGAACGAGCGGCGTACGTCGGAGTGGACGATCGACTGGAGCGACGAGGTGTACGTGAGCTGGGACGCGGACGCCGCGGTGCTGCTGCAATCCTAGAGATAAAGGGCAGGAACCATGCTGAAATCAACCCGCACGCTGGCGAGCCGTGGCTCGCTGTTGATCGCGCTGCTGCTCGCCGCACTGCCGCTCGGCACGCTGCGAGCCGACGATGAGGCCGCCGCCGGCGCCTCGGGTCCGGCCGCGGCGCCCCCCGCGGCCGGGGGCGAAGCCGCCGAGCGGCCGCTGCAGGAGATCATCGTGACGGCGACGCGCCGCGAGGAATCGCTCAGCAAGGTGCCGATCAGCGTCTCGGCGCTCAGCCAGGCGGACATGGACGACCGCGGCATCAAGGACATGCAGGACATCGTGCGCTTCGTGCCGGGCGTCACCATCGACAACTCCGGCACCAACGCCATCTCGATCCGCGGCATTTCCTCTTCGGCTGGCGCCGGTACCACCGGCATCTACATCGACGACACGCCGATCCAGATGCGCAGCGTCGGCTTCAACCCCGACGACACGCTGCCGAAGACCTTCGACCTCGAGCGCGTCGAGGTGCTGCGCGGGCCGCAGGGCACCCTGTTCGGCTCGGGCTCCGAGGGCGGCACGGTGCGCTACCTCCTCACGCAGCCGAGCCTCACCTCGCAGAGCACCTACGTGCGGTCCGAGGCCTCCTGGACCCAGTACGGCCAGCCGAGCTATGAGCTCGGCGTGGCCCACGGCGGCCCGATCGTCGACGGCGTGCTCGGCTGGCGCGGCAGTATCTGGTATCGCGACGACGGCGGCTGGATCGATCGCGTCGATCCGACCACGGATGCGACCATCGCGCACAACGTCAACTACTCGCACACGCTGGTGCTGCGGCTGGCCGGGCTATGGCAGCCGGCGAGCGGCTTCACCGTGTCGCCGAGCATCCTCTATCAGAACCGGCAGGAGCACGATCAGTCGACCTGGTGGCCGGCCTATTCGAACCCGGGCTCGGGACAGTTCAACACGGCGACCCCGGAGCGCATCCCCGACCCGGATCAGTACGTACTGGGGGCGCTCAAGCTGCAGTGGGATCTCGCCAGGACTTCGATCATCTCCAACACGTCCTACTATCACCGCAGGGAGCAGACCGGCTATCAGGGCACGGTCTATGACCTCGCCTACTACCAGAGCCTCGGCTGGCCGAACAATCCGCTCACCGGCGGGCTCGGCTGTGGCGTGCCGCCGCCGGCCAATCCGCCATGCGCCTGGTACCCGCTGCTCGACGCTTCCGGCCTGCACCTGCCGCCGGGCTTCGACGGCTACTCGACGCCCAACGTCATGACCAACTCCCAGGACAGCTACGTACAGGAGCTGCGCTGGCAGTCGGCCGATCCCAACGAGAAGCTGCACTGGACGGTGGGGGCGTTCTGGCAACTCGCCAAGGAAGGCAGCATCGAGGAGCTCAAGGACCCCCAGATCGACAACCTGTTCAACTATCTGTACGGCTTCCCGGCGTCCCAGTTCTTCACCTACACGGACGTGAACGGCAACACCATCTCGCCGTACATGTGCAACGGCACCGGGACCTATACCGCGATTCCGCAGTGCGACATCTACTACAACAGCAGCACGACCTACGACAAGCAGATCGCCCTCTACGGCGAGCTCAACTACGCGCTCACCGAGCGACTCAAGCTCACGCTCGGCGAGCGCGTGTCGCACAGCACTTTCGCCATCCGCAACTACGCGGACGGGCTCGAGAACTACGGGCCGACGCCGGTGCTGGTCAATGGCGTCGAGGAGCAGCTGCCGGGCGTGCCGCGGACCGCATCCACCAGCTCCAATCCCAACACGCCCAAGGCCAGCCTGTCCTTCCAGGCCGACCCCGACAACATGTACTACGTCACCTACGCCAAGGGCTATCGCGTCGGCGGCGGCAACCCGGAGCTGCCTTCCTATTGCAGCAGCGACCTTGCGACCGCCGGCTTCCCCAACGGCGCGCCCACGGTCTACCGGCCGGACTCGACCCAGGACTACGAGATCGGCTCGAAGAACGCCTTGGGCGGCGTGTTCCGCATCGCCACCAGCGTCTACTACATCAAGTGGAATGACATCCAGCAGAGCGTGTACATCGCCGGCAGCTGCGGCCTGCAGTTCACCGACAACCTCGGCACGGCCGTCGCCAAGGGCTTCGACCTGCAGGCGCAGCTCGCTCTCGGGCAGTTCTTCATGGATCTGGCGGTCGGCTATACGGACGCCCGCTACACGGCGAACGCCGTGCCGCCGACACCCGGGGCTCTGCCGCTCGCCCTCAACGGCGACGCGATCTCCGGCCAGGCCGCGACCGACTACGCGCCGGGCACCAACCCACCGTGGACGGTGTCGATCGGGCCGGAGTACCGCTTCACCCTCGGCCAGCACGAGGCCTTCATCCGTCTCGACTACACCTATGAGAGCCGCAATCCGTGGCTCGCGGCGGTGCAGGACCCGGCCTCATCGCAGTACATCCCGGCGAGCTATACGCTGCCCGCGACCAACTTCCTGTCGCTGCGTGCCGGAATCAACCTCGGCGAGTGGCAGATCGCGCCGTTCATCGACAACCTCACGAACTCGCATACCGTGACCAACTACGCGCTCGGTCAGCTCGATCCCTACAACCCGGCGGGCTCGCCGTCGCAACAGCAGAACGTCTTCACGTTCCGCCCCTTCACGGTCGGCGTGACGGTCACCTGGCACGGGCACTAGCTCGCACCCCGACTCGCCAGGTGATACCGTGACGGC
>DATKPR010000039.1:0-14694 GCA_035523985.1 Steroidobacteraceae bacterium | reverse complement strand
TTCGGCCGCATGGTCGACTCCCTGCGCGGCCGCTACGTCACCGCCGAGGACGTCGGCACCACCACGGCCGACATGGCCCACGTGGCGCGCGTCACCCGCTACGTCTCCGGCCTCGGCCGCTCGCCGGGTGAGGCGGGAGGGGATCCCTCGCCCAAGACCGCGCTCGGGGTGTTTCTCGGCATCCGCGCGGCGGTAAGGTTCCGCCTCGGCCGGTCCGATCTCGAAGGGCTCACCGTCGCGGTTCAGGGGGCGGGCGGGGTCGGCTATCACCTGTGCGGCCTGCTCGCGGCCGCCGGCGCGCGCCTCAGGGTCGCCGACGTGCTGCCGCGGGCGGTCGAGCGGGTGTGCGACGAGTTCGGCGCGACGCCGGTCGCCGCCGTCAAGGTGCTCGAGGAGGAGACCGACGTGCTCGCGCCGTGCGCGCTCGGCGCGATACTCAACACCCGCTCGATCGCGCGGCTGCGCGCCACCGTGGTCGCGGGTGCCGCCAACAACCAGCTCGCCCAGGGCCAGGACGGCGAGGCGCTGCGCGCCGCGGGGATCCTGTACGCGCCGGATTACGTCATCAACGCCGGCGGCATCATCAGCGTGGCGCGCGAGTATTACGGCGGTACCGAGGCGCAGGTGCTGGCCGACATCGACGGCATCCCGGCCCGACTCACCGAGATCTTCGAGCGCGCGCGGCGCGAAAGCCGCACCACCAACGAGGTCGCCGACCGCATGGCGCGCGAGCGCCTCGGGCGCGAGCCGCAGCGCCTGGTGGCCTGAAGTCCCCGGGCACGGCGCGCGGCCCGCGGTGAAGTACACTGTCGGGCATGAAGCGGGTCATTGCCATCGCGAACCAGAAGGGCGGCGTCGGCAAGACCACCACCGCGGTCAATCTCGCCGCCTCCCTCGCCGCCACCCGCCGGCGCGTGCTGCTCATCGATCTCGACCCGCAGGGCAATGCCACCATGGGCAGCGGCGTCGACAAGGCGCAGGTCACCCGCAGCGCCTGCGAAGTGCTGCTCGGCGAGTGCGACCTGGCCGCGGCGCTGGTGGCGGTGCCCGACGGCGGCTTCATGCTGCTGCCGGCGAACCAGGACCTCACCGCCGCCGAAGTGCGCCTGCTGACGCTGCCGATCGGGCGCGAGACCAAGCTGCGCCTGGCGCTGCAGCCGCAGCGCGAAGCCTTCGACGTGATCCTGATCGACTGCCCGCCGGCACTCAACATGCTCACCGTGAACGCGCTCGTCGCCGCCGACAGCGTGCTCATCCCGATGCAGTGCGAGTACTACGCGCTCGAGGGCCTCTCGGCGCTGCTCGCGACCGTCGAGCAGATCCGTGCGGCCGTGAACCCCAGCATCGCCGTCGAGGGCGTGCTGCGCACCATGTTCGACCCGCGCAACAACCTCTCCAACGAAGTGAGCAGCCAGCTGATCGGCCACTTCGGCGAGAAGGTGTTCCGCACCGTCATCCCGCGCAACATCCGCCTCGCCGAGGCCCCGTCCTTCGGTAAGCCGGCGCTGTTCCACGACAAGGAATCGCGCGGCGCGCTCGCGTATCTCGCACTCGCAGGGGAGATGATCCGCCGTGAGGAAGAAGCGAAGTCCGAGGGGCGCTCGGGTCCGCGCACGAGCCCGGGCTCCAACGGCAACGGTAACGGCAACGGTAACGGCCACGGCCCGGGCGACGCCGCGGCGCCGGCCGGCGCCACATCCGCGGGCAGCCCGGCCGCCGAGCCCGCCGCCGCCGATCCCGACGCCGCCACCGCCGGCGAGGGCAAGGGCGCATGAGCCGATGAAGAAGCCGACGCTCGGCAGGGGACTCGCGGACCTGCTCGGCCAGGCGGTGGCACGGCCCACCGTCGCGGCGAGCCCCGGGGAGGAGCTCGCGCGGCTGCCGCTCGACGTGCTGCAGCGCGGCCGCTACCAGCCGCGCACCGACATGCGCATGGAGACGCTCACCGAGCTTGCCGACTCGATCAGGGCCCAGGGCGTGGTGCAGCCGATCGTGGTGCGGGCGCTCGAGCCCGCCGCGGGCGGGGCGCCGGGCGCCGCGCAGCGCTACGAGATCATCGCCGGCGAGCGGCGCTGGCGGGCGGCGCAGATGGCCGGCCTCAGCGAGATCCCCGCCGTCATCCGCCGTATCCCGGATTCGGCCGCCATCGCGGTCGCGCTCATCGAGAACATCCAGCGCGAGAACCTCAACCCCCTGGAGGAGGCGCGGGCGCTGACCCGGCTCATTACCGAGTTCGGGCTCACCCACCAGGAGGCCGCCGAGGCCGTCGGCCGCTCCCGTGCCGGCGTCAGCAACCTGCTGCGGCTTCTCGAGCTCCCGCCCGAGGTCTCCCAGCTCCTCGAGCAGCGCGCGCTCGAGATGGGCCACGCCCGGGCGCTCCTCGGGCTCGCCGCCCGCCGCCAGCAGACCGAGGTCGGCCTGCTGGTGGCGAAAAAGGGCCTCTCGGTGCGCGAAACGGAAGCGCTGGTGCGCCGCCTCACGGCCCCGACGGTGCACGGTCCGGACGGCGACGGGGCCGCCCCGCGCGATCCGAACGTCGAGCGCCTCGAGCAGGAGCTCGCCGAGAAGCTCGGCGCCCGTGTTGCGATCCAGCATTCGCCCCGGGGGCGGGGAAAACTGGTGGTGAGCTACAACAGTCTCGATGAGCTCGACGGCATCCTGGAGCACATTCGCTAGGGGAAATGCGTTCTCGCGGGAATAGGTATTACCGCTGTGGACTGCCGTGCACGCGCTCTCTATAATCCCGCGGCTTTTTCGCCGGTCAGCCCTAAGTGACTGAACGGCCGAGGTAAGTAAGCCCCTTGCGCCGTGCTCAAAGCGCAGGAACAGCGGCTCTTTTGAGCCCCTCGAGCGGGACTTATATAAGGTGTTGGCGATCGATCTGCCCCGGGCGCGGCGGCTGGCTTACGGCGTCGTGCTGGGTCAGGCGCTCGTCACGGCGGTGGCAGCGCTGCTCGCGCTGGCCATGGCCGGCCGGGAGGCAGCCGTCTCGGCGCTGCTCGGCGGCGGCATCGCCACGGCGGGGAGCGTGGCGATGGTGGCGCTGGTGTTCGCAGGCGCCGCCGCCAACGCGCAGCGCATCGTGGCGGCGTTCTACGCCGGCGAGGCGCTCAAGCTCGCCGTGGTCGTGGTGCTGTTCGTGGTGGTGCTGAAGACGGTCAGGGTGGTGCCGCTGGCGATGCTCGCCGGTTTCGCCGCCACGTACCTGATGTACTGGATTGCGCTGGTCGGCGCGCTGCCCGCGATGGGCGCACGCCGCGGAGCCTGACGGTGGCTGGACTCATGACAACGATGGCGGCGGAAAACTCCGGCGGTGCGACCGAATACATCCTGCACCACCAGACTTTCCTCTCCAACAAGGCGCCGCACGGCATCGTCGACTTCTCGGTCATCAACTACGACACCGTGTTCTTCTCGGTGGCGCTCGGGGTGCTGTTCGTCGGGCTGTTCTGGATGATCGCGCGGCGCGCCACCGCGGGCGTGCCCGGCCGGTTGCAGAATTTCATCGAGCTGATCGTCTCCTTCGTCGACGGCCAGGTGCGCGACACCTTCCACGGCGTCAGCCGGCTGGTGGCGCCGCTTGCGCTCACCATCTTCTGCTGGATCTTCCTGTTCAACTTCATGGACCTGATCCCCGTTGACCTGCTGCCGCTGGTCGCGCGCGGCGCCGGCCTCGAGCACCTGAAGGTGGTGCCCAGCACGGACCTCAACGCGACCTTCGCCATGTCCCTGACGGTATTCGCTCTCATCATCTTCTACAGCCTGAAGATGAAGGGCCCGCTCGGCTTCCTCGGCGAGCTGACGCTCAACCCGTTCCGCGCCAGGAACGTGCTGCTGCAGGCGCTGCTGGTGCCGGTCAACTTCATCCTCGAATCCGTGACCTTCCTGGCGCGCCCGGTGTCGCTGTCGCTGCGTCTGTATGGCAACCTGTACGCGGGCGAGATGGTGTTCCTGCTGCTGGCGGCGCTGTCGCTGCAGGGCATCTCGCAGCTCGCGCACTTCAGCGGCTGGTTCTTCACCGGCATGCAGTTCATCCTGGCGCTTGCCTGGAGCATCTTTCACCTGCTGGTAATTACGCTGCAGGCCTTCATATTCATGGTGCTGACGATCGTTTACCTGTCGATGGCGAGCGAGCATCACTGAGTGGCGCGCGGCCGCGGACCGCGGTCCGTGACTGATCTGAATTTTGTTCTCGAGGAGAGTTGAATGGAAAACGTTGCACACATCCAGGCCATGACGGTGCTGGCCGTCGGCATCATCTTCGGCATGGGAGCCCTGGGTACGGCCATCGGCTTCGGCATCCTGGGCGGGCGCTTTATCGAGGGCTCGGCCCGTCAGCCGGAGCTGCTGCCGGTGCTGCGCGTGCAGATGTTCCTGGTCGCGGGCCTGCTGGACGCGGTCGCCATGATCGGTATCGGCTTCGCGCTGTTCTTCACGTTCGCGAATCCGTTCCTCAGCGCGGTCGCGGGCCACTGACGAGCGGCGACTTCGGCGCCGCCGAGGGGAGAGACGCACCGTGAACATCAATCTCACGCTGCTCGTGCAGATGATCGTGTTCGCCACCATCATCTGGATCACGATGAAGTGGATCTGGCCGCCGCTGCTGGCAGCCATGGAGGCGCGCGAGCGCAGGATCGCCGAGGGACTCGCGGCCGCGGAGAAGGGCGAGGAAGCCCTCGCCGCCGCCCGCGGCGAGGCGGACGCGATCATCCGCGAGGCGCGCGAGCGCGCCGGCCAGATCATCGATCACGCCCAGCACCGCGCCAACGACCTGGTGGAGCAGGCCAAGGGGACGGCGAGCGCCGAGGGCGCGCGACTCATCGCCGCCGCTCACCAGCAGATCGAGCTCGATACCACGCAGGCGCGCGAGAGCCTGCGGCGCGAGGTCGCGGGCATCGCGGTCGAGGCCGCGGGCAAGCTCCTCGGGCGCGAGATCGACGCCAAGAAGCACGCCGATCTCCTCGACCAGCTCGCCGCGCAGGTCTGAAGAGCGCCGCATGGCCGACAAGAGCACCATCGCCCGTCCCTACGCGCGCGCCGCTTTCGAGGCGGCACGCATCGAGAACAAGCTCGAGCCCTGGTCCGAGGCGCTGCACACCGGCGCCGCGGTGGTGGCGGATGCGCGCGTCGCGGCGCTGCTCGGCAACCCGCACGTGACGCCCGAGCAGCTCGCGCAGCTGGTGATCGGCATCGCCGGGCCGAAGCTCGGCGAGCACGGCGCGAACTTCATCCGCACGCTCGCCGCCAACCGCCGGCTCGCCGTGCTGCCGGAGATCGCGGCGCTGTTCGACACGCTCAAGAACACCGAGCAGGGCGTCGCGGACGTGACCGTCACCTCGGCCGCGCCGCTGGCTGCCGCGCAGCAGCAGGAGCTGTCCGGCGCGCTGGCCCGGCGTCTCAAGCGCACCGTGCGCCTGCAGTGCGTGACCGACCCGGCCCTCATCGGCGGGGCCGTGGTGCGCAGCGGCGACCTGGTGATCGACGGCTCGCTGCGCACGCGCCTCGAGCGCATCGCCTACGAACTGACCGCTTAAGGAAATCGACATGGCCATCAAGGCATCCGAGATCTCCGATCTCATCAAGCAACGCATCGAGAACTTCAAGTCCGTCACCGAGGCGCGCAACGTCGGCACCATCATCTCGGTGACCGACGGCATCACCCGCATCCACGGGCTGGCCGATGCGCGCTACGGCGAGATGCTCGAGTTCCCGGGCAATACCTTTGGCCTGGCGCTCAACCTCGAGCAGGACTCGGTCGGCGCGGTGGTGCTCGGCGAGTACAAGCACCTCACCGAAGGCGACACGGTCAAGACCACCAACCGCATCCTCGAGGTGCCGGTGGGACCGGAGCTGCTCGGGCGCGTGGTCGATGCGCTCGGCGCGCCGATCGATGGCAAGGGGCCGGTGACCACCGCGCGTACCGCGCCGATCGAGCGCGTGGCGCCCGGCGTCATCTACCGCAAGTCCGTGAGCCAGCCGGTGCAGACCGGCTACAAGGCCGTCGACTCGATGGTGCCGATCGGCCGCGGCCAGCGCGAGCTCATCATCGGCGACCGTCAGACCGGCAAGACCGCGCTCGCCGTCGACACGATCATCAATCAGAAAAGCTCGGGCATCAAATGCATCTACGTCGCGATCGGCCAGAAGCAGTCGACCATCGCCAACGTGGTGCGCAAGCTCGAGGAGCACGGCGCGATGGCGCACACGGTGATCGTGGCGGCCTCCGCCTCGACCCCCGCGGCCATGCAGTACATCGCCGCCTACTCGGGCGTCACCATGGGCGAGTACTTCATGGACAACGGCGAGGACGCCCTCATCATCTACGACGATCTGTCCAAGCAGGCGGTCGCCTACCGGCAGATCTCGCTGCTGCTGCGCCGGCCGCCGGGCCGCGAGGCGTTCCCGGGCGACGTGTTCTACCTGCACTCGCGGCTGCTGGAGCGCTCGGCGCGCGTCAACGAGGAGTACGTCGAGCAGGCCACCCAGGGGCGCGTCAAGGGCAGGACCGGCTCGCTCACGGGACTGCCGATCATCGAGACCCAGGCCGGCGACGTGACGGCGTTCGTGCCCACCAACGTCATCTCGATCACCGACGGGCAGATCTTCCTCGAGACCGACCTCTTCAACGCCGGCATCCGCCCGGCCATGAACGCCGGCATCTCGGTGTCGCGCGTCGGCGGCGCCGCGCAGACCGACATCATCAAGAAGCTCGGCGGCGGCATTCGTCTGGCGCTCGCCCAGTACCGCGAGCTCGCCGCGTTCTCGCAGTTCGCCTCCGATCTCGATGAGGCCACGCGCCGCCAGCTCGAGCGCGGCCAGCGCGTCACCGAGGTCATGAAGCAGAAGCAGTACGCGCCCATGTCGGTGGCGGAGATGGCGCTGTCCATCTACGCGGTCAACAACGGCTACATGGACAAGGTGGACATCAAGAAGATCGTGGATTTCGAGGCGGCGCTGCAGGCCTTCGCCCACACCAACCACCAGGCGACGCTCGATGCCATCAACGCGCAACCTAAGCTCACCAAGGAGAACGAGGCGGCGATGAAGAAGGTCATCGAGGACTTCCTCGCGACCGGCACCTACTGAGCGCCGACGCCATGCCCGGCACCAAGGAAATCCGCTCCAAGATCGCGAGTGTCAAGAGCACTCAGAAGATCACCAAGGCCATGCAGATGGTGGCCACCAGCAAGATGCGCCGTGCCCAGGAGCGCATGAAGCTGGCGCGCCCCTATGCCAGGCGCATGCTGGAAGTGATCGGCCACCTGACCGAGGCCAACCCCGACTACCGCCATCCGTTCCTGGTGACGCGCGCGCCGGGAGCGGTCGGCATCATCGTGATCTCGAGCGACCGCGGCCTCGCCGGGGGCCTGAACGCCAACGTCTTCAAGCAGACCCTGACGCTGATCCGCGAGTGGCAGCGCCAGGAGGTGCCGGTGAAGCTGTGCCTGATCGGCACCAAGGCGCTCACTTTCTTCCGGCGTCTCGGCCTGCCCATCCTCGCCAACGTCACGCACCTCGGCGACAAGCCGCACGTCAAGGATCTCATCGGCACCGTCAAGGTGATGCTGGATGCCTACCGCGCCGGGGAGCTCGACCGGCTGTTCCTCGTCAACGCGCAGTTCGTCAACACCATGACGCAGAAGCCGACCGTGCAGCAGCTGCTGCCGATCGAGGCGCTCGATACCGAGGGACTGCAGGAGCACTGGGACTACATCTACGAGCCCGACGCCGCCGGCATCCTCGATGGCCTCTTGATGCGCTACATCGAGTCGCAGGTCTATCGCGCGGCGGTCGAGAACGTCGCCTCCGAGATGGCGGCGCGCATGATCGCCATGGGCGCGGCCACCGACAACGCCGGCAAGCTCATCGGCGAATTGCAACTGATCTACAACAAGGCCCGCCAGGCCGCGATCACCAAGGAGCTTTCGGAGATCGTGGGCGGCGCGGCAGCGGTTTAGCAGAGGAAGTAAGCACCATGGCCACTCCCGGCGAGGGCAGGATTACCCAGATCATCGGCGCCGTCATCGACGTCGAGTTTCCGCGCGAGTCGATTCCGCACGTCTACGAGGCGCTCAAGCTCAAGGACGTCGACCTGACGCTCGAGGTGCAGCAGCAGCTCGGCGACGGCGTGGTACGCACCATCGCCATGGGCGCCTCCGAGGGCCTCAGGCGCGGGCTCGCGGTTGAGGCCACCGGCGCACCGATCTCGGTGCCGGTCGGCAAGGGCACGCTCGGGCGCATCATGGACGTGCTCGGCAAGCCGCAGGACAATCGCGGTGCGGTCGAGGCGAGCGAGTACCTGCCGATCCACCGGCCGCCGCCGTCCTTCGAGGAGCAGGCCGGGGGCCGCGACCTGCTGGTCACGGGCATCAAGGTCATCGACCTGCTGGTGCCGTTCGCCAAGGGCGGCAAGATCGGACTGTTCGGCGGCGCCGGCGTCGGCAAGACCGTCAACATGCTCGAGCTCATCAACAACATCGCCAAGCAGTATTCGGGCCTCTCGGTGTTCGCCGGCGTCGGCGAGCGCACCCGCGAGGGCAACGACTTCTATCACGAGATGATCGAGTCGGGTGTCATCGACAAGGACAACCTGGCGAACTCCAAGGTGGCGATGGTCTACGGCCAGATGAACGAGCCGCCGGGCAACCGCCTGCGCGTCGGTCTCACCGGGCTCACCATGGCGGAGTACTTCCGCGATGAGGTGCGGCCGGACTCCGGCGGCAAGGGCCGCGACGTGCTGTTCTTCGTCGACAACATCTACCGCTACACGCTGGCCGGCACCGAGGTCTCGGCGCTGCTCGGGCGCATGCCCTCCGCGGTCGGCTACCAGCCGACGCTCGCCGAGGAGATGGGCGTGCTGCAGGAGCGCATCACCTCCACCAAGACCGGCTCCATCACCTCCATCCAGGCGGTGTACGTGCCGGCCGACGACCTGACCGACCCGTCCCCGGCGACCACCTTCGCGCACCTCGATGCGACCGTGGTGCTGTCGCGCCAGATCGCATCGCTCGGCATCTACCCGGCGGTCGATCCGCTCGACTCCACCAGCCGCCAGCTGGATCCCCTGGTGGTGGGCGAGGAGCACTACAACACCGCGCGCGGCGTGCAGGCGGTGCTGCAGCGTTACAAGGAGCTGCAGGACATCATCGCGATCCTCGGCATGGACGAGCTGTCGGAAGAGGACAAGCTCACGGTGTTCCGCGCGCGCAAGGTGCAGCGCTTCCTGTCGCAGCCCTTCAACGTGGCCAAGGTGTTCACCGGGCAGGACGGCAAGATCGTACCGCTCAAGGACACCATCCGCGGCTTCAAGGGCATCATCGCCGGGGAGTTCGACGCGCTCCCCGAGCAGGCCTTCTACATGGTGGGCGGCATCGAAGAGGCGGTCGAGAAAGCCAAGACGCTGCAGTAATGGCCGACACACCCACCATTCACGTCGACATCGTCAGCGCGGAGGGCGAGCTCTTCTCCGGCGAGGCCGCGGAAGTGGTCGCGCCCGCCTCCCAGGGCGATCTCGGCATCCTGCCGCGGCACGCGCCGCTCTTGACGCTGCTCAAGCCCGGCGAGGTGCGCGTGCGCACCCCCGACGGCGAGGACCACCACTTCTTCGTCGGCGGCGGCGCGCTCGAGGTGCAGCCGCGGCGCGTCACGGTGCTGGCCGACACGGCGCTGCGCGCCCGCGACATCGACGAGGCGGCGGCACTCGCCGCCAAGCAGCGCGCCGAGGACGCACTCAAGGAGAAAGTCGGGCACATCAGCATCGCCGAGGCGCAGGCGGAGCTCGCGCGCGCGATCGCGCAGCTGAAACTCATCCAGCGCCTGCGCAAGCTGCGGGCGTGACCTCTGGACGCGGCCACGGGTGTGCTCGCGGGGCTCGTCCGTAACTTAAGCGGCGGGCTCGCGCTCATCTGCCTGCGGCGGCGCTGGCCGCCGCGTTTCACGGTCGGCTTCGACCAGCTGGCGGCGCTGCTCCTCGTCAATCTGCTGGTGTGGGCGCTCCTCGATCGCCTGCATGCCGAGCGCCACGCCGAGTTCGTGGCCGACGGACTGTTCGGCTGGGCGTGTTATCTCCTGCTCGCGCTCATCGGCTGCGCGCTCGTCGCCCGCGCCCAGGACCGCGCCGCCCCGACCCGCGCGCTGCTCACCGTGGCGCTGTCGGCGGCGCCCTTCGCGCTCACGGCGCTGTGGCTGCTCGGCGACCTCGACTTCGCCGCCCGGCACCCGCTCGCGGCCGCCGCCCTGGCGATCCTCTATCTGGCGCTGCTGGCGCTGCGCGTGCTGGGCGCGGCCTTCGGGCCGGTGCGCCTGAAACCGGCGCTGCTGGCGGTGGCGCTGGTGCTCGCCTCGCCCTGGACGCTCGCCTGGCTCGATCTCGATACGCGCCTGTGGGTGCTGCCCGATACCACCGAGGCGCAGGACGACCTCGATCCGGGCGAGGCCGAGGCGCTGCTCTACGACCAGCCGGCGCGCATCGCCGAGGTGGTGGCGCGCGTCACGCCGTCGGAGCCGCCGACGCCGCACGCGTATTTCGTCGGCTTCGCCGGCGACGCGCAACTCGAGGTCTTCAGCCGCGAGACGCAGTTCGCACGGCAGGTGTTCGCGGCGCGCTTCGGCTCCGCCGACCGCTCGGTGCTGCTCGTCAACGACGCCGGCGACCGCGACACCTGGCCGATCGCGAGCCTCTCGGGGCTCGCGCAGGCGCTCAAGCTGCTCGCCGCGCGCATGGATCCGGACGAGGACGTGCTGGTGCTGTTCCTCACCTCGCACGGCTCCGAGGACGGGCTCGAGGTGCGCAACGGCTCGTTGCCGCTCGCGCAACTGGAGCCCGAGGACCTGCGCCAGGCGCTCGATGACTCCGGGATCCGCTGGCGGCTGGTGGTGGTGTCGGCCTGCTACGCCGGCGTGTTCATCGATGCGCTGAAGAACGACACCACGGCGATCGTGACCGCCGCGGACGCCACGCACAGCTCCTTCGGCTGCCAGGAGGACCGCGAGCTCACCTGGTTCGGCGAGGCCTTCCTCAGGGATTCCCTGCCGGGCAGCTCCTCGCTCGAGGCGGCCTACGCCAAGGCCGCGCGGCTCATCGCCGAGCGCGAGGACGCCGAGCACCAGGTGCATTCCAACCCGCAGCTGTGGATCGGCGCGCAGATGCGCGACAAGCTGCGCATGCTCGAGGGCGCGCGTCCCGCGCTCGAGCGCAGCCCGGTCATCGTGCGCCGCTAAGGTACAATTCCCCATGGCCAGCATCGCGCAACCGCTCTCGGTGGTGATCCTCGCCGCCGGAGAGGGCAAGCGCATGCGCTCGGCGATGCCGAAGGTGCTGCAGCCGCTCGCCGGCCGCCCGCTGCTGCAGCACGTCATCGACACCGCCCGCTCGCTCGCACCGGCCGCCATCCACGTGGTGTACGGCCACGGCGGCGAGCAGGTGCGCGCCGCGCTCGGCGCGCAGCCCGTCGGCTGGGTGCTGCAGGACGAGCGCCGCGGCACCGGGCACGCGCTGCTGCAGGCCATGCCGCAGATCCCCGACGGCCACACGGTGCTGGTGCTGTACGGCGACGTGCCGCTGATCCGCGCCGCGACGCTGGTCGACCTGGTGGCGCGCGTCGGGCGCGGAAGCTTGAGTCTCCTCACGATGAAGACCGACACGCCGGCGGGCTACGGCCGCATCGTGCGCGCCCGCGGCGGCGTGCGCCGCATCGTCGAGGAGCAGGACGCGACGCGCGCGCAGCTCGCCATCCGCGAGTGCAACACCGGCGTGCTGGCGGCGCCCGCGCGGCTGCTGCGCCGCTGGCTCGCGCGTCTGCAGCCCGACAACTCGCAGCGCGAGTACTACCTCACCGACGTGGTGGCGCTGGCGGTGAAGGACCGCGTCGCCGTCAGGGCGGTGGTCGCCGCCACCGCACTCGAGGTGCTCGGCGTCAACGACAAGGCGCAGCTCGCCGAGGCCGAGGCCGGCTGGCGCGCGCGCGCCGCGCGCGAGCTGATGCTCGGCGGCGTCACCGTGGCCGATCCGGCGCGGCTCGAGGTGCGCGGCCACGTCAGCTGCGGAGCGGACGTGTTTCTCGATGTGAACGTGGTGCTCGAGGGACGGGTGGTGCTCGGCGACGGCGCGCGCATCGGCCCGGGATGCGTGATCCGCGACAGCGAGATCGGCGCCGGCACCGAGGTGTTCGCGCACTGCGTGATCGATCGGGCGGTGATCGGACCGGAATGCAACATCGGCCCGTTCGCGCGCTTCCGGCCGAGCTCGACGCTGGCGCGCGGCGTGCACATCGGCAATTTCGTCGAGGTGAAGAACTCGCGGATGGGCGCGGGCTCCAAAGCCAACCACCTCGCCTATGTGGGCGATGCCGAGCTCGGCGCGCGCGTCAACATCGGCGCCGGCACCATCGTCGCCAACTACGACGGCGCCAACAAGCATCGCACCACGATCGGCGACGACGTGCACACCGGCAGCAACAGCGTGCTGGTGGCGCCCATCACCGTGGGCGCGGGCGCCACCATCGGCGCGGGCTCCACCGTGACGAAGAGCGTGCCGGCCGGCAAGCTCACCGTGGCGCGCGCGCCGCAGCAGACCGTCGAGGGCTGGAAGCGTCCGGTGAAGCCGCAGCGCTGACCGCCGCGGGGGCGCCGGGCGGGCCGGACGCGCTGCGACGCCCTTCACGGCTTTCATGAGCGAAATCAGCGCGTTCCGGCGATTTCAGGCACACTTGGCGCCCCGGGCGGCCTGCGAGGGCGCCCCCTGAAGGCATTGAAGCCATGTGTGGAATCGTCGGAGCCGTCGCCGGGCGCAACATCGTCCCGGTGCTGATGGAAGGGCTGCACCGGCTCGAGTACCGCGGCTACGACTCGGCGGGCATCGCCGTGCTCAACGGCTCGAAGCACCTCACGCGGCTGCGTACCGTGGGCAAGGTGCGCATGCTCGATGAGGCGCTGGCCCACAACCCGACCGCAGGCCTGATCGGCATCGCCCACACCCGCTGGGCCACGCACGGCGTGCCGAGCGAGCGCAACGCCCACCCGCACATCTCGCGCGACGGACTGGCGATCGTCCACAACGGCATCATCGAGAACTACGAGGCGCTGCGCGCCGATCTCGAGAAGCGCGGCTACCGCTTCACCTCCGAGACCGACACCGAGGTGATCGCCCACCGCGTGCACTGGCACCTGCAGACCGTGCACGACCTCTTCGAGGCGGTGCGCGCCACGGTCGCCGAGCTCGAGGGCGCCTACGCGCTGGTGGTGGTGAGCGAGCACGATCCCGACCGGCTGATCCTGGCGCGCGAGGGCTGCCCGGTGGTGGTGGGCCTCGGGGTGGAGGAGAACTTCGTCGCCTCCGACGTGGCGGCGCTGCTGCCGGTGACGCGCCGCTTCATCTTCCTCGAGGAGGGCGACGTCGCCGAGGTGCGCCGCACCGCGGTGCGCGTCATCGACCGCAGCGGCGCCCGCGTCGAGCGCGCCGTGCGCGAGAGCGAGCTGTCGGCGGATGCCGCCGAGAAGGGCGAGTTCGCGCACTACATGCTGAAGGAGATCCACGAGCAGCCGCGCGCGCTCGCCAACACGCTGCAGGAGCGCGTCGCCAACGGCCGGCTGCTCGAGGCCGCCTTCGGCCCGGCCGCCACCGAGGTACTCAAGCGCACCCGCAACGTGCACATCGTCGCCTGCGGCACGAGCTACCACGCCGCCTGCGTGGCGCGCTACTTCATCGAGCAGATCTCCAAGATCCCGTGCGCGGTCGACATCGCGAGCGAGTACCGCTACCGCAGTCCGCTGGTGCCGCCCGACTCGCTGTTCGTCACCATCTCGCAGTCGGGCGAGACCGCCGACACCCTGGCGGCGCTGCGGCTCGCGAAGCAGTCCGGCTACCTCTCGCAGCTCGCGATCTGCAACGTTCCCGAGAGCTCGCTGGTCCGCGAGTCCGAGCTCGTCATGCTGACGCGCGCGGGACCGGAGATCGGCGTCGCCTCGACCAAGGCCTTCACCACGCAGCTCACCGCGCTCGGCATGCTGGTGGTGGCGCTCGCCCGCCACCGCGGCGCCGATCCCGAGCGCGAGCGCGGCCTGGTCACCCGCCTCATCGAGCTGCCGGCGCTCATCGAGAAAACCCTGAAGCTCGATCCGGTGATCCGCAGCCTGGCCGCCGCGCACTTCGCCTCCAAGCACCACGCCCTGTTCCTCGGGCGCGGCGCGCTCTTTCCCATCGCCATGGAGGGGGCGCTCAAGCTCAAGGAGATCTCCTACATCCACGCCGAGGCCTATCCGGCCGGCGAGCTCAAGCACGGGCCGCTGGCCCTGGTCGACGCCGACATGCCGGTGGTCGCGGTGGCGCCCAACAACGATCTGCTGGAGAAGCTCAAGTCCAACCTCATGGAGGTGCGGGCGCGCGGCGGGGAGCTGATCGTATTCGCGGACCCGCAGTCCGGTATCGCGCCGAGCGACGGCGTGACGGTGATCGAGATGCCCCGGCACGTCACCTACACCCAGGCGCCGGTGGTCTATACCATTCCGCTGCAGCTGCTCGCCTACCACGCGGCGATCCTGCGCGGCACCGACGTCGATCAGCCGCGCAACCTCGCCAAGAGCGTCACGGTCGAGTAGGGCGCGGAGCCGCCCGCATGGCCGCAAGCCGCGCCGCCGCCGCGGACCTCCTCGCCGGGCTCGCCATCGCCGGACTGCTGCTGCCCGAGGCGGTGGCCT
>DATKPR010000038.1:0-7250 GCA_035523985.1 Steroidobacteraceae bacterium | reverse complement strand
GTCGCGGGCATTGAGCGCGAGCTGTGCCCCGTCCCGCGCGAGCTCCAGGGCGAGCGCACGGCCGATCCCGGTCGAGCCCCCCGTGATCAGGACCGTCTTGCCGCTGAAAGTGTCCATGTGCGCCACGTCCGCCTGGCACCGCGCGATGGTCGCGGCAGCACATCATAGGGCGCTGATTTGCCTGCTGCTTGCCGCCCCGTGCGGCCGAGTCGTAGACTGCCCGCCGCAGGTTTTGTGTTGCGGATCAAACAAGAACCCGGCGTGCATTCGCCAGCGGCGGGTACCGAGCCGAAGCCAAGGGGGACCAATGAGGAAAGTGCACATGGGGCGTCGTGGACTGTGGATCGCCCCGGTGGCGGTCTGCGCCGCATTGGGCTTCGCAGCCGACGCCCGCGCCTTCAATTTCTCATCCGGCGACTGGAGCGGCTCGTGGGACACCACCCTCGGCTACGGACAGGGCTGGCGCGTCCAGGGCCGCAGCTGCGCGCTCATCGCGATCGCCGACGGCGGTTGCGGCTACGGGCCGAACATCGACGACGGCGACTTGAACTACGACAAGGGCACCTTCACCGAGGCGCTCACCGGAGTCACCGAGTTCGCGCTCAACTACAAGGACAAGGCCGGGGTGTTCGTGCGCGGCTCCGGCCTCTACGACTTCTACGTGATGGGAGGCTTCGCCGACCGTACGCCGCTCTCGCCGGGCGCGAAGGACGTGGTCGGCAGCTACACCCGCCTGCTGGATGCCTTCGGCTACCTGCGCTGGGACCTGGGCACGATGCCGTCCGAGCTGCGGCTCGGACGCCAGGTGATCGACTGGGGCGAGAGCACCTTCATCCCGGGCGGTCTCAACCAGGTCGACTACTTCGACGTGACGGCGCTGCAGGTACCCGGCGCCGAGCTCAAGCAGGCGCTGCTGCCGGATGAGTCGGCGGTGCTCAACCTGCAGCTCACCAAGAACTTCAGCACCCAGCTCCTCTACCTGTTCGACTGGCACGAGGACATCATCGAGCCGGATGGCGCCTACTTCAGTACCAACGACATCGCCGGCGCCGGCGGCAACAGGATCGTGCTCGGCTTCGGGGCGATCTCCGACCAGGGCGTCGATTTCAGCCCGTTGGGCGGCGGTCTCATCAGCAACTTCCAGGCCATCCCGCGCCTGCCGGACGACCGGCCCCCCGATTCCGGCCAGGCCGGCATCAAGTTCAAGTGGTACCTGCCGAACTTCAGCCAGGGCACCGAGCTCGGTTTCTATTTCCTCAACTACACGAGCCGGCTGCCGGTCGTCTCGATCCAGTCCGGCTCGCAGGCCGGATTCGGCAACGCCTGGGGCGCGGTCAATGCCGTGGGCGCCGCCGCGCAGGCGCTCGCCGCCGGGCTGCCGTTCGCGGAGGCGGTCGCGACCGGTGCCGCCGTCGGCCAGCAGGCCGCCGCCTCGCAGGGCGGCAACCTGAGCGCCAGTACCGCCGCCGAATACGCCACCATCGGCGCCAACACCCTGCGCGCCGGCGGCAACGTCAACAACCAGGCGAGCAACCTCGCGGCCAACGAGTACGCCGCCACCCAGGGCTACGTCGAGCAGTTTCCGACCGACATCAAGATGCTGGGACTCTCCTTCAACACCCAGATCCAGGCGACCGGTACGGCGCTGCAGGGCGAGGTCGCCTACCGTCACGACGTGCCGCTGCAGCTCGACCTGCCCGAGCTGATCTATGCCTCGCTCAGCCCCTTCGAGACGGGGATCGCGAAGCTGCTTGGCGAGCCGACCACCGGCCCCGGGCACTGCATGCCCGCTTCCGCCACGCCCATCACGGGCTGCAACCAGTTCGGCCTCTACGCGCTCGGCCAGACCGTGCAGGGCTACGAGCTCAAGGACACCTGGCACTTCGACGTCACCGCGACCCAGGTCTGGGCCAACGTCCTCAAGGCCTCCCAGGCCGTGCTGGTCGCCGAGGCCGGGGCGGACTATGCGTCGCTGCCGAGCAAGTACTCGGGCGGTCCCGAAGGCTTCGGACTGCGCTTCGGCGGGCCGGGCACGCTCAGCGGCAACCCGAACCTCGGCGGTTACCCGGAGTTCCCGGCGGTCAACGGCCAGTGCGTGAACGCGGGCTTCCAGTGCGTCATCCCCGGCTCCGCGTTCGCCAGCGACTTCGCCTGGGGCTACGTGCTCGCCGGCCGCCTCGAGTACGACAACCTCATCGGCAACTGGAACCTGCTGCCGCACGCCACCTGGAGCCAGGACGTGAGCGGCGTGTCGCCGGGTCCGGGAGGCGCGTTCCTCGCGGGCCGCTATGCGAGCACCGTCGGCGTGACCGCGAGCACGCGGCAGCGCTGGGAGCTCGATGTCTCCTACACCCACTACGGTGGCGCCGGTCAGTACAACCTGCTGGGCGATCGCGATTTTCTCGCGGCGTCCATCAAATTCTCATTCTGAGCCGCGCGAAGCCCGGTGGGCGGGTGTGGACAATGGAGGGGGCTGCAATGAAGACGGTGATCAGCTTGACGGCGGCGCTCCTCATGGCGCCGGTGGCGTTCGGGGCGGTGAGCCCTCAGGAAGCCGCGCGCCTCGGCGCGGACCTGACGCCGCTCGGGGGTGAGAAGGCCGGCAACGCCGACGGCACGATCCCCGCCTGGACGGGGGGCCTCAAGTCCCCGGCCGACGCAGGCTTTCCAAACTACCGCTCCGGCGATCATTACCCCGACCCCTATGCCGCCGACAAGCCGCTGTTCACGATCACCGCGGCGAATATGAGCCAGTACGCCGCGAAGCTCACCGAGGGGCACAAGGCGCTCTTCAAGACCTACCCCGACTACAAGATGATCGTGTACCCGACGCGCCGCAGCGCCGCCGCTCCGGAGCACGTGTACGCAGCCACCCGGCGCAACGCCGTCAGCGGCAGGCTCGTGCCCGGCGGCGACGGCATCACCGGTGCGCTCGGCGGCGTGCCGTTCCCGATTCCCCAGTCGGGCGTCGAGATCTACTGGAACCACGTGACGCGCTGGCGCGGTCTCGCCGCGGCGCTCGAGGTCGGCCAGGCGCCGCTCACCGCGAGCGGCAGCTTCACGCTCGTGAACTTCAAGGAGGAGTTCTACTTCCAGTATTACGAGCCCGGCATGACCGAGGCGAAGATGAACAACATCCTGCTCTACTTCACGCAGGAGACCACCGCGCCGGCGCGCCTCGCGGGCGAGATCCTGCTGGTGCAGGAGACGCTCGACCAGGCCAAGGAGAACCGCCGCGCCTGGGTGTACAACCCCGGCCAGCGCCGTGTGCGCCGCGCGCCCAACGTCGCCTTCGACAACCCGGGCACCAACGCCGACAACCTGCGCACCGCCGACCAGTTCGACATGTACAACGGCAGCCCGCAGCGCTACGACTGGACGATCGTCGGCAAGAAGGAGATGTACGTCCCCTACAACGCCTACCGGCTGCAGGACCCGAAGATCAAGTACAGCGAGATGCTGCACAAGAACCACCTGAACCAGGACCTGGCGCGCTACGAGCTGCACCGGGTGTGGGTGGTCGACTCGAAGCTCAAGCCCGGCGCGAGCCACCTCTACAGCCGCCGTACGCTGTACGTGGACGAGGATTCCTGGCAGATCCTCGCGGTCGACTGCTACGACGCGCGCGGCCAGCTCTACCGGGTGCAGGAAGGGCATGCGATGAACTACTACAACCTGCCGTCGCTGTGGACTGACCTCGAGCTGGTCATGGATCTCTCGAACGGACGGTATCTCGCGCTCGGACTGCAGGGTGAGGAGCCGGGGTCCTACAACTTCAACATCAAGCGCTCGCCGGAAGACTATCAGCCGAGCATGCTGGAGCGCCGCGGCATCCGGTGACGCCGTGGCACTGCGACGCGCAGCGCTCGCTGCGCTGCTTACGGCGGCCGCGGCGCTGAGCGCCGCCGCCGGCCCGCGGCCGGCGAATGTGCCGGCGGCGCCGTTGCCCGCCGAGCAGGCGCGGCTCGCCGCCCGGACGCTGCTCATTTCGCTCGCGGCCGCGGGCGGCCGGCTGGTCGCCGTCGGCGACCGCGGCGTCATCGTCCACTCCGATGACCGGGGGCTCAGCTGGACCCAGGCGCAGAGCGTCCCGGTGCAGACGCTCCTCACCGGAGTGTGCTTCTTCGACGCGCGCCGCGGGCTCGCGGTCGGTCACGACGAGGCGATCCTCGCGACCGCCGATGCCGGCGGGCACTGGCGGCTGGTCCACTACGCGCCCGAGGCGCAGCGCCCGCTGCTCGACGTCTGGTGCGGCGCCAACGGCGCCGCCATCGCGGTCGGCGCCTACAGCACTTACTTCGCGAGCGCCGACGGCGGCGCCACCTGGAGCGCGCGCCCCTTCGCTCCGACCCCGGCGGCGCCCCCGCCGCCCGCCGCGCGTGCGGCCGCCTCGGGCGCAGCGGAGGAGGCGGCGGGCGGCGGCTATCACCTCAATCGCATCGTGGGAGGCCCCGGCGCGCGGCTCTACATCGCCGGCGAGGCCGGGCACCTCTACCGTTCCGACGACGCCGGGACCCGGTGGCGCGAGCTCGCCTCGCCCTACGCGGGCTCGTTCTTCGACGTGCTGCCGCTCGGCGCCGAGGCGCTGCTCGCCTGCGGCATGCGCGGCAATCTCTACCGCTCGGACGATGGCGGCGGCAGCTGGCGGCGCCTCGAGACGGGCACCGTCGAGATGCTCGACGGCGCCGCGCTCCTGCCCGGCGGCGCGGTCGCGATCGTCGGGCTCTCCGGGGTGGTGCTGGTGAGCCGCGATGCAGGCGCGTCCTTCACGCTCGAGCAGCAGAGCGACCGCAGCGGGCTCTCGGCCGCGGTGGCCGTGGGTCCGCAGACGCTCGCGGTGGTGGGTGAGGACGGCGCCCGGGTAATCACCCTCGGCGCGCGCACGGCGGCGGCCGGAGCGGGGCACTGATGGCGGGGGGACCTGGGACGGCGTCGCTCGATCAGCCGCTGCCGGGACTCGGCGGCGTCCTCGAGCGCCGCATCTTCGGGCACCGCACGCTGGTCCTGGCGCTGTTCGCGCTCGGCACGCTGATTCTCGGCGCCGTGGCCCGGCACGGGCTGCGCATCGATACCTCGTTCACCAAGACGCTGCCGGTGCACCACGAGTACATGCGCACCTATCTCGACCCGAAGGTGGCCGAGTTCCAGGGCGCCAACCGCGTGCTGGTGGCGCTCATCGCGCGCGACGGCAACATGTTCACGCCGCAGTTCTTCGCGGCGCTGCGCAAGGCGACCGATGAGATCATCGTGATGGACGGCATCGACCGCACGCGGGTGCAGTCGATCTTCACGCCCAACGTGCGTTACCTCGAGGTGGTCGAGGACGGCATCGAGGCCGGCAACGTCACGCCGGAAGACTTCACACCGACGCCGGAGAACTTCGCGCGCGTGCGCGACAACATCCGCAAGGCCGGCATCATCGGCCGCCTGGTGGCCAACGATTTCTCCGGCGCGCTGGTGAGCGCGATCGTGCTCGACCAGGACGCGCAGGGGCGGCCCGTCGACCCGATCGCGGTCGCGCATGCGCTCGAGCGCCGCGTGCGCGCGCCGCTCGAGGGGCACGGCATCGACGTGCGCATCATCGGTTTCGCCGAGGTCATGGGCGACATTGCCGACGGCGCCGCCGCGGTGGTGCTGTTCGCCGGCATCACGCTGGTGCTGACGCTGCTCGCGGTGCGCCTCTACTGTCAGTCCTGGCGCATCGCCTGCGTGCCGGTGCTGTGCTCGGTGGTCGCCGTGATCTGGCAGCTCGGCGCGCTGGTGGTGCTGCGCTACGGCATCGATCCGATCGGACTGCTGGTGCCGTTCCTGATCTTCGCGATCGGCGTGAGCCACGGGGTGCAGAAGATCAGCGCGGCCGCCGATGCCGCGCTGGCCGGCCTCGACAGCGAGGCCGCGGCGCGGCGCGTGTTCCGCCAGCTGCTGCTGCCGGCGGTGGTGGCGCTGCTCGCCGACCTCGTGGGCTTCGTCACCATCCTCATGATTCCGGTGCAGGTGATCCGCGAGATGGCGATCACCGCCAGCATCGGCGTGGCGATCGTCATTCTCACCGACCTGGTGCTGCTGCCGGTGCTGGTGTCCTACGTGCGCTTCGACCCGGGCTACCGGGCGCGTGTCGAGCGGCGCCAGCAGCGGCTCGCGGCGCTGTGGCGGCGCACGGCGGGGATCACCGCGCGCGGGCCGGCGCTCGCCATCATCGCGGCCGCGGCGCTGCTCGCGCTGGCGGGCTGGTGGAAGGGACGCGAGACGCCGATCGGCGATACCCAGAGGGGGGTGCCGGAGCTGCGCGCGGACTCGCGCTACAACCGTGACAACGACGTCATCACCGCGCGCTTCTCGATCGGCGTCGACGTATTGACGGCGATCGTCGAATCCGACCAGCCGCTGTGCGTCAGCCACGATCTGATGACCGCGGTCGACCGCTTCGGCTGGCACATGCGCAACGTCGTGGGCGTGCAGGAGGTCATCACGCTGCCCTTCATCGCCAAGGTGGCGATCGCCGGCTGGAACGAGGGGAGTCTCAAGTGGCGCAGCATCCCGCGCGAGGAGAACCAGCTCACGCAATCGACGCGCTACATCGAGACCAGTACCGGGCTGCTCAACGAGAACTGCGACGTCGTGCCGGTCATGATCTTCCTCACCGACCACCGCGCCGCGACCATCGCGCGCGCCGTGGCCGCGGTGAAGGCGTGGCGCGCCGCCAACCCGCTCGCCGGCGCCCGGGTGCGGCTCGCCGCCGGCAACGCCGGCGTCATGGCGGCGACCAACGAGACGGTCGAGGCGAAGGAGCTGTGGATCCTCGCGGGCGTGTTCGGCGCGGTGATCCTCATGTGCCTGCTGACCTTCCGCTCCGTGATCGGCACGGTGCTGGTGGTGGTGCCGCTCGCGCTGGTCTCGGTGCTGGTGTACGCGGTCATGGCCCTGGTCGGCATCGGACTCAAGGTCTCGACGCTGCCGATGGTGGCGCTCGGCGCCGGCATCGGCGTCGACTACGGCATCTATCTCTTCAGCCGCATGCAGGAGTTCCTGCACCAGGGCCTGGGCGTGCGCGAGGCTTACGAGCGCACGCTGCGCGTCACGGGCGCCAGCATCATCTTCACCGGCGTGACGCTCGCCATCGGCGTCGCCACCTGGGTGTTCTCGCCGCTGAAATTCCAGGCGGACATCGGCATCATGCTGACCTTCATGTTCCTGGTGAACATGCTGGCGGCGATCATCCTGCTGCCGGCGCTCGCCGCGTGGCTGATTCG
>DATKPR010000037.1:0-17207 GCA_035523985.1 Steroidobacteraceae bacterium | reverse complement strand
GAGCGTCGCCACGTCGATGTCGTGACCCTTGGCGGAGCGCACCCAGCCGCCCTTGGAGAGCACGACCGTCACCGGCTCGTTCGGGATGAGACTCGTCTCATCGATCGCCTGCGCGGCCTCGCGCTCGATGATCCTGGTGCGCCGCTCGTCGCCGTACTTCTCGGCATCGGCGCGGATCTCGGTGGCGATGAGCTTGCGCAGCTTCGCCTTGCTCTTCAGCAGCGCCTCGAGCTCCTCGCGCTCGGCGCTCAGGGCCTTCTGCTCCTCGCGGATCTTCATCTCCTCGAGCTTGGCGAGGTGGCGCAGCCGGGTGTTGAGGATCTCCTCGGCCTGCTCGTCCGAGAGCCTGAAGCGCTTCATCAGCACCGGCTTCGGCTCCTCCTCGCGACGGATGATGCGGATCACCTCATCGAGGTTGAGGAAGGCGATGAGGAGCCCGTCGAGGATGTGCAGCCGCCGGCCGACCTTCTCGAGGCGATGCTCGAGACGGCGCGTCACGGTGCGCACGCGGAACTCGAGCCACTCGGTGAGGATCTCCTTCAGGCCCATCACGCGCGGCCGCCCGTCGAGCGCGATGATGTTGAGATTGACCCGGTAGTTGCGCTCCAGATCGGTGGTCGCGAACAGGTGATTCATGACCTCGGTGAGATCCACGCGGTTCGAGCGCGGCACCAGCACCAGGCGCGTCGGATTGTCGTGATCGGACTCGTCGCGCAGATCCTCGATCATCGGCAGCTTCCTGGCGCGCATCTGCTCGGCGATCTGCTCCATCACACGCGTCGGCGACACCTGGTAGGGAAAGGCCGTGATGATCGCGTTGCCCTCCTCGATCTCCCAGGTGGCGCGCGCCTTGAAGGTGCCGACGCCCTTGTCGTAGAACTCCCTGAGATCGGCGCGCGGCGAGATGATCTCGGCACCCGTCGGCAGGTCGGGTCCCCGGACGTGCTTCATGAGCGCCGCGGTGGTGGCGTCGGGCTCCTCGAGCAGGTGGATGGCGGCGGCGGCGACCTCCCGCAGGTTGTGCGGCGGGATGTCGGTGGCCATGCCGACGGCGATGCCGGTGGTGCCGTTCAGCAGCAGGTTGGGCAGGCGCGCCGGCAGGATCGCCGGCTCCTCGCGCGAGCCGTCGTAGTTGGGCTGCCAGTCGACCGTCCCGTCCGACAGTTCGCTCAGCAGTACCTCGGCGTAGCGCGTCAGCTTGGCCTCGGTGTAGCGCATCGCGGCGAAGGACTTCGGATCGTCCTGCGAGCCCCAGTTGCCCTGTCCGTCGATGAGCGGGTAGCGGTAGGCGAAGGGCTGCGCCATGAGCACCATCGCCTCGTAGCAGGCGGTGTCGCCGTGCGGATGGAACTTGCCGAGCACGTCGCCCACCGTGAGGGCCGCCTTCTTGTGCTTGGCGAGCGCCGACAGCCCGAGCTCGCTCATGGCGTAGACGATGCGCCGCTGCACGGGCTTCAGGCCGTCGCCGAGCGCCGGCAGCGCCCGGTCGAGGATCACGTACATCGAGTAATCGAGGTAGGCCTTCTCGGTGAAGGTCGAGAGGGGCTGCCGTTCGACGCCCTCGAAGTTGAGCTCGCCGTTCTCCGGCGGCCCGCTCATAGCTGCACTTCCGCGAGGTTGCCCTTCTCTTCGAGCCATTCGCGGCGGTCGGCGGCGCGCTTCCTGGCGAGCAGCATGTCCATCAGCCGATCGGGATTGTCCCTGGCGTCGATGGTCAGCTGCACGAGCCGGCGCGTGCGCGGATCGATGGTGGTCTCGCGCAGCTGCTTCGGATTCATTTCGCCCAGGCCCTTGAAGCGCGTGACCTGCGGCCGGGTGCGCGGGCTCTCTTTCTCGATCTTCTTCAGCAGCTGCTCGCGCTCGGCCTCATCGAGCGCATACAGCACCTGGCGCCCGGCATCGATGCGGAACAGCGGCGGCATGGCGACGTACACGTGGCCGTGGGTCACGAGCGGGCGGAAGTGCCGCAGGAACAGCGCGCACAGCAGCGTCGCGATGTGCTGACCGTCGGAGTCGGCGTCGGCGAGGATGCAGACCTTGTGATAGCGCAGCGCGGCGAGGTCGGGCGAGCCGGGCTCGACACCGAGGGCGACGCTGATGTTGTGGACTTCCTCGCTCGCGGCGAGCTGCCCGGGATCGACTTCCCAGGTGTTGAGGATCTTGCCCCTGAGCGGCAGGATCGCCTGGAAGTCCTTGTCGCGCGCCTGCTTGGCCGAGCCGCCGGCCGAGTCGCCCTCCACCAGGAACAGCTCCGAGCGCTTCGGCTCCTGGCTCACGCAGTCGGCGAGCTTGCCCGGCAGCGCCGGACCGCCGGCGATGCGCTTGCGCACCACCTTCTGCGCCGCCCGGGCGCGCTCCTGGGCGTTGGCGATGGCGAACTGCGCGATGCGCTCGCCCGCGTCCGGATGGCGGTTGAGCCACAGCGCCAGCGAGTCGCGCGCGAACGCCTCGACCATGGGTGCGGCGTCGCGCGAGCCTAAGCGCTCCTTCATCTGGCCGGCGAACTGCGGCTCGCGGATCTTGATCGACAGCACGAAGCTCGCCTTGTCCCAGACGTCCTCGGGGGTGAGCTTGATGCCGCGGGGCACGAGGTTCCTGAACTCGCAGAACTCGCGCACCGCCTGGGCGACGCCCGCGCGCAGCCCGTTGACGTGGGTACCGCCCTCGGGGGTCGGGATGAGGTTGACGTAGCTCTCGGCGATGGAAATTTCCGCGTCCGGCGCCCAGCACAGCGCGTAGTCGACCGCGTCGTTGTCGTCGCTGCGCGTCCCGGTGATGGGCTCGGCCGGGATGCGCTCGTGCTTCTCGAGCTCCTCCACCAGGTAGGCGCCGAGATCGCCGGTGTAGAACCATTCGTCCTTCTCGCCGGTGGCCTCGTTCCTGAAGGTGACCTTGAGGCCGGGGCACAGCACCGCCTTGGCTTTGAGCGTGTGCTTCAGCTGCGGCACCGAGAACTTGTCCGAGTCGAAGAACTTCGGGTCCGGCCAGAAGCGGATGGTGGTGCCGGTATTGCGCGCGCCGACGGTACCGATCTCCTCGAGCTTCGAGGCGATCTTGCCGTCCTTGAAGCTGATGTTGTATTCCTTGCCGCCGCGCTTGATCCAGCACTCGAGGTGCTTCGACAGCGCGTTCACCACCGAGACGCCGACGCCGTGCAGGCCGCCCGAGAACTTGTAGGTCTTGTCGGAGAACTTTCCGCCGGCGTGCAATCGGGTGAGGATCAGCTCGGCGCCCGAGACTTTTTCCTTCGGATGGATGTCGACCGGCATGCCGCGGCCGTCGTCGGCGACCTCGAGCGAGCCGTCCTTGTAGACGACGACGTCGATCTCTTTGCAGTAACCGGCGATCGCCTCATCGACGCTGTTGTCGATCACCTCGTGCGCGAGATGATTGGGACGCTGGGTGTGGGTGTACATGCCCGGCCGGCGGCGGACGGGCTCGAGTCCGGAGAGGACTTCGATGTCGGAGGCGGTGTAGGACTGGCTCATTCGGCGGCGCGCATCTTAGCAAATGCGCGCGGCCTTTCCGGCCCTGTCGCCGTGCGCCGTCAGGCGAGATCGGCGCAGAGCGCCTCGCGCACCGCCGCCGGCACCGGGTCGACCGCGTGGCGGTAGTGCTCGTGGTCGACGCCGGCGGCGAGCGGCGCACCGGCCTTGAGCGCCGCGCGCATCGCGGCGCTGAGCTCGAAGCGCAGGAAGTGCACCGCGGAGGTCTTCGCCTCGTTCTCGCGCGGCAGGTCCTCGTCCGCGATGGCGAAGACGCGCGGCTCGCTCCCGACCGCGACCCAGCAGCGCGTCTCGACGCCCTTGAGGAGGGCGAGCTCGACCCGCCGCTCCTCGGGGTCGGCGAACTCGATGAGCAGCGTCACTTTCCAGTTGCTGCCGTCCGGGATCAGCGGGTTGTAGGCGGCGAGCTCGTCCGCGATGCCCTCGGGCTCGAAGACGCGCTCGATGCGCAGCATCTCCTGGACCTGGTACTGCACCGTGAGGCGGTCCTCGAAGCTCCAGGTGGCATTCGGCCCCACCGCGAGCTGCCGCGCGCGCTTGTGCTCGAGCACGCGGGCGCGAAACGCCGCCCGCTCGCGCGCGTACTGCTCGAGGCTCATCAGATCGGCGGCGGTGAGCTTCACAGGCCGTACGCCATGCGCAGGAGCGTCAGCGGGTGCTCGGGCGCGCGCGCCTCCCCGAGCCCGCTCTCGATCTGCCGGCCCGCCATCGGGCAGTCGCTCGAGTAATGGTCGGCGTGCGCGGCCTCGACGCGCTGCATCACCGGCCGGCCGATCTTCATCGAGGCGGCGCGGAAGCGCTGCTTGACGCCGTAGGTGCCGTCGTGGCCCGAGCAGCGCTCGATCGGCTCGACCGTCGTGCCGGGCACGAGCTGCAGCACCTCGCGGGTCTTGAGCCCGAGGTTCTGCACCCTGAGGTGACAGGCCACGTGATAGCTCACCTTGCCGAGCGATCGGGCGAAGTCGGTGCGCAGCAGGCCCGCGCGGTGGCGCAGCATCAGGTACTCGAACGGGTCGAACATGTGCTCGGCGACCTGCCGGACCGCCGCATCCTCCGGGTACATGAGCGGCAGCTCCTGCTTGAACATGAGGACGCACGAGGGAATCGGTGCGACCAGGTCGAAGCCCGCCGCCACCGCCTGCGCGAGCTGCGGGATGTTCGCCTCCTTGAGGCGCGCCACGCCCTCGAGGTCGCCGAGCTCGAGCCGCGGCATGCCGCAGCAGCGCTCGCCCGGCAGCAGGCGCAGCTCGATGCCGTTGTGGCCGAACACGGCCGCCAGGTCCTCATCGAGCGCGGGCTCGTTGCGGTTGCCGTAACAGGTGGTAAAAAGCGCCACCCGGCCGGTCGTCTCGGGCGTCGGGCGCACCTCGACTGCGGCCCCGGCCTGCGTCGTTCCAAGCGCGGCGAGCCGCGCGCGTGCCGTGCGCGCGTGGTACTTCGGGAGCGGCGCGCCGCGGTCGACGCCGAGCGTCTTCTCGAGCAGTACGCGGCCGAGCGCACTCGCGTTCACCGCGTTCACGATCTCGACGACCACCGGGATCCCGGCGATCCGGCCGACCGTATCGGTGGCGGCCAGTACGCGCTCGCGGGCGCTCAGGCCCCCCGCGCGTGCGCGCGCCGCCTTGGCGCGCAGCATCAGGTGCGGGAAATCGACGTTCCAGGGATGCGGCGGCACGTACGGACACTTCGTCATGAAGCACATGTCGCACAGGTAGCAGTGGTCGACGACCTCCCAGTAGGCCTTTTTATCGACGCCGGCGACTTCGCCCCCGGGGGTTGCGTCGACCAGGTCGAACAGCGTCGGAAACGCGTTGCACAGGCTGAAGCAGCGGCGGCATCCGTGGCAGATGTCGAACACCCGCTCGAGCTCGTGCTCGAGCGCGCTCGCGTCGTAGAACTTCGGATCGCGCCACTCGAGCGGGTGGCGCGTCGGGGCCTCGAGGCTCCCTTCGCGCCCGCTCGGGGGCGGCCCTGGCGCAGTGGAACGGCTCATGCGGCACGCGCCGGGTGCGCCGCGGCGCACCCGGTACGCGCTTGCGGTCAGATTCCGTCGAGCGCCTTCTGGAAGCGGTTGGCGTGCGAGCGCTCGGCCTTGGCGAGCGTCTCGAACCAGTCGGCGATCTCGGCGAAGCCCTCCTCGCGGGCCGCTTTCGCCATGCCCGGATACATGTCGGTGTACTCGTGGGTCTCACCGGCGATGGCGGCCTTGAGATTGAGCCGGGTCTCCCCGATCGGCAGACCCGTCGCCGGATCGCCCACCGCCTCGAGATACTCGAGGTGGCCGTGCGCATGACCGGTCTCCCCTTCGGCCGTCGAGCGGAACACCGCCGAGACGTCGTTGAAGCCTTCGACGTCGGCCTTCTGGGCGAAGTACAGGTAGCGCCGGTTGGCCTGCGATTCCCCGGCAAAAGCGTCCTTGAGGTTCTTCTCGGTCTTGCTGCCTTTGAGATTCATGACAATCCTCACTTAGACTCGGTCTAACGAAGGGCTGCGACTCTATCGCTGCACGGCGCGTAACGTCAACCGCGCCGCCGTCGCACGCCCGCGTTGACCCTCGGCGGCGGCGCTGTATAACGTGGCGCGCCCTCGATCACCCGGGGGATCCGTTGCCGAGGAGACGCACGTGGCGCGCGACGACAAGGCCTTAGGATTCGAGCAGGCGCTCGCGGAGCTCGAAGGGCTGGTCGAGCGGCTCGAGCACGGCGACCTGCCGCTCGATGAGGCACTGAAGGCCTTCGAGCGCGGCGTGGCGCTCACCCGGCAGTGCCAGAGCGCACTGCAGGCGGCGCAGCAGAAGGTCGAGATCCTCCTCAAGCGCGGCGGCGCGGCCGAGATCGAGCCCTTCGCGGCGGCCGATGAGGACAGTCCCCCCGCCGGCACACCCGCCGGGTGACGGCACGCCGTTGAACGCCGCCCCGTCCGCCGAGTTTGCGGCGCGCGTCAGCGAGTGCCAGACGCGCATCGAGCGCGTGCTCGATGACATCCTGCGCCTGCCCGATCCGGGTACCGAGCGGCTGCGCGAGGCGATGCGCTACAGCACGCTCGGGGCCGGCAAGCGGCTGCGGCCGACGCTTGTTTATCTCACGGGTCAGTCCTGCGGCGCGCCGCTGGCGCGGCTCGATGCGCCCGCCGCGGCCGTCGAGCTGATCCACGTCTACAGCCTGGTGCACGACGACCTGCCGGCGATGGATGACGACGACCTGCGCCGCGGGCGGCCCACCTGCCATCGCGCCTTCGATGAGGGCACCGCGGTGCTGGTGGGCGATGCGCTGCAGGCGCTCGCCTTCGCGGTGCTCGCGCACGAGCCCATGGACGGCGTCACGCCCGCGGCCCGGCTCGAGATGATCCGGGTGCTGTCGCGCGCCATCGGCACCGGCGGTATGGCCGGCGGCCAGGCGGTCGATCTGGAGGCGGTGGGCAGGAAGCTCGACGTGCCGGCGATCGAGAACATGCACCGGCGCAAGACCGGCGCGCTCATCCAGGGGAGCGTACTGCTCGGGGCGCTCGCCGCCGGGGTGAGCGGCGCGGCCGAGCTCGCGGCGCTCGCGCGCTTTGGCGCCGAGATCGGCCTCGCCTTCCAGATCCAGGACGACATCCTCGACGTCGAGGGCGACCCGCGCCTGCTCGGCAAGTCGACCGGCGCCGATGCGGCGCTCGAGAAGCCCACCTATCCGAGCACGGCGGGACTCGCCGCCTCGCGGGCGCGGGCGCGGGAGCTGCGCGATGCCGCGATCGCCGCCCTCGAGCCCCTGGGGGCGCGCGCCGGCGTACTCGCCGAGCTCGCGAATTTCGTCGTCAGCCGCGCCAGTTGAGGGTGGGCGCGCACCCCCGTGTAAACTGAGGCTCGATGAGCGCCCCGCCCGACAAATACCCGCTGCTGGAGGCGATCTCGAGCCCGGCGGACCTGCGCCGCCTGAGTCTGGCCAGGCTGCCGGCGCTCGCCGCGGAGCTGCGCTCCTTCCTCATCCACAGCGTCAGCACGCGCGGCGGACACTTCGCCGCGGGCTTAGGGACCGTCGAGCTCACCATCGCGCTGCACTACGTGTACGACACGCCGCGCGACCGCCTGGTGTGGGACGTGGGACACCAGGCCTATCCGCACAAGGTGCTGACCGGCCGGCGCGAGCGGCTGCACACCATCAAGCAGGACGGCGGACTCGCCCCGTTCCCCTCGCGCGCCGAGAGCGAGTACGACACCTTCGGCGTCGGCCATTCGAGCACCTCGATCTCGGCGGCGCTCGGCATGGCGGTGGCGGCGGCGCGCGCCGGCGACGATCGGCGGGTGGTGGCGGTCATCGGCGACGGCGCCATGACCGCCGGCATGGCCTTCGAGGCCTTGAATCACGCCGGCTCGCTGCCCGCGGATCTGCTCGTCATCCTCAACGACAACGACATGTCGATCTCGGAGAACGTCGGCGCGCTCTCCAACCACTTCGCGCGCGCGCTCTCCGGGCGCGTGTACGCGCACCTGCGCGAAGGGGGCAAGAAGGTGCTGCGCCAGATGCCCACGGTGTGGGAGCTGGCGCGGCGCTCCGAGGAGCACCTCAAGGGCATGGTGCTGCCGGGCACGCTGTTCGAGGAGATGGGCTTCAACTACATCGGGCCCCTGGACGGGCACGACGTCAAGGCGCTGGTGTCGACGCTGCGCAACGTGCGCAAGCTGCGCGGACCGCAGTTCCTGCACGTCGTGACGCGCAAAGGCAAGGGCTACGCCCCCGCCGAGGCCGATCCCATCAAGTGGCACGGTCCGGGGCCCTTCGACCCCGCGAGCGGCACGATCTACAAGGAGAAGGCGAGCGGGCCGAGCTACAGCCAGGTGTTCGGCCAGTGGCTGTGCGACATGGCCGAGCGCGACCCGCGCATCATCGGCATCACGCCGGCCATGCGCGAGGGCTCGGGGCTGGTGGAGTTCTCGAAGCGCTTCCCCGAGCGCTACTTCGACGTGGCGATCGCCGAGCAGCACGCGGTGACCTTCGCCGCGGGGCTGGCCGCCGAGGGCCTGAGGCCCGTGGTGGCGATCTATTCGACTTTCCTGCAGCGCGCCTACGACCAGCTGATCCACGACGTGGCACTGCAGAACCTGCCGGTGGTGTTCGCGCTCGACCGCGCCGGGCTCGTCGGCAGCGACGGCGCCACCCACCAGGGCGCCTACGATCTGTCCTACCTGCGCTGCATTCCCAACACCGTGGTCATGGCGCCGGCCGACGAGAACGAGTGCCGGCAGATGCTCTACACCGCGAGCACGCTCGCGGGTCCCGCGCTGGTGCGCTACCCGCGCGGCACCGGCCCTGGCGTGCCCGTGGCGGCGGAGATGACCGCGCTCGCGGTCGGCAAGGCGCAGCCGCGCCGCGAGGGCAAGAGCGGGCTCGCGATCCTCGCGTTCGGCTCGATGGTCGCCCCGTGCCAGGCTATCGCCGAGGCCCTCGATGCGACGCTCGTCAACATGCGCTTCGTCAAGCCGCTGGACGAGGACCTGGTGGTCGCACTCGCCCGGCGCCACCGCGCGCTGGTCACCGTCGAGGAGAACGCGACGCTCGGCGGCGCCGGTTCCGCCGTCGGCGAGCTGCTCGCCTCCGAGGGCCTGCTGATTCCCCTGCTGCAGCTCGGGATCCCCGACCGCTTCATCGAGCACGGCTCGCGCGAGGGGTGCCTCGCGGCGGCCGGACTCGACGGCGCCTCGCTCAGCGCCAGCATCGAGCGCTGGTGGGCGCTGCACGGCGCGGAGCGGCTGCGCTCGGCCGGGGGAAGCTGAGCTCCATCGGACGGCGGATTTCAGCGCCGCGGCCCATTCCTGTAGGCTCCCATCCATGACACCGCCCCCCGCCGGCGCCAACCCCAGGCTCGCAGCCGTACCCGTCACCGAGGTCGAGGACGTACAGGCGCGCGCCGACACGCGCCGTCTGCCGATCAACCGCGTCGGCATCAAGGACATCAGCCATCCGGTGCGGGTGAAGGACCGCTCCGCGGGCGAGCAGCACACCATCGCCACCTTCAACATGTACGTGAGCCTGCCGCACAACTTCAAGGGCACGCACATGTCGCGCTTCGTCGAGACGCTGCACGCCGAGCGGGAGATCTCGGTCGAGTCCTTCCGCGCCATGCTCGAGAGCATGACCGCGCGGCTCGAGGCCGAGACCGGCCACATCGAGATGAGCTTTCCGTTCTTCATCATGAAGAAGGCGCCGGTGTCGGGCGTCGAGAGCCTGATGGACTACCGCGCGAGCCTCATCGGCGAGCGCCGCGACGGCCGCACGGAGCTGTGGGTGCGGGTGGCGGTGCCGGTGACGAGCCTGTGTCCCTGCTCCAAGCGCATCTCCGACTACGGCGCCCACAACCAGCGCTCGCACGTCACCATCACGGCGCGGCTGCGCAGCCACATGTGGATCGAGGAGCTGATCGAGATCGCCGAGAGCGAGGCGTCCTGCGAGCTCTACGGGATCTTGAAGCGCCCGGACGAGAAGTACGTGACCGAGCGCGCTTATGACAACCCCAAGTTCGTCGAGGACATGGTGCGCGACGTCGCCGCACGGCTGAATGACGACGCGCGCATCGCCGCCTACGTGGTCGAGTCGGAGAACTTCGAGTCCATCCACAACCACTCGGCCTACGCGCTCATCGAGCACGACAAGGACGCCTGAGGCCGGACCCCGCGCGGCGCGCGCGGGGGTCCGCATGACGATTTCTTAATGCCGCCGTCATGGCCGCGACAGGGCCCGGCCGTTACGATCCCCGCATGACGTTGCGTCTCCTCCTGGCCGCCCTCGCCATCGCCGCCTGCGCCGGCGCGCCCGCCGCCGAGCCGCCCGCGGCGCCGTCCGCCGTGCCCGTGAGGCACCCGACGCTCAAGTCGTGCAACCGCGAAGCGACCGCGAAACAGCTCTCCGGCAAGCGGCGCGAGCAGTACGTGAAGGACTGCACGGCGGGCAAGACCGCCGCGACGGCGGTGCCGGCGGCTGCGCCGACGGCGATGTCTCACTGAGCGGCGCGCGCCGCGCCGCCCGCGCTACGCCGGTAACTCCACGACCACCCTGAGCCCCGGCTCGTTGCTCTCGAGCGCGAGCCGGCCGCGATGCAGCCGCGCGATCGCCGCGACCAGGCTCAGGCCGAGCCCGCTGCCGCCCTGCTTGCCGGGTCCGAAGCGCGCGAACGGCTGCACCGCGCGGGCGCGGTCCTCGGCGCTGATCCCCGGGCCGTCATCGCTCACCGTGAGGCGCACGGAGCCCGCGAGCCTGCGCACCGCGACCTCGATGTGGCCGCCGGCGGGCACGTACTTGAGCCCGTTCTCGATCAGGTTGGTCAGGAGCTGCGCGAGCAGCTGCCGGTTGCCGTGCACCAGCGAACGCGGCTCGGGATGGCAGGTGAGCGCGACGCCCTGGGCGGCGGTGACCGGCTCGAAGAGCTCGACCAGCTCGGTGGCGAGCTCGCCCAGGTCCACCACCGCCGGCGAGGCGAGCGGCGCGCCGGACTCGGCGAGGGCGATCTGCAGCAGCGTCGCGAGCGTGCGCTGCAGGTGATCGACCTCGCGCAGCGCCGATTCGATCGACTCGTGCACCGCGGGCTCGAGCGGCGGTGAGCGCAGCAGCAGCGTGTCCATGCGCGCCCGCAGCCGGTGCAGCGGCGCACGCAGGTCGTGGGCGGTCGAGTCGAAGGTGGCGCGCAGCGTGCCGGCCTGGTCCTCGAGACGGTCGAGCACCCGGTTGACGGAAGCCGCGAGGGAGTCGAACTCGTCATTCGCGCCCGCCACCGGCAGCCGCGAGCCCAGGTCCCCCGCCATGATGCGCTGGCAGGTGCGCGTCACCTCGTCGACGCGCCGCGCGAGGCGGAAGCTAAACCAGAAGCCGGCGAGCGCCGCGGCGAGCGCCGACAGGCCGATGCCCCAGAGCGTGGCGAAGCGGAATTTCTCGGCGAAGCGGCGCCCCTGGGAAATGTCGGTGCCGACCAGCAGCAGATCCCCGCCCGGGAGCGTACGCACCGCCGCCCGTACCGGGTGCACGGCGCGCCGCCCGGGCTCGATGGTGGCGATCTCGAACTCCGGGCGCGCCTCGGTGGGCATGCCGTCGAAGGGCCAGCTGGTGACGTTGCCGGCGATACGCTCGAAGTTGGCGTCCGCGATCATGTACACGGCGCCGATGCGTCCCCAGCTGTCGATGCGCAGGTTGATCTCGTCGGTGACCCCGGGGAGCCCGGCGCGCGCGTATTTCTCCTGGAGGCTTTGCAGCTCCGTGTCGATGATCAGATCCACCTCGTCGGTGATCAGGCTCTCGGTGAGGAGGTAGGCGCTGCCGAGCGTCACCGCGACGGCGAGCGTGACCAGCAGCGTATAGCCCACCGAGAGACGAAAGGCGGTGGTGTTGAAGAGGTCGAGCCGCAACGCTCAGCTCTCGCTGCGCAGCACGTAACCCGAGCCGCGCACGGTGTGAATGAGCGGGTGGTCCGAGCCCCGGTCGATCGCCTGCCGCAGGCGGCTGATGTGCACGTCGATGAGGTTGCTCTGCGGGTCGAAATGCAGGTCCCACACCCCCTCGAGCAGCATGGTGCGCGTCACCACCTGGCCGGCGCGCCGCATGAGGAACTCGAGCAGCTTCAGCTCCCGGGCGGTGAGCTCGATCTCGCGGCCGGCGCGCGTCACGCGCCGCGCCAGCAGGTCGAACTCCAGGTCCTCGACCTTGAGGCGCGTCGCCTGCGGCGCGCTCGGACGGCGGCGCAGCAGCGCCTCGATGCGCGCCAGCAGCTCGGCGAACGCGAACGGCTTGGTGAGGTAGTCGTCGCCCCCGGCCTTCAGTCCCTTGACGCGATCGTCGACGCTGCCGAGCGCCGACAGCACCAGCACCGGCGTGGTCAGCCCCTTGCGCCGCATGAGCTCGATGACCGCGAGCCCGTCGAGGTGCGGCAGCATGCGGTCGGTCACGACCAGGTCGAACTGCCCTTCGGTGGCGCGAAACAGCCCCTCGCGCCCGTCGGCCGCATGGTCGACCGTGTAGCCGCTCTCGCGCAGGCCCTTCACCAGGAAGCGCGCGGCCTCGGTGTCGTCTTCGATCAGCAGTACGTGCACCGGCCGAAGAGTAGGAGCCGATGGCGGCGGCGCGCAAGAGTGCGCGGCGGTCCGCGGGGCGGGAGTCAGGCGGATCGCGAGGGGGCGGCGGCGGCCGGTACGCGCTCGGCGCTCTGCAGGCGCCCGATGAGCGAGCGCAGGAACACCCGGTTGAAGCGCAGCTGGCAGGAGGCCGAGACCTGCTCGAGCAGGGTCGAGCTCACCTTGAGCACCGTCACCTGGGTGGCGGCGCGGATCGTGGCGGTGCGCTTGGCGCCCGGCACGTAGCTCGCCTCGCCGAAGCAATCGCCGGTCTCGAGCGCGCCCACGCGCGTGCCGTGGCGCTCGACCGCGCAGGCCCCGGTCACCAGGATGTAGAAGCGGTCGTCCATCTCCCCTTCCTTGACGATCTCCTCGCCGGCGACGTAGTCCTGCCAGCTGCTGGCGCGCAGCACCTCCCAGATCTCGGCGTGCGAGAACTCGTGGAAGAACTTCAGCCGCCGCAGCACGCCGAACTGCTCCTGGCGGTCGATGCGCGCGTTGGCCTCGCGCAGCCGCTGGTGCACACGGGTGAGCTCGGCGGCGAAATCGAGTCCGCTCTTGTGGCGCTTGGTCGGATCCTTCAGCAGCGCGGTCGCCACCACCGCCTCGAGCTCCTCGGGCACGTCCTTGCGCAGCGTATGGATCGGCGGCGGCGTCGCGTACACGATCTGGTGCAGCAGCTTCTGCAGGTTGCCGGCGCGGAACGGCCGCTGCCCGGTGAGCAGCTCGTACATGACCGCGCCGAGCGAGTACAGGTCCGAGGAGTTGGTGAGATCGAGGCTCTGCACCTGCTCGGGCGACATGTAGGAGGGGCTGCCGGCGATGCCTTCGATGCGCGAGATATCCGAGTCCTGCACCAGCGCGATGCCGAAGTCGATGATGCGCACGTCGCTGTCCTGCGTGAGCATCACGTTGGAGGGCTTGATGTCGCGGTGGATCACGCCGCGCGAGTGCGCGTAGTGCAGCGCCTTGGCGCACTTGAACATAATTTCGACGGTGTCATCGATGCGCAGCAGGTTGTCGGGCCGGCAGTAGGCCGCCAGCGTGCGCGCACCGTGCACGTGCTCGGTGACGATGTAGCAGTGGCCGTTCTCCTCGCCGGCGTCGTAAATGGGCAGGATGTGCGGGTGCTGCAGCATGCCCACCAGGTGCGCCTCGGAGAGGAACATCTTGCGGGCGATGCGCGCGCGCTCCTCGTCGCCCCCGGTGTCCATGTTGTAGACCTTGATCGCCACGTCGCGCCCGTAGTACGCGTCGTGCGAGAGGTAAACGATGCCGGTGCTGCCCCTGCCGACTTCCTTGATGACCGCGTACTTGCCGATCTTGTCGGGCATACGCCCGCCCGGCCTGGCGGGCGGAATGGATTTTGAAGCCGGTAACGTCATGCCGTAGGGGCGGACAGCCAAAGGACGCGTCAGGATACGGCGACACCCGCCGCGGCGACTGTGATGCAAGCCTCACGCTACCCGCACCTCGGGGTGCGGCCGCGGCCGACGGCCGCGCGCGCCGCGCGCGCCTCTCAGGCGAAGTGCTGGTATCCGCAATGCGAGAAGTCCATCACAGTACCCCCGCGCATGAGCACCACCCCGGCGGCGGCGCGCAGCACGCCGATTTGACGGTAATTCCACTGCTGCTGCGGCAGCGCACGCTCGAGCTGCGCGGCACGCGCCGGCTCGACCGTGAAGAGCAGCTCGTAGTCGTCGCCGCCGGTGAGTGCGAGCTCGCGCGCCGCGTCCTCGCCCACGGCCTCCACCAGCGCCCGCGACACCGGCAGCGCCGCGTACTGCATCTCGAGTCCTGCGCCGCTCGCCGCGGCGAGCTTGCCGGCATCGCCGAGCAGCCCGTCGGACACGTCGATGCAGGCGCTCGCGTAGTCGCGCAGCCGCTCGCCGAGCGCCACGCGGGGCGTGGGCATGAGGAAGCGCTCGCGCAGGTACGCCGCCGCCTGCGGCGGGGCGCTGAGGCGCCCCTGCTCGAGGGCGAGTCCCGCCGCCGCGTCCCCGGGAGTGCCCGATACATAGAGGAATTGCCCGGCGCGGCCGCCGGCGCGCGTCAGCGCGCGGCCCCGCGGCACGTGCCCGAGCAGCTGCACGCTCACGGTGAGCGGGCCGCGGGTGGTGTCGCCGCCGATGAGCGCCACCTCGTGGGCGCGCGCCAGGGCGCCGAACCCCGCGGCGAACTCCGCGAGCCAGGACTCCTCGGCCGCCGGCAGCGTCAGGGCGAGCAGCGCCCAGGCGGGGCGCGCGCCCATGGCCGCGAGGTCGCTCAGGTTCACGGCGAGCGCGCGGTGACCGATCGCGGCGGCCGGCGTCGGGTGCGGAAAGTGCACGCCGGCGACCAGCGTGTCGGTGGTGGCGGCGAGCTGCATCCCCGGCGGACACTCGGTGAGCGCCGCATCGTCGCCGACGCCGAGCACGACGTCGCGGCGCTGCGCGCCGCAGTTGCGGAAGAAGCGTGTGATGAGATCCGATTCCGACAGCGCCATGGCTACCGACACAGGCGGCAAAGAGCCGCGCTCTTCGCTCAGTGCTCGCCCGGCCGCAGGGTGCGCGCCGCGCGGTCCAGCACCGCGTTGACGAACTTGTGGCCATCGGTGGCGCCGAAGCGCCGCGCGAGCTGCACCGCCTCGTTGATCGCGGTGCGGTAGGGCACGGCGCCCTGGAACTCGAGCTCGTAGAGGCCGATGAGCAGCGCCGCGTGCTCGATCGGATCGAGCAGGCGCGTCTCGCGGTCGCAGTACCCGGCCAGGCGCTCCTCGAGCTGCGCGTGCGCGCCGGTGACGCCCGCGATGAGCGTCACGAAGTAGTCGCGGTCGGCGCGCGGCATGTCCTCGGCGTCGGCGAATTCCTGCACCAGGTCCTGCCACGGGCCGCTGTTGAGCTGCCAGCGGTACAGCGCCTGCAAGGCGAGCTTGCGCGCCACGCTGCGCGCGCCGCTGAACTGCTGCGCCGCGGCGGCGCCCGGCGTCGCGCGGCTCACAGCTGCTTCAGGAGCGCGGCCATCTCGAGCGCCGCCTCCATCGCCTCCCCGCCCTTGTTGCCCGAGTGGGTCGCGGCACGCTCGAGCGCCTGCTCGACGTTCTCGACGGTGAGCACGCCGAAGACGACCGGCACGCCCGTGTCGAGGCCGGCATCGAGGAGGCCGCGCGCGCACTCGCCGGCGACGTAGTCGAAATGCGGCGTATCGCCGCGGATCACGCAGCCGAGCGCGACCACCGCGTCATAACGGCCCGAGGCGCCGAGCCGCTTCGCGATGAGCGGCAGCTCGAAGGCGCCCGGCACGCGCACTACCGTGAGATCGGCGGCCGCGCCGCCGCGCGCGCTCCAGGCGGCCGCGGCCCCCTTCAGCAGGCTCGCGACGATGAAGTCGTTGAAGCGCGCCGCGACGATCGCGACCCTGACACCGCGCGCGCTGACCTCGCCCTCGGGCGTGCCCGGCTCCGTCACCCCTCTTCCCCGACGTAGCCCTCGATCTCCAGATCGAAGGCCGAGATGCCGTGCATCTGCTTGGGCGCCGACAGCACCCGCATGCGTTTGACGCCGAGATCCTTGAGGATCTGGGCGCCGACGCCGAAGGTGCGCAGTACCGCCCCCTCGCCGGGAGCAACAGCCGCATCGCCCGCGAGCGCCCCCGGCGTCTCCCGCGCGCTCACCGAGCGCAGCGCGGCGATCAGATCCGCCGGCGACTCCTGCTGGCGCAGCAGCACCACCACGCCATTGCCGGCCTCAGCGATGCGCTCGAGGGCCGCATGCAGCGTCCAGGCGCGCGCGGCGCCGCGCACGCCCACCAGATCGCGCAGGGTATCGGGAAGGTGCACGCGCACCAGCGGCGCCTCCGCGCCATCGAGCCGGCCGCGCGCCAGCGCCAGGTGCACGTCGAGACTCACGCGATCCTGGTAGGCGTAGAGGCGAAACTCGCCGAGCGCGGTCTCGACCGTCTGCTCCGCGATGCGCTCGACCGAGCGCTCGGTGCGCAGCCGGTGGCGGATGAGCGCGGCGATGGTGCCGAGCTTCAGGCCGTGGCGGCGCGCGAATTCCTCGAGCTGCGGCCGGCGCGCCATGGTGCCGTCGTCGTTCATGACCTCGCACAGCACGCCGACGGGTTTGAGGCCCGCGAGCCGGCACAGGTCGACCGCCGCCTCGGTGTGGCCGGCGCGCACCAGCACGCCGCCGGGGCGCGGCCGCAGCGGGAAGATGTGTCCGGGGCGTGCGAAGTCCGCCGCCGTCGAGCCCGCATCCGCCAGGGCGCGGATGGTCGCGGCACGGTCCGCGGAGCTCACCCCGGTGGTCGTGCCGCGCGCGAGATCCACCGACACCGTGAACGCCGTGCGGTGCGACTCGCTGTTGACCGGCACCATCTGCGGCAGCTCGAGCGCCGCGAGGCGCTGCTCCTCCATGGGCACGCAGATGATGCCGCTCGTGTGGCGGATCATGAACGCGACCGACTCGGCGGTGGCGTGCTCGGCCGCCATGATGAGATCGCCCTCGTTCTCGCGGTCCTCGTCGTCGACGATGACGACCATGCGCCCGGCCCGCAGCTCCGCCAGCAGCTCCTCGACCGAGGCGAGCGCGGGGGGCGGGGCGGCGGCCGGCTTTCCGGGCAGGGACAGGACCTTGGACATGGGCGGC
>DATKPR010000036.1:0-64215 GCA_035523985.1 Steroidobacteraceae bacterium | reverse complement strand
CATCCAGGTGCTGCATCCGTCCGCGGCGCCCGGGCTCGACGGCCCGCACATCATGCTGGTGCAGCCCGATCAGCGCATGAACTTCTACCTCGGCAGCCGCTGGCCCGCGCCGCTCTCGGACGTGGTCGAGGCGCTGGCGGTCGAGACGCTGCGGGCCGCGGGCGAGTGGCAGTCGGTACAGGACTCCGGCAGCGCGTTTCCCTCCGAGTACGCGCTGCAGATCTCGGTGCGGCGCTTCGAGGCCGACTACAGCAGCGGCGGGGCACCGACGGTCAACGTGGTGCTCGACTGCACGCTCGGGGCGCGCGAGGGGCGCGAGCTGGTGGCGAGCTTCGTCGCGCAGGGCAGCGCCGCGGCCGGCAGCGATCGCATGAGCGAGGTGGTGGCGGCCTTCGAGCGCGCCAGCAGCGCGGCGCTCGATTCGCTGGTGCAGCAGACCGGCGCCGCGATCCGCAACTCCGCGCAGCAGGGCAGCGCTGCCCGCTGAAGCCGGGCGCGGCGCCTCAGGCGAGGCGCGGTGCGGCCGCTTCCTCACTCCGGCGCAGCAGGTGCGCGAACGGGATGTTGCCGGAGGCCTGGCGCGCGAGCAGCGCCAGCAGGTCGGCGGCGGTGCACGGCTCCCCGAACAGCCGCCCCTGGGCGTACAGACAGGCGTTGTTGCGCAGGAACTCGAGCTGGCTGCGCGACTCGACGCCCTCGGCGATCACTTCCATGCCGAGCGAGCGGCCCATCTCGATGATGGTGCGCACGATGGTGGCATCGCCGGCGTCCTCACTGGCATCGCGCACGAACGACTGATCGATCTTGAGCGTGCCGATGGGGAACTGCTGCAGCGCCGAGAGCGAGGAGTAGCCGGTGCCGAAGTCATCGATCGAGAGGTGCAGCCCCATGGCGAACAGCTCATCGAGCAGGCGCACGGTGCGCTGCGCGTCCGCCATCAGCGTGGTCTCGGTGATCTCGAGCTCGAAGGCGGTGGGCGAGACGCCGTGGCGGCGGAACACCGAGCGGCAGCGCAGGATGAAGCTCGCCTGACGCAGCTGCTTGAGCGACAGGTTGAGGGAGATGCGCCCCGGGTCGCCGCCCTCGCTCTGCATGTGGCGGTAGTCGAGGCATACGCGGTTCAACACCCACTCGCCGATGTCGAGGATCAGGTTGGTCTCCTCGGCGAGCGGGATGAAGTGCGAGGGCGGGATGTCGCCGTGCCCGGGCAGCCGCCAGCGCAGCAGTGCCTCGGCGCCGATGATGCGGCCGTTGCGCAGGTCGACCTTCGGCTGGTAGCGGATCTCGAGCTCGTCGCGCTCGAGCGCGCGCCGCAGCTTGCTCTTGAGCATCAGCCGCTCGACCGCCGCCGCGTTCATCTCCGGGGAGTAAAAAGCGAAGGTGTTGCCGCCGTTCTGCTTGGAGTAGTACATGGCGGCGTCGGCGTTGCGGATCAGGTCGATGACGTTCTCGGCATCGCGCGGGCAGAAGGCGATGCCGACGCTCGCCGTCAGGAACACCTCCTGCTGGTTCAACTGGAACGGCCGGCTGACCTCGGTGAGGATGGCGCGCGAGAGCTGCGCGATCGGCCCACGATTGTCGGCATCGGCCGGCAGTGCGTCCACGCACAGCGCGAACTCGTCCCCGGCGAGCCGCCCGACCACCGTCTCCTTCGGTACGCAGCGCACCAGGCGCTCGGCCAGCACCTCGAGCACGCGATCGCCGGCGCCGTGGCCGAAGGTGTCGTTGACCTCCTTGAAGCGGTCCATGTCGAGATACAGCACCGCCACGATCTGCCCCGCGCGCAGCGCGCGCGCGATGGTCTGCTGCAGCACGTGGTAGAACTGCATGCGGTTCGGGATCTTGGTGAGCGCGTCGTAGCGCGCCAGGTAGCGGATGCGCCGCTCGGCGCGCTTGCGCTCGGTGATGTTGCGCGCCACGAAGATGTTGCCCTGGAACTGCGGGTCGTCGCTGGCGATCACCGAGCCGGTGAGCGACACCGGGATGGTCTGGCCGGCGCGCGTGCGCACCACGGTCTCGCGCGTCTCGTGCGCCGCCTGCAGCAGGTCGAAGCCCGCGCGCTCGCGTTCCTCGAGGATCGCGGCGATGCCGCGTCCGAGCAGCTCCTCCTCGCCGTAGCCGAGCAGCTTCAGGGCGGCGGAGTTGACCAGGCGGATGACGCCCTCGGGCGAGGTGACGAACACCGCATCGGTCATGCTGTTGAGCATGCTGTGCAGGTAGTTCTTGCTGATGGTCGTCTGCCGGAGCTTCCCGCGCATGCGTTCGAAGGCCTGCTCGAGCCCGGCAAGCGAGTCGCGCTCGCGCACCTCGATCGGGCGGCTGTAGTCGCCGGCGCTGAAACGCTCGGCGCTCCTGATGAGCGACTCGACCGGCCGCTCGAGCTCATGCAGCGAGCGCCACACGAGCGCCGCGGCGGCCGCCGCGCCCGCGGTGGCGAGCAGGGCGACCAGCCACCAGGTGAGCGCGGCATCGCCGCCGCCGGCGGCGAGCCCCGCGCCGGGCGGCAGCACCGCGACCGGCGCCGCCTGCGACAGCTTCAGATGCAGCGTCGCGAGGCGCTCGGGAGTCGCGGCGCCGGGGAAGGTCTCGGCCACGAGCTGCACCGGCACGTCCACGGCGGCGATCTGGGCGCCGGCCGGCGCCGCCGGGGTGCGCTCGAAGGAGTAGAGCGTGCCGCCGAGGCGACTGTCGACGCTCAGCGCCTCGACCGTGTCGTCACGGGTGAAGGCCTCGAGCCGCGAGGCGATGCCGTCGCGATCGCCGGCGCGCACCGCGCCGGCGATGTTCTCCGCGGCGTGGCTGGCGACGCTCTGGGCGCGCGCGGCGAGCTCGGGTCTGATGCTCTCACGGGCCGCCTGCCCGGCGACCGCGCTGAGCGCGCGCGCCTCGGAGTGCTGACGCCAGGCGAGGAGGGCCGCGACCGCGGCCACCGCCAGCAGCGCCAGGACAAATGCGGCGCCGGCATAGCGCAGCCTGAAGCTCACGGCGGTCACGGCTCGTTGCCTGCCCGGGACGATCTCAACCCGTGCAGATTCCCCCTTTTTATCCGGGGGTTCATCTTACCCGCGGCGCCCGGCCGGGGCCACCGATGCGGCCGGATCAGCCGCCGCGGCTAGTAGTTCGCCCAGACTCTTTTTATATAGCCGAGCATCAGATTGCGCATGGTGCCCATCGGGTCCTCGACCGCCGCGAAGATCGGCGGGCGGCGCCGCAGCAGCTGCCAGTTCTCGCTGCGCAGGACCTGGCGCAGAAACTCGACGTTGCGGTCGATCGCCTCGATGTAGGGATTGCGGCCGCCGTAGAGCACCTCGAGATAGCGGTAGGCGGCGCCGAAGTCGCGGTCGAGGCGGTTGCGGCGCGTCTCCTCGATGAACTCGGGCGTCTGGCGCAGCAGGTCGAGCCCCGAAGCGTACTTCACCTGGCGATAGCCGCCGGAGAACGGCAGCGCCACGCCGCCGAGCACGAACTCCGCATACAGGCGGTCGCGGCACTTCTCGAGATAACAGCGGTCGGCGATCTGCGCGATCATGTCGGCCGTGCCGAGCAGGTGCCCGACGAGCACGTCGCGGCGGTCGGCGAGGCGCGCCTCGAGCTTGGCGAACGGCACCTCGTAGCCGGTGAAGTGGATGATCTCGGAGGCCATCGGCACCCAGGCGCCGAAGCCGAGCACCGGCAGATATTCCCCGAGAAAGCGCGCGCCGCGCGAGACGTGCACGCGGGTGAACTCGGCGCCATTGCGCGATTCGCGCTCGTCCGTGCGCCGCAGATAGCCGACGTCGTGGAACAGGCCCGTCACCAGACCGACGATCGCGCGCGCGCCGCCGAGGCGCGCATTTTCCGGCTGCTGCCGCTCGTAGCCGACGAGCAGCCGCGCCAGCGCCAGCGTGATGTCGAGGGTGTGCTGGCGATCGTGATAGACGGTGTCGACGCCGTGGAAGCCGGGCACCTCGCCCGCGAACAGCCGCTCGAAGTGCTCGAACGCGCGCTCCACGGGCTCGAGCGACAGGCCCGGCCAGGTGGGACGGTAGAGCGCCGTGACGGCTTGCAGCACCGCCTGCGGTGAGCTCACCTGCACGGTGTTGGTGACGTCGAAATCGCTGCGTCGGGTATTGAGCATGGTCAGGACGACGTGCCGCGCGGCATGGTGATCAGGGCCCTCCCCGACGAGGCCACGAATGATTGAACGTGTTTCACAGTCTAGTGAGTTGCGCCTGGCGCTGGCAGGACGCGGCGCACAGTTTTGATCCCGATCGCCCGCGCGAATTGGTAAATAAGATTGCCGTTTCAATAGCTTACGGAGGTCCGGCGTCTCCGCGTGGCGACACCGGCACGCAGGCGCACCGCGGGCGCGGCCTTCAGTAAATACGCAATCCCCCGAACCTGGCCCGCATGCGCCGGTCGAGCGTGCGCCAGCCGAGCACGAAGCCCGCGGCAAGACCGAGCACGGCCGCGAGCGCGAGCCACATCCACAGGCCGCGCGCCGGCTGCGGCGCGGGAGCGGCTTCCTCCAGCGGCGCCGCCGCGGCGGCGCGCTCGGCGTCGAGTGCGGACTGAAGCCGCTCCACTTCCTGATGCAGCCGCGCGATCTGCGCCTCGCCGTCGGTATCGGGAGGTGCGGCGGCGGACACCCTGGGAGCGGTCTTCGGGGCGGCGGCCGCTTTGGGCGGTGGCGCGGGTTGCGCCGCCGGGGTGGCGGCGGCCGCGGGCGTGGCAACGACCGGCGGCGGGGCAGGCGGCGGCGCGGTATCGGGCGGCGTCTGCGCGCGCGCGGCGAGCGCGCAGGCGAGGAGCGCGAGGCCGGCGGCGCGTCTCATGCCGCGAGCCCGCCCGCCGGGAGGATCCCGTGCTGGCGCAGCAGCGCGCGCACGTCCGGTCCGCGGCCGCGAAACTCGACGAAGGCCTCGAGCGCATCGCGGCTGCCGCCGCGCGAGAGGATCGCGTCGAGGAAGCGCTGCGCGGTGCCCGGATCGAAGACCCCGGTCTCCTCGAAGGCGGCGAAGGCGTCCGCCGCCAGCACCTCGGCCCACTTGTAGCTGTAGTAACCGGCCGCGTAGCCGCCGGCGAAGATGTGTCCGAAGCTGTGCGGGAAGCGGTTCCACTCGGGCACCGGCACCACGGCGACCTCGCGGCGCACCTCGGCGAGGATCTCGAGGACGCGGCCGCCGCGCTCGGCCGAGTACTCGGCGTGCATGCGGAAATCGAACAGCGCGAACTCGAGCTGCCGCATCATCGCGAGCCCGGCGTGGAAGCTGCGGGTCGCGATGAGGCGCGACTGCATCGGCGCGGGCAGCGGCGCGCCGCTCTCGTGGTGGCCGCTGATCTGCCCGAGCACCTGCGGGTTCCAGGCGTAGTTCTCGAGAAACTGGCTCGGCAGCTCGACCGCATCCCACGACACGCCGTTGATGCCGGCGAGGCTCGGGTAGTCGACCCGCGTCATGAGGTGATGCAGCCCGTGGCCGAACTCGTGGAACAGCGTCACCACGTCGTCGTGGGTGAGGAGCGCGGGCCGGCCGTCAGCGGGCGGCAGGAAATTGCACACCAGGTAGGCGACCGGGAGCGCGGCACCCGAGGCGAGGCGCTTGCGTCCCACGCATTCATCCATCCAGGCGCCGCTGCGCTTGTGGGGGCGGGCGTAGGCGTCGAGGTAGAAGCCCCCGAGCGGCGCCCCCGAAGGCGCCTCGATCTCGAAGTAGCGCACGTCCGCGTGCCAGGCGGGCACGCCGGCGCGCTCGCGGATGCGCACGCCGAAGAGCCGCTCGGCCACGCCGAACAGGCCGGCCAGCACCCGCGGCAGCGGGAAATACGGGCGCAGCTCCTCCTGCGACACGGCGTAGCGCTCGCGCTGGAGCTTCTCGGCGTAAAAGCCCACGTCCCAGGCCGCGAGCTCCCCGCCGGCAAAGGCCTCGAGCTCGGCGAATTCGGCCTGCGCCGCGGCGCGCGCGGCGCGCGCGAGCTCGTGCAGGAAGGCGATCACCTCGGGCACGGTGCGCGCCATGCGCGTGGCGAGTGCGTACTCGGCGTAGTTGCCGAAGTCGAGCAGGCGCGCCGCCTCGTGGCGCCGCCGCAGGATCTCCTCCATGACGGCCGAGTTGTCCCAGCGGCCCGCGCCCGGGCCGCGATCCGAGGCGCGCGTGGTCCAGGCCTCGTAGAAGGCGCGCCGCAGCGGGCGCGCCTGCGCGTCCGTCACCACCGCGACGTAGGTGGGCTGATCGAGACTCAGCAGCCAGCCGCTGACGCCGCGCTCGCGGGCGCGGCGCGCGGCCAGCTCGATCAGCATGGCGTTGAGGCCGCGCAGCTCGTCGGGATCGGTGACGTGCCAGCTCCAGGCGTTGGTGGCGTCGAGCACGTTCTCCTCGAATTTCGCCTGCAGCTGCGTGAGCTCCTGCATGACGGTCTTGAAGCGCCGCTTGCGCTCCGCGGGGAGCCCGACGCCGGCCAGGCGGAAGTCGCGCACCGCGTGCTCGATGAGGCGCCGCTCGACGGGGCCGAGCTCGGCCGCGTCGCGCTCGGCGATGGTGCGGTAGGCGCGGAACAGCGGCTCGCTCTGCGCGAGGTCGGTCTGATAGGCCGACAGCAGCGGCAGGCAGGCGTTGTAGCCGGCGCGCAGCGCCTCGGAATTCACCACGGCGTTGAGGTGGCTGACGGGCGACCAGGCGCGCGTCAGGCCGTGCTGCAGCTCCTCGAGCGGCTCGATGAGCGTCGCGAAGGTCGGGGCCTCGAGGGCCGCCAGCTGCTCGATGCGCGCCCGGTTGCGCTCGAGCAGCTCGCGCACGGCGGGCTCCACGTGCTCGGGGCGGATCTGCACGAAGGGCGGCAGCGCGTGCTCGCCTAGTAGGGGATTGTCCATGCGGGCTCCTCGCGGGGAGGCATTGTAGCCGACCGCGCCGCGGCACCGCCGCGCTCGCGGCTCATATAACATGGCCCTCCATGGCGGAGGCCTTCGACTTCGTGGTGATCGGCGGCGGCAGCGGGGGACTCGCGGCCGCGCAGCGCGCGGCCGAGTACGGCGCCCGCACCCTGCTCATCGAGTCCGGCAGGCTCGGCGGCACCTGCGTGAACGTCGGCTGTGTGCCGAAGAAGATCATGTGGAACGCGGCCGATCTCGGCGCGGCCCTCGAGGATGCGCGCGACTACGGCTTCGACGTCACCCGCGGCGGCCACGACTTCCCCGCGCTCAAGGCGCAGCGCGACCGCTATGTCGCACGGCTCAACGAGCTCTACGCCGCCAACCTCGCCAAACGCGGCGTCGAGCTCGTGCGCGGCCGCGGCGTCCTCGAGGACGCCCGTACGGTGCGCGCCGCCGGCCGCACCTTCACGGCGCCGCACGTCCTCATCGCCACCGGCGGGCGGCCGGCCGTGCCGCGCATCCCGGGCGCCGGGCTCGGCATCACCTCCGACGGCTTCTTCGCGCTCGAGGCGCTGCCGGCGCGCGTCGCGGTGGCGGGCGCGGGCTACATTGCCGTGGAGCTCGCCGGCATCTTCGCCGGCCTCGGAGCCCGCACCACGCTCCTCACCCGTACCGCGGCGGTGCTGCGCAGCTTCGACCCCATGATCGGCGAGACGGCGCTCGCCATGCTGCGCGCCGACGGGGTGGCGCTGGTCGCCGGGGCGAGTCCCACGGCGCTCGCGCGCGGCGCCGACGGCGCGCTCGCGTTCACGCTCGCCGACGGACGCAGCATCGGTCCCTTCGACTGCGTGCTGTGGGCGGTGGGCCGCGAGCCGCTGGTCGGCGATCTCGCGCTGCCGCGCGCCGGCGTGAAGCTCGACGCGGCCGGGTTCATCGCCACGGACATCTACCAGGCGACCAGCGCCGCCGGCGTCTACGCCGTCGGCGATGTGACCGGGCGCGCGCAACTGACGCCGGTGGCGATCGCCGCCGGCCGCCGCCTCGCCGATCGCCTCTTCGGCGGCCAGAGCGGCCGGCATCTCGACTACGACAACATCCCCACGGTGATCTTCGGCCGCCCGCCGATCGGCACCGTGGGCCTCGCCGAGCCCGAGGCGCGCGCGCGCTACGGCGCGGCGGCCGTGAAGGTGTACCGCTCGGGCTTCGTGCCGCTCTATCACGCCATGACGGCGGCCAAGCCGCGCACCGAGATGAAGCTCGTCACGGTCGGCGCCGAGCAGCGCATCGTCGGCGTGCACGTCGTCGGGCCGGGAGCGGACGAGATGCTGCAGGGATTCGCGGTGGCCGTGCGCATGGGCGCCACCAAGAAGGACTTCGACGACACCGTGGCGATTCACCCGACGAGCGCCGAGGAGCTCGTCACCATGCGTTGACGCCGGGCTTACGCGGCGGCGCCGCGTTCCCTGAGCGCCATCAGCACCGTGCCGGTCGCGGGACGCACGCCGCGCCAGAGGCGAAAGGACTCCGCGGCCTGCTCGACCAGCATTCCCCAGCCCTGCACGGCCTGCGCGCAGCCGTGCGCGCGCGCCCAGTCGATGAAGGCGGTGGCGGCGCCGCCGTAGGCGAGGTCGTAGCACACCGTCGCACGTCCGACGACGCCGGGGGCCACCGGCGGCATCTCCCCGGAGAGGCTGGCGGAGGTGGCGTTGATGATCAGATCGAAAGGCTCGCTGCCGACGTCCTCGAAGCCGACGCCCTGCGTGGCGCCGAGGTCGGAGAAGGCTGCGGCGAGCGAGGCGGCGCGGTCGGGCGTACGGTTGGCGATCACGACGAGGGTGGGCGAGAGGCCGAGGAGCGGCGCGAGCACGCCGCGCGTGGCCCCGCCCGCGCCGATGATGAGGACGCGGCGGTTGGTGACGACGAGTCCCAGGTTATCGCACAGGTCGCGCACCAGGCCGACGCCGTCGGTGTTGTCGCCGAGGATGGTGCCGTCGTCGCGCAGCGCGAGCGTGTTGACGGCGGCGGCGTGCGCTGCGCGCGCGGTGAGCTCGTTGGCGGCTTCCACCGCCGCGATCTTGTGCGGCACGGTGATGTTGAGACCGCGGCCGCCGCGGTCGAAGAAGCCGGCGACGAACGCGGCGAACTCGCCCGGGCTCACATCGTAGAGCCGGTAGCTCATCGCCTGGCCGGTCTCGCGGGCAAACATGCCGTGAATGAACGGCGAAAGACTATGGCTGACCGGGTGCCCGACGACGCCGTAGGGATCGGGTGCTGCGCTCATGTAAGAGATTGTGACAGCATCCGCACCTGCGTGCCTCCCGAGTCGCCGACGGCGAGGCAGGCGGCGAGCTCGGGCAACCATACGCGCATGCGTTCCCCGATCTGCCACGGCGGGTTGACGATGAGCAGGCCCGAGCCGTTGAGCGCCACGCGCGAGTCGCGCGGGTACAGCCACAGCTCGCTTGCCAGGGTCGGCGCCGCCACCGCGCGCGTCCACTCGGCCTGCCAGGCTTCGCTGACGCGTTGCTCCTTGATCGGGTACCACACGGCGAACACGCCGGTCGCGAAGCGCCGCAGCGCATCCGCCACCGCGGCCGCGGCCGCGGTGAACTCGCGGCCCGGGTCCTCGTAGGGAGGATCGATCAGCACCAGGGCACGGCGCTCGCGCGGCGGCAGCGCGGCGCGCAGCGCCGCGAGCCCGTCGCCGCGCTCGACGCGCAGCTGCGCCGTCGCGGGGCCCCGGGGAAGCGCGGCGAGCGCCGCGCTGAGCGCGTGCGCCTCGGGACCCTGCCACTCGATGAACACTCCGCGGTCCTGCGCGCGCAGCTCGAGCGCGGCGAGGAGCGGGGAGCCCGGGTAAAGATGGCGCGCGCCGGCCGCGGCCCGCCAGCGCCCGAGGGCCGCGGCGTAGCCGGCGAGCTCGGCGGCTTGGTACTCGCAGCCGAGCAGGCGCCCCACGCCGGCCGCGGACTCGGCGGTGCCCGAGAGGTCGTAGCTGCCGCGGCCCGCGTGCGTGTCGAGGTAGAGGAAGCCCTTGTCCTTGCGCTTGAGCGCAGCGAGCAGCGCGAGCAGCGTCACGTGCTTGTGTACGTCGGCGAAGTTGCCCGCGTGGAAGGCGTGACGGTACTTCATGGGCGCCGCCCCGCCCCCGGGACGGGCGTTACTTCAGGCCGCGGGCGCGGGCCGCGGCCGGTTTGGGCGCGGCGCGTCCCTTGCGTGCGGGGCCCTTCGCCGCGCCCCTGGCGGCCGCCGGACGCGTGCGTGGGCGCGCCGCTCTGGCCGGGCCACCGCCCGGCCTGGCCGCCGGGCCCGGCTTCGCCGCGGCGCCCGGCTTCTTCGCCGCCCCGCGGGCGGCTTTCGCTCGCGGTGGGGATTTCGCCGCGTCCGCGGCCGGCGCGGCCGCCGGGGCCGCCGGCGCGGCGCCCCCCGCCTGCTTGCCGCGGCGGAAGCGGCCGAAGCGCCCGAAGCGCCCGCCCCGCTCGGGGGCGGCGGCGATCAGCGCCCGGCACTCCTCCAGCGTGAGGCTCTTCGGGTCGCGCTCTTTCGGCACCTTGGCGTTCTTTTTCCGGTCCGTGACGTAGGGACCGTAGCGGCCGTTCAGGACCTGGATCCCGTCGTCCGGGAAGTCGAGGATCAGGCGCGCCGCGTCCGCCTCCTGCTTGAGCCGGATCACCTCGAGGGCGCGCTCCAGGGTCACCGTGTAGGGGTCGTCCTCCTTCAGCGAGACGTACTTCGCTCCGTACTTCACGTAAGGACCGAAACGTCCGACGTTGGCGACGACGGTCTCGCCGGCGGCATTCTCCCCGAGGGTGCGCGGCAGCTTGAAGAGCTCCATCGCGTCGGCGAGCGTGACCGCGTCCATCTTCTGCCCGGGCTTGAGGCCCGCGAAACGCGGCTTTTCCTCGTCGTCCTTGGTGCCGATCTGCACGAACGGACCGAAACGGCCCATGCGCACGCTCACGGGCTTACCCGTGGCGGCGTCCTTGCCGAGCTCGCGCGCCATCGCCACCTGCTCGCGCGTCACGGTCTTGTCGATCTTCTCGACCTGGTGGATGAAGGGCTTCCAGAACTTCGCGAGCGGCACCGTCCAGGGCTCCTCGCCGCGCGACACCGCATCGAGCTCGTCCTCCATCGCGGCGGTGAAGCCGTATTCCACGTAGCGGTGGAAATGCTGGGTGAGGAAGCGGCAGACGATCTTGCCGATGTCGGTCGGCACGAAGCGCCGGCTATCCATCTCGACGTACTCGCGGTCCTGGAGCGTCGAGATGATCGAGGCGTAGGTGGAGGGACGGCCGATGCCGTGCTCCTCGAGCGCCTTCACCAGCGAGGCCTCGCTGTAGCGCGGCGGCGGCTCGGTGAAGTGCTGCTCGGCCTTGAGCGCGGTGAGCGCCACGCGCTCGCCCTCCTGCATGGGCGGCAGCACGTGATCGCCCTCCTCGGTCTTCTGATCGTCGCTGCCTTCCTGGTAGACGGACATGTAGCCCGCCTTCACCAGCGTCGAGCCGTTGGCGCGCAGCAGGTGGCGCTCGGGTCCGTCGGGGCCGGCGAGCAGGTCCACCGCCACGGTGTCGAACAGCGCGTGGCTCATCTGGGAGGCGACCGCGCGCTTCCAGATGAGCGCGTACAGCCGGTACAGGTCGTCCTCGACTTTGCCCTCGACGTCGGCGGGGGTGATCGCAGCGGACGTCGGCCGGATCGCCTCGTGCGCCTCCTGCGCGTTCTTCGACTTGGTCTTGTAGATGCGCGGCTCGTCGGCGACCTCGTCCCTGCCGTAGAGCCGGGCGGCGACCGAGCGGATCTCCTCAACCGCCTCGTTGGCGAGCGACACCGAGTCGGTACGCATGTAGGTGATGAGTCCGACGCTGCCTTCGCCGATGTCGAGGCCCTCGTAGAGCTGCTGCGCGAGGCGCATGGTGCGGCGCGCGTTGAAGCCGAGCTTGCGCGCGGCTTCCTGCTGCAGCGTCGAGGTGGTGAACGGCGGTGCGGGGTTGCGGCGGCGCTGCTTGCGGTCGATGGCAAGCACGTTGAGGCCGGCGGCGCCGGCCGCGGCGATGGCGCGCTCGGCCGCGCGCGCGTCGGTCTCGTTGGTGAAGGTGAACTGCTCGACCTTGCCGCCGCGGTACTCGAGCACCTTGAGCGGGAAGGCCTGGCCGGTGTGCGTGCCCTCGCCGTCGATGGTCCAGTACTCGAGCGCCTTGAAGGCCTGGATCTCCTCCTCGCGCTCGCAGATCATGCGCAGCGCCGGGCTCTGCACCCGCCCGGCGGACAGTCCGCGGCGCACCTTCTTCCACAGGAGCGGCGAGAGGTTGAACCCCACCAGGTAGTCGAGCGCGCGGCGCGCCTGCTGCGCGTTGACGAGCTCGAGCGACAGGTCGCGCGGCTGCTCGACCGCGGCGCGGATCGCGTTGCGCGTGATCTCGTAGAACACCACGCGCCGCACGTCCTTGCCGTCGAGGTCGCCGCGCTCGCGCAGGATTTCCTTCAGGTGCCAGGCGATCGCCTCGCCCTCGCGGTCCGGGTCGGTCGCCAGGTACAGCGCCCGCGACTTCTTCAGCGTGCGGGCGATGGCGTCCACGTGGCGCTGGTTCTTCTCCAGCACCTGGTACTTCATCGCGTAGCTGTTGTCGGGATCGACCGCGCCTTCCTTGGGCACGAGGTCACGCACGTGCCCGTAGGAGGCGAGCACGTCGAAGTCGCGGCCCAGATACTTCTTGATGGTCTTCGCCTTGGCGGGCGATTCGACGATGACTAGGTTGTCTGCCATGGAGGGGAAAAACGCCTCACCCTGAGACGAAAAACCGCGGACGAGCCGCGGAGCCTTGTGGAGCGCGCGCTGCGGTGCCGCTCAATGCGGTGCCCCGGAGTGCTGCTCGGATACCAGATCGTCGAGCCGCTCGAAGGCGAGCTCCTGTCCCGGCTGGCTCGACAGCACCATGAGCACCACCCACTTCAGCTGCTCCGTGTCGGGCTCGTCGGCATCGAGCGCCAGCATGCGCTCAATGACGATCTCGCGCTGCTGCGGCGTCAACACGCCGAGCCGCTCGAGCGTGAAGAGGAAGCCGCGGCACTCGGTCGAGAGCCGCGAGAGCTCGCTGTCGGAGTACACGCGCACACCGGAGGCGGCGCTGTCCGGCGTCGCTGCCGGTAGCGGCGGGCGGTCGTGACCGAAGGCGAGATCCGTCAGCCAGTCGAGCGCGCGCTCCACGTTCGCCGGTGTGAAGCCCGCGCGCTCGAGATCCCGCGCCAGGTGCTCGCGCTCCGGCACCTCCGGGGCATCGGCGAGCATGTACCGGTCGAAGACGTAGATCAGGATGTCGAGGACACTGCCAGTCATTGTTCAAGGTGCGCGGCCATATCGGCCGCCCGGGAGAGCCGCTACGCGCCCTTCGAGCTCGAGTATCAGCAGCATCGAGGCGATCGAGGCGCCCGGCAGCTCGGTGCGCGCTACGAGACTATCGATGGTCGCCGGCTCAAAGCCGAGCGCATCTAACAGCATTTCATACTCCTTGTCCAATGCGCGCGGGCGCTCGTGCGCCGCGCGCGGCTCCGTAAGTGCTTCTTTAGCCATCGAAAATCCGAGCTCCTCGGTCACATCGTGTGCGGACTCGACGAGCTTGGCGCCGCCCCGGATGAGTTGGTGACAGCCGCGCGCGAGCGGGCTGTGGATGGAGCCGGGAATCGCGAACACCTCGCGGCCGGCCTCCGCCGCCTGCCGGGCGGTGATGAGCGAGCCGCTGCCGGCGGCGGCCTCCACCACCAGGGTGCCGAGCGTGAGGCCGGCGATGATGCGATTGCGCCGCGGGAAGTGGGTCTTCAGCGGCGCGACGCCGCGCGGGAACTCCGACACCAGCGCGCCGCGCGCGCGGATGCGCGCGGCGAGCGCCGCGTGCTCGGGCGGGTAGACGCGGTCGAGGCCGGTGGCGAACACCGCGATGGTGGTGCCGCCGCCCGCGAGCGCCCCCTCGTGGCTCGCGGCGTCGATGCCGGTGGCGAGCCCGCTGGTGACGGTGAAGCCGGCGCGCGCGAACCACGCGGCGAACTCGCGCGCCGTGGTGCGGCCGCTCGCGGTGGGACTGCGCGAGCCGACCATGGCGAGCTGCGGCGCCGCGAGCAATCCCACCTCGCCCTGCACGTACAGCGCCGCGGGCGCGCCCGCCGTCTGCTTCAGCAGCGGCGGGTAGGCCGCATCGCTCGCGAGCACGATCGTGGTGCCGCTCGAGGCGAGCCAGGCGAGATCGGCATCGAGGGCGCGCTCATCGGGGGAGGCGAGGCAGGCGCGCGCGGCCGGCGGCAGCTCGACGCGCGCGGCGGCGCGCGCGCTGGCCGCCGCGGTCAGCTCGCCGGCGGCGGCCTCGAGCAGTGCGCCGAGGCTCTCGGCGGTGAGGTTCGGGGTGCGCGCCAGGAGCGCTCGCGCGCGGGTTGCATCCATGACGGGGGAGCATAAGCGAAACGCCGCGCCACCCGCAGGCGGCGCGGCGCTTAACGCGGCGAAATGCGCAGATTCACGCGCCCGCGGCGCGCGCCGTCACGGGTTGTGCACCACGTCGCGCACGTGGATCGTATCGGAGGCGCCGACGATGAGCCCGTAGCTCATGCGGTCGAACACCTTGAATACCAGCAGCGTGCCGCTGCGCTCGTCCGGGAGCCGCACCTTGGGGCCGAACGAGGAGGTACTGTTGATGGCGTCGCCGCGGGTGGCGCCGCCGCGGTACATGTCGCTCACCACGTCACCCGCCGAATCGACCACCAGCACGTTGCCGGGCTCGAGGCCGTGGCGCTTGCCGCGGTTGATCGCGACCACCTCGAACTGTCCGGCGAGATCGGTGCCGTTCATCACGGCCATGATGCGTCCATGGACGTCGCTCGCGGGCGCGTGCAGCGCGAAGTTGACCGGCGTCGCCTCATCGGACGCGGTCACCAGGCGATCGCCGGCCTCGGTCTCCATCGCCGGATCGATCAGCAGCGCCTTGGCGGGCGCGCCGGGGCGCTCGACCAGCGCGGTGGCGGTGTACACGCCCTCGTAGCCGAGCAGCGCGTTGTCGTCGGGGTCGCGCAGCTCGTCGCCGACGTGCATCACGGCAAAGCGCGCATTCTGCTCGGCGGTGAGGTTGCTCACGTACACCTCGATGCCGGAGCCGCCCACCTGGTGCATGTCGCGGAAGGCGAGCACGTAGGGCGCGGTCCTGATCTGCTCGCGATCGAGCACCGTCGGGTGCGAGAGAAATCCCTGGATCGAGGAATAGGGGATGGTCGGGATCGCGGCATCGAGCGCGGCGCTGCGCAGCCGCGGGTCGAGCCGCACCGCCTCGAGACGCTCGGCACCGGCCTGCGCGACCGTCACCTGCGGACTGCCGTCGGCGCCGTAGGCGAGCGCGAGCGTGTCACCGGGGTAGATCAGGTGCGGGTTCGGAATCTGCGGGTTGATGATCCAGACCTCGGGCCACAGCCACGGGTCCTTCAGGTACATCGAGGCGATGCCCCAGAGCGTATCGCCGCGCTTGACGACGTAGCTCTTCGGCGCGCTCGCGTTCACGGCGCTCGCGGGCACGGGGGCCGCGGCCTGGGCGGGTGCGGGCGCTGCGGGGGTGGCGGATCCTGCGGCCGCGATCGCCGCCTCGGTGGCCGTCATGTCCGGCGCCGCGGCGGTCTCGGCGGCCGGCGTGCTGACCGCGGCCGCGGGCGCCGCGGGCGCTGCCTCCGGCTGAGCGGTGCTGGCGGAATGATGAAAGAGAGCGCACCCGCTGAGCGTCAGCGACAGGGTGAGCACGCCCGAAGCCAGTCGGGCTCCAAGTACTTGATTAGAGACCATCCTCGACTCCTCTTCCCGCGAGGTGGGGCACACAGCAAGCGCCCGAGATTCTAATTGCTATACTGGCATGCCGCCCGTTTGGCAGACGAATTAATGTCAAAATCGTGCGCTGGATCACGGGCTGCGGCGGCCCCATATACGGCGAAATCATGGCCTTAAGAACCATCCTGGAGTTCCCGGACCCCCGGCTGCGCACGCGCGCCCGGCCGGTCACGGAATTCGACGCCGCATTGGGCACGCTGATCGAGGACCTGCTCGAGACCATGTATGCGGCCCCGGGGATCGGGCTCGCCGCCACCCAGATCGACGTCCATCAGCGCGTCATCGTCATCGACGTCTCGGACGCGCGCACGGCGCCGCTCGTGCTCATCAACCCCGAGATCCTCCTGCGCGAGGGCGAGGAGAGCACCGAGGAGGGTTGTCTCTCGGTGCCCGGGGTGTACGACGACGTGAAGCGCGCGGCGCGCATCCGCGTGCGCTCGCGGGACCCGGGCGGCGCCGCCCTCGAGCGCGACTACGACGGACTGCTCGCGGTGTGCATCCAGCATGAGATGGATCACCTCGAGGGGAAGCTGTTCGTCGACTATCTGTCGGACTTGAAGCGCGAGCGCATCCGCAAGAAGCTCGAGAAGGAACGCAAGGAACGCTCGGGGCGTGCGAGCGCGGTCGCGGCCGGCGCACACCGCGCGCTGTGAAGGTCTAGGCTTGCGCGTTGCCTTCGCCGGCACGCCCGAATTCGCGCTGCCCGCGCTCGAGGCACTGCTCGGCGCCCACGACGTCGCCGGAGTGCTGACGCAGCCGGATCGCCCGAGCGGGCGCGGCCGCGCGCTCGCGGCCTCCCCCGTGAAGAGGCTCGCCGTGGCGCGGGGCCTGCCGCTGCTGCAGCCGCCGACGCTGCGCGATCCGGGCGTGCTCGCCGCGCTCGCGGCGTGGCGGCCCGAGGCACTGGTCGTGGTCGCTTACGGACTCATCCTGCCGCCCGCGGTGCTCACGCTCCCGCGTTTCGGCTGCATCAACATCCACGCCTCGCTCCTGCCGCGCTGGCGCGGCGCCGCGCCCGTGCAGCGCGCGATCCTCGCCGGGGACACGCGCACCGGCGTCAGTCTCATGCAGATGGATGCGGGGCTCGACACCGGTCCCATCCTGCTGACGCGCGAATGGCCCATCGGCGCCGGCGATACCGGCGGCTCGCTGCTCGCGGCTCTCGCGACGCTCGGCGCCGGCGCGCTCCTCGAGGCGCTCGCCGGGCTCGCGCGCGCAGCGCTCACGGCACGCCCGCAGCCCACCGAGGGCGTCACCTATGCCGCGAAGATCCAGAAGTCCGAGGCTCCGCTCGACTGGAGCCGCGATGCGATGAGCCTCGAGCGGCAGGTGCGGGCCTTCCAGCCCTGGCCGGTGGCTGAGACCACGCTCGACGGGGAGCGTCTGCGGATCCATGCTGCGGAGGCATTCGCGGATGATTCTCCGGCGATCGTGCATCTAAAAGTTAATGAAAAGTTCTTAACAGGTACGATCGTCGGATTACATGATGGATTTTTGATGGTTCGGTGCGGGACGGGGGGCTATCTGGGGCTCCGGCGCGTCCAGAGGGCCGGCGGGCGGGCCATCGAGGTGTCTGAGTTCGCCCACAACCGCGCGCTCACGGGCGCCCGCCTTGGCTAGGACCCGCTGGGCCCCAGGCGCCCCGGCGCTCGCCGGTGCGGCCCGGGTCGTCGCGGCCGTGGCGCTTCAGGGACGCTCGGCCGATGCGGCGCTCGCGGCGCAGGACCTCGCGGCGGAGCGCTCCCAAGTGCGGGCCATCGCGCTCGGGACGCTGCGCTGGTACCTGCGGCTCGCGCCGGCGGTCGACTCGCTTCTCACCCGCCCTGCGGGTCTGGCTCCGGCGATCCGCGCGCTGCTGATCGCGAGCGCCCACCAGGTCGAGTACTCGCGCAACGTCCCCGAGCAGACGGTCGATGCCGCCGTCGATGCCGCGCGGCTGCTCGCCGGGGAGCGCGCCACGGCGCTCGTGAACGCGGTGCTGCGTCGCTATGTCGCCGGGCACGCCGCGCTCCTCGCCCGCCTCGATGCGGACCCGGCGGTGCGCACGGCTCACCCCGCGTGGCTCATCGAGGCGCTGCGCCTGGCCTGGGGCGAGCGCGCGGCCGCAATCCTCGATGCCAACAACGCCCATCCGCCGATGACGCTGCGCGTGGACCTCTCCAGGGGGACCCGGGCCGCCTACCGGCTCCGCCTGCTGGATGCGGGGATTGAATCCCAAGAGATACAGTGGTGCGATTCGGCACTGACTTTGAATCACCCGGTACCCGTCGAGCGGCTTCCGGGCTTCATGGAGGGTCTGGCCTCGGTGCAGGACGCGGGGGCGCAGCTCGCCGCGGCACTCCTCGCGCCCGAGCCCGGCATGCGGGTGCTCGATGCCTGCGCCGCCCCCGGCGGCAAGACGGGTCACCTCCTCGAGCGGCTCGGACCGGGAGCGGACCTCACCGCCGTCGACGTCGAGGCGTCGCGGGTGGAGCGGCTGCGCGAGAACCTGGCCCGGCTGCGCCGCGAGGCGCACGTCAGCGTCGCCGACGTGCGCGAGCCGGCGGGCTTCTGGGACGGGCGGCCGTTCGAGCGGATTCTGGTGGATGCCCCCTGCTCCTCGACCGGCGTCATCCGCCGCCATCCGGATATCAAGCTATTGCGGCGTCCCGGCGACCTTCCTGCGCTTGCCGCCGGGCAGCTCGCGATCCTCAGCGCCGCGGCACGGATGCTCGCGCCCGCAGGACGGCTCCTCTACGGGACCTGCTCGGTGCTGCCCGGGGAGAACGAGGCGGTGGTGGCGCGCGTCCTCGAGGCGCACCCCGAGCTGACTGTCGCCAAAATGCCGCGCGCGGCCTCGATCGCTCCGGGAGCCCTCGATCGCAGCCCGGGGATCCAGCTGCTCCCCGGAGCAGAGGCGGGGACGGACGGCTTCTATTATGCTTGTCTCGAAAAGACAACGGCCGGAACCTGAGCAGTCCCCCCCTTCCACCGTCGAGGCCAGTCGTTGCATCCATGCTACGCGGCGATCCAACAAGGGACGCGTTGACCCGGCGCCGTCTGCTCGCGGCGGCTTTCGCGCTGGCGCTCGGCGCAGCCTCACTCCCCGGCGCCACGCTGGCCGACGCGCTCGATGGCGTCCTCGAGGTGCGCTCGGCCTACGTGAACGTCGACCACGGGGTGTTTCTGCTGCACGCGCGCATCGAGTACCCGGAGGGCGTCGCGATCCGTAACGCGCTGCGCGACGGCATCACGCTCGACTTCGACGTGGACGTGCGCGTCGATCGCGAGCGGCGCCTCTGGTTCAACGCCAACATCGTCGACCTGACGCTGCACCGGGAGTTGAGCTACCACGCGGTGAGCGACCGCTACGTGGTGCGCGACGTGCGCAGCGGCGATCAGGACACCTTCGCGACGCTCGACGAGGCGCTCGCCTCCCTCGGCCGGGTGGACGCCTGGCCGATCCTCGTCGAGCCGCAGCTCGACGGTGGCAACTACACCATCAGCGTGCGCGCCGGGGTGCGCCGCGGCAGCATGCCCGCCTCGCTGCGGGCGCTCATGTTCTGGACCAACGACTGGGCACGGCAGAGCGAGTGGTACACATGGACGCTGCCGGTATAAGCCGCCGCAAGCAGCGCCGCGCCGGGCTCAACGCCGTGGCGCTCGGCGCGTTCTGGACGGTGATCGGCATCGCGGCGTTCCTGCTGCTCGCCAAGAGCGTGCAGAACTCCGCGGAGTTCGAGCGGCTGCAGACCTGGATCCTGCTGCTCAACGTGTGCGCCGTGCTGGTGCTCACGGTGCTCGTGGTGCGCAAGCTCTGGCGGCTGGTGCGCGACTACCGCGCGCACGTGCCCGGATCGCGCCTCACGGCGCGGACCGTGGCCATCTTCGGCGCGCTGGTGATCGCGCCACTGCTCATCGTGTACCTGTCATCGCTCGAGTTCCTCAACCGCGGCATCGACAGCTGGTTCACGGTCGAGGTCCGCCAGGGCCTCAACGACGCGGTGGTGCTGTCGCGGGCGGCGCTCGACCTGCGCATGCGCGAGTACTCGCAGCGCACCGAGGACCTGGCGCACTCGCTCGAGGGCGTCCCGCCGGGCGGCGTCCAGGAGCGTCTCGATGAGGCGCGCCACGTGGACGGCGCGCTCGAGGTGGCACTCTTCGGTGCACAGGGCCGCATCATCGCCGCGAGCCTCGAGCACCCGCTCGAATCGCTGCCGACGCAGCCGCCGCAGGACCTGCTGCGCCAGGTGGGCCAGCATCTGCCCTACGTGAGCCTCGAGCCGCAGGCCGGCGGCCAGTATCTCATCCGCACCGGCGCGGCGCTCGCCACCTCCGCCGCGAGCCACGACCCGCGCTTCGTGGTGGCGATCCACCCCGTGCCGGCGCAGCTCGCGGCGCTGTCGGAGGCGGTGCAGGGCACCTACTCGCAGTACGGCAACCTCGCCGCCATGCGCGAGCCGCTCAAGTACAGCTTCCGCCTGACGCTCACGCTGGTGCTGCTGCTGGCCATGCTGGCCGCCATCTACGGGGCGATCTTCTCGGCGCAGCGCCTGGTGCGCCCGGTGCAGGACCTGATCGAGGGCACGCGCGCGGTCGGCAAGGGCGACTTCGCCACGCGCCTGCCGCTGCCCTCGCGCGACGAGATGGGCTTCCTGGTGCACTCCTTCAACGACATGACCAAGCGGCTGCGCCGCGCGCGCGCCGAGGCGCAGCAGAGCCAGGAAGCGGTGGAGCGCGAGCGCGAGCGGCTCGCCATCATCCTGGCGCGCCTCTCGACCGGGGTCGTGGCGATCGACCGCAACATGACGGTGCGCATGGCGAATCAGGCCGCCGGGGCGATCCTCGGCACCGATCTCTCGGCCGCGACCGGCAAATCGCTGCCCGAGCTCGCCGCCGGCAACGAGCGGCTGGGGCAGTTCGTCGGTGCCCTCGCGGTGCGCTTCGCCGCCGGGCGCGAGGAGTGGCGCGAGCAGCTCGATCTCGACTCGAGCGCCGGCCGCCGCACGCTCATGTGCGCCTGCACGCCGCTCCCCGGCGAGGACCGCGACATGGGCTTCGTGATCGTGTTCGACGACATCACGGCGCTGCTCGCGGCGCAGCGCGACGCCGCCTGGGGCGAGGTGGCGCGCCGTCTGGCGCACGAGATCAAGAACCCGCTCACCCCCATCCAGCTCTCGGCCGAGCGCATGCGCCGGCGGCTGCTCACCGGCATGAGCGAGCGCGACGCCGAGATCCTCGAGCGCGGCACGCGCACCATCGTGCAGCAGGTCGAGACCATGCAGCAGATGGTGAACGCCTTCAGCGAGTACGCGCGTGCACCGGAGATGCAGATCACGCGTTTCAGCCTGAATCAGCTGGTGACCGAGGTGGCGGACCTGTACCGCTCGCAGGACTCGCGGGTGCGCATCCGCCTGGACCTCGACCGGCATCTCGAGAGCCTCGAGGCGGACCGCGGCCGGGTGCGGCAGATCCTCAACAACCTGCTCACCAACGCGCTCGAGGCGCTCGAGGGCGTGGCGGCGCCGGCGCTCGAGATCGCGACCCGCCACGAAGCGGCCGGGGACGGCGACTACGTCAGCGTCACCGTGAGCGACAACGGCCCGGGATTCCAGCGCGAGCTCCTCGGCAGGGTGTTCGATCCCTACGTGACCAGCAAGCCCAAGGGCACGGGTCTCGGGCTCGCGATCGTGAAGAAAATCGTCGAAGAGCACGGGGGTCGCATCGATGCCGACAACCGTCCCGAGGGCGGCGCGCGCGTGCGCGTGGTGCTGCCGGTCAAAGACAGTACCCGCTCCGCCGCCGGCGGCGCGCGCGAGCGGCGTGATCAGTTGCGGAGGGAAAGGGCATGAGCAACCCACATATCCTGGTGGTCGATGACGAGGCGGACATCCGCGGACTCCTGAAGGAGATCCTCTCCGAGGAGGGCTACGAGGTGGACGTCGCGGCCAATGCCGCCCAGGCGCGCGCCTCGCGCGCCCGGCAGGTCCCGGATCTCGTGCTGCTCGACATCTGGATGCCGGATGTCGACGGCATCACGCTGCTGCGCGAGTGGTCCACCGGCGCCGCCGACGGCTGCCCGGTGGTCATGATGTCCGGACACGGCACGGTCGAGACCGCGGTCGAGGCCACGCGCCTCGGGGCCTTCGACTTCGTCGAGAAGCCGCTGTCGCTCGCGAAGCTGCTGCGCACCGTGGAGCGCGCGCTCGATGCCGGCCGGCGCCACCGCCAGTCGGGCAAGCTCCTGGGGTCGGCGCTGAGCGCGCCGATCGGCAAGAGCCGCATCATGCAGCAGCTGCGCGCGGAGCTGCAGCAGCTGGCCGCCAACCCCTCGCCGCTGCTGCTGGTCGGCGAGCCGGGCTCGGGCCGCGAGGCCTTCGCGCGCTACGTGCACGAGCAGGGGCCGCGCGCGGCGGAGCCCTTCATCACGCTCATCGCCGGGACGCTGCGCGAGGCGGACGCCGAAGCGCGGCTCTTCGGCCGCGAGGAGCCGGGCGGGGCGCCTCAGGTGGGTCTGATCGAGCAGGCCGGCGGCGGCACGCTCTTCCTCCACGAGGTGGAGGACCTGCCGCCCGCGGTGCAGCGCCTGCTCTTCGGCGTGCTCGAGTCGGGGCACTACACGCGCTTGGGCGGAGCCGAGCCGCTCGCGCTGCGCGCGCGCATCATCTCCTCGGCGCAGCCCGGCATCGAGCAGCGTGCCGGGAATGAGGCGCTGCGGCGCGACCTGCTGGCGCACCTCAACGTGCTCATCATGCGGGTGCCGCCGCTGCGCGAGTACGCCGAGGACGTGCCGGAGCTGCTGCGCTACCACGTCGATCGCGTGGTCGACAGCGACGGCCTGCCGTTCCGCCGCTTCAGCGTGGCGGCGCAGAACCGCCTGCGCAACTACCCCTGGCCGGACAACGTGCGCGAATTGCGCCACCTGGTGCATCGGCTGCTGATCCACGGCGGCAGCGAGGAGATCCGCCTCGAGGAGATCGAGCGCGAGCTCGCCGTGCAGGCGCCGGCGGATGAGCCGCTGGTGAAGCAGGACCTGCTGGCGCTGCCGCTGCGCGAGGCGCGCGAGCAGTTCGAGCGCGCCTACCTGCAGCAGCAGCTGCTGCTGTGCAACGGCAAGGTCGGGCAGCTCGCCAAGCGCGTCGGCATGGAGCGTACGCACCTGTACCGCAAGCTCAGGTCGCTGGGAGTGGATTTCAGGAACATCAGCGAAGACTAGACCCGGTGCCTCACGCTTGACAGTCAGCGCTGATTTTCTCGCGTACGTTCTCGATCAGCTGGCGCAGCTCGGAGAAGTCAGTGCGCGGCGCATGTTCGGCGGCGTGGGGCTCTACAGCGATGAGCTCTTCTTCGGGCTGATCTCAGAAGACACGCTCTACCTGCGCGTCGACGCGGAGAATCGCGCGGACTACACGGCGCGCGGCGCGGCGCCATTCCGGCCCTTCGCCGACCGGCCGCAACTGAGCCTGAGCTACTTCGAGGCGCCGGCCGAGGTGCTCGACGATGCGCGCGAGCTCATCGAGTGGGCGCGCCGCTCGGTGGCGGTGGCGCAGCGCGCACCGCCGCGCCGGCGCAAAAAGGCCCGACCCGCGCGGGCGCGACGCACGGACGGGCGCGGCCCGCGCAAGGCACGCCTCAGGCGCTGAGCGGTCTCAGTGCGCCGACGGCTGCGGGGACGGAGTCTGCGCCGCCGCGCCGGAAGAGGCCGCCCGCAGGTGCTCGGCCATGTCCTTCTGCACCTCGACGATCTTCGGGATGATCTCCTGCATGCGCTGCTGCGTCAGCTGCGCCATCTGCTGGTTGACGGCCGGCAGCTTCGCGCCCACCGACTGCCCGACGGGCGAGTCGTAGAAGCGGAGCATGGCGTTCACCTCCTCCTGCGTGAACGTGCTCTGGTAGGCCTGCACCAGCATCGGCTCGACGGTCGACCAGTTGAGCGCATCCCTGACGATGGCCACGATCTTCGCCCGGTACTGGTCGCGGATCTTCTCCTGCTCGGGGCTGAGCTGCATCTGCGCCGTGGCCGCCTTCATGGATCTCTGCAGGGTGTCGTCCATCTGCGCGCCGGTGTTGTCCATGATCTGGTGCGTATGCATCAGCTGCAGGAGCTGCAGCACCGACTTCTCGCTCGGTTGGGGGCTCGCGGCCAAGGCCGGCTGCAGCGCGAGCGTGGCGGCAAGGGCCAGAAGGCGGATTCTCATGGGGGCAACCTCCGACCGCGATGTGCGCGGCGCCGCTCAGTCTCCCACGCGGATCACCAGCGCATCCACCTCGGCGGCCTGCAGCTGCTTGCGCACCTTGTTGAGCTCATCGAGATCGGTGATCGGACCGATGCGCACCCGGTGCCAGACGTCGGCATCCACCGCGACGCGCTGCACCTTGGCGGCGACGCCCTGCAGCGCCAGCTGCTTCTGCACGCGCTCGGCGTCGGCCTGGTTGCGGTAGGAGCCCGCCTGCAGCACGTACACGCCGGGGCGCTCGATGGCCGCCGCCGCCGGCAGGTCGCGCTTGACCTCCTTGTCCTTCTCCGGCACCACCACCTCGAAGTTCGGCAGCATCTCGTAGAAGTCGTACTTCTCCGCGGTCTTGGCCGGCGCGGTGCCCGCCGCGTCGGCGGAGGCCGGCGGGGCGCGGCGCGGCTCCGGATGCGGGGCGTCGGCGAGCTCGGGCACTTTGTGGGCGCGGTTGGCGTACACGAACGCGACGCCGGCGAGCGCGCCGCCGGCGAGCAGGCCGTAGCCGAACTCGCGCCAGCGTCCGAGGTCGAGCGGGCGGCGGGTGGTGCGCTTGTAGTCGCGGTGCGTGAGCCTCGCCATCACATGCTCTCGGGCGCGGACACGCCGAGGAGCGTGAGGCCGTTGCGCACCACCTGCTGCACACCGAGCACGAGGGCGAGGCGCGCGTTGCGCAGCGGCGCGTCGGCGACGATGAAGGCCTCGGCGTTGTAGTAGGTATGGAAGGCGTTGGCGAGCTCGCGCAGGTAGTGCACCAGCGCATGCGGCGCGCGGTTGTCCGCGGCCTGCTCGAGCACCTCGCCGTAGCGCGCCAGCGCCTGCAGCACCGCCTGCTCGTGGCCGCCGGCGAGGCTCGCGACCGCGGCGAGTCCCGCGGCGCGGTCGAAGGCGAGGCCGCGCGCAGCGAGCTGCTTCATGACGCTGGCGACGCGCGCGTGCACATACTGGATGTAATAGACCGGGTTCTCGTTGCTGCGCGACTTGGCGAGCTCGAGATCGAAGTCGAGCGGCTGGTCGTGGCTGCGCATCAGATAGAAGAAGCGGCAGGCATCGTTGCCGACCTCGGTGCGCAGCTGCCGCAGCGTCACGAACTGCGCCTCGCGCTTGCCCATCGGGATCTTCTCGGCCCCGCGGTACAGGCTCACGAACTGGATGAGCGGCGCCTCGAGGCATTCGGGCGGCTGGCCCATGGCGGCGAGTCCGGCGCGCACCCGCGCCACGTAGCCGTGGTGATCGGCCCCGAGCACGTTGATCAGCCGCGCGAAGCCGCGCTCGCGCTTGTTGAGGTGATAGGCGATGTCGGAGGCGAAGTAGGTCTTCTGGCCGTTCTCGCGCACCACCACCCGGTCCTTCTCGTCGCCGAACTCGGTGGCGCGGAACCACAGCGCCCCGGCCTCGCGGTACAGGCGGTGCTGCGCCTCGAGGACGCTCAGGGCGTGATCGATCGCGCCGGAGTCGGCCAGCGCGCGCTCCGAGACCCAGCGGTCGAAGGTGACGCCGAACTGCCCGAGATCCTCGCGGATGTCCGTCAGCATCGCCTCGAGCGACAGCTCCAGCACCTGGCGGAAGCCGCCGGCGCCGATGAGCTCGCGCGCGCGCGCGATGAGCGCATCGATGTAGATCTCCTTGTCCCCGCCGGGCGCATCCGGCGGGAGCCCGGCGAGCACCGCGGCCGCGGGGCGGCGCAGCGTGGTCTCGGCGGCGGCGGCCCTGAGGTCCGCGGCCAGGGTGCGCACGTAGTCGCCGCGGTAGCCGTTCTCGGGGAAGGGCAATGACTCGCCGCACAGCTCGAGGTAGCGCACCCAGGCGCTCACCGCGAGGATGTCCATCTGCCGGCCGGCGTCGTTGATGTAGTACTCGCGCTCGACGTCGTAGCCGACGGCCGCGAGGATGTTGGCGAGCGTCGCGCCGTAGGCGGCCTGGCGGCCGTGGCCGACGTGCAGCGGTCCGGTGGGGTTCGCCGACACGAACTCCACCTGCACGCGCTCGCCGCCGCCGCGGCGGCTGGTGCCGTAGGCGGCGCCCTGGCTATGGATACTGGCGAGCTCGCGCGCGTAGGCGGTGTGGCTCAGGTGGAAGTTGATGAAGCCCGCGCCCGCCACCTCGGTGCGCGCCACCAGCTCGCTCGGCGGGAGCGCGGCGGCGATCGCCGCGGCGAGCTCGCGCGGCGGGCGGCGCGCGGCCTTCGCGAGGCGCAGCGCCACGTTCGTGGCGAAGTCGCCGTGCTGGGCATCGCGCGTACGCTCGATCACCACCGCCGCCGGCGCGGGCATTTCCGGGAGGATGCCGCCGGCGAGCTTGTGGAGAGCCGAGAGCAGCAGCTGCTCGAGTTCCTGCTTCAAGATGCGTTCTTCATCGGCACGCGGGGCGAGGAGTTTACCGGAAAGCGCCCGCCGGGCTGACCGGGTCAGAACAGCTCGAGCGGGTCGACGTCGAGAGCCCAGCGCACGCGCTGCGCGCTCCTGAGCGCCTCGACCCCCGGCAGCCACGCGTCCAGGAACTGGTGCAGCGGCGGGCGCTCGCGGCTCTCGACGAGGAGCTGCGCGTGATAGCGTCCGGCGCGCTTCGCCATGGCCGCGGGCACGGGGCCGAGGAGCCGCACGCCGCGCGGCGCGCTCCCGGCTGCGGCCCGCGCCGCGGCGAGGAAGTCGAGCGCCGCCTCACGCCTCGCCCCCGAGGCGCGCAGCGCCGCCAGGCGGCTGAAGGGGGGCCAGGCGGCCTCGCGCCGCTCATCGAGGGCGGCCGCGGCGAAGCCGTCGTAGCCCTGGGCGAGCAGGCTCACGAGCAGCGGATGGTCCGGGAATTCGGTCTGGATCAGCACCTCGCCGGGGCGCGCGCCGCGTCCCGCGCGGCCGGCGACCTGCACGATGGTCTGCGCCAGGCGCTCGGGCGCGCGGAAGTCGCTGCTGAAGAGCCCCTGGTCGGCGTTGAGCACCACCACCAGCGTGACGTTGGGGAAGTCGTGTCCCTTGGTCACCATCTGCGTGCCGACGAGGATGCGTGCCTCGCCCGAGGACATGCGCCGCATCACCTCGTCGAGGTCGCCGCGCTTGCGCACCACGTCGCGGTCGAGCCGCACGATGGGAACGCCCGCGAAGCGCGCCGCGAGGGTGGTCTCGATGCGCTCGGTCCCCTGGCCGACCGGCTTGACGGCGAAGCCGCACTGCGGGCAGCGCGCCGGCAACGGCGCATCGGCGCCGCAGTGATGACAGCGCAGGCGGGCGGCGGTCAGATGCACCGTGAGCCGCGCATCGCACTCGCCGCACGGCGCGATCCAGCCGCACGCGGTACACAGCAGCGTCGGCGCGTAGCCGCGGCGGTTGAGGAACACCAGCACCTGGCCGTCGGCCGCCAGATGCCGCTCCATGGCGAGCGCGGCGGGCGTCGAGATGCCGGCCTCGATGGCGCTGCTGCGCAGATCGATGAGCTTGAGCAGCGGCGGCCGGCTCGCCCCCGGACGGCGCAGGAGGCGCAGCCGCGTGTAGCGGCCGGCGGCGACGTTGTGCAGCGTCTCGAGCGAGGGCGTCGCGGAGCCCAGCACCACCGGCACACCGGCGCGCTGCGCGCGCACCACCGCCAGGTCGCGCGCCGAGTAGCGCAGCGCGCCCTCGTGCTGTTTGAAGGAGGCGTCGTGCTCCTCGTCGACCACGATGGCGCCGAGCTCGCGCACCGGTGCGAATACCGCCGAGCGCGTGCCGAGGACGATGCGCGCGGCGCCGCTCCAGGCCTGGCGCCAGGCGGCCAGGCGCTCGGCATCCGTCAGCCCCGAGTGCAGCACCGCGAGCGGCGCCTCGAAGCGCTCGCGGAAGCGGCCGACGAGCTGCGGCGTGAGCCCGATCTCCGGCACCAGCACCAGCACGCCGCGCCCCGCGCCGAGCAGCTGCTCGGTGAGCCGCAGATACACCTCGGTCTTGCCGCTGCCGGTGACGCCCTCGAGGAGGAAGGCGGCGAAGCCGCCGGCCGCCGCCGCCACCTGCCCGACCGCGTCGCGCTGCTCGGGGAGGAGCTCCGGTCCCGGGGTGCGCACGCGCACCGGCTGCACCGCCGCCGTCGCCGCCACCGCGGCGCGCGCGAGGAAGCCGCGCTTCTCGAGCGCGCGGGCGGCCTCGCGCCATGGCCCGCCCGCGGCATCGAGCGTGTGGGCCGTGGCCGCACTGCCTGCGGCGAGGAGCACATCGAGCAGCGCGCGCTGCTTCGCGGCGCGCTTCGGCTCCCCGCGAGCGGCCGCCGCCGCGCCCGCATCCGTTACGCTCCAGTGCTCCTCGGTCGCGGCGCTCCCCGCCCCGAGGCGCAGCGCCTTGGGCAGTGCCGTGGCGAGCACCTGGCCGATGGGGTGGTGATAGTAGTCGGCCGCCCAGCGGATGAGCTCGAGAGCGGCGCTATCCAGCAGCGGCTCCGGATCGAGAACCTCGAGGATGGGCTTGAGGCGCTCCGGCGGGAGGTCGGAGGCCTCGGCGGTGCCCAGCACCATGCCGATCAGCCGGCGGCGGCCGAACGGAACCCGCACCCGCATCCCCGCCTGAAGCGGCGCAGCCCCCGCGCGGGGAGGCGGCGGCAGGTAGTCGAACAGCCGCCTCAGGGGAGTGTCGAGCGCGACCCTGAACAAATTGTGAACCAATCCCACCGGATCAGCCAAATCAATAACTTAGGGTTCTTGCGGGCGTCAACCGGGCACCGAGTGCGCGCGTTATACAGGCCATGCCCGAGTTTGCTACGCTCGCCTCGCCTTATAGCATGCCGGCCGCATTACACGGCGACGTGGATCTGACGGACCCCGAAGAGCAGACGCAGACGCGAGCGCTGAACCAGTTCCTGGCCGGCGTCGAGCTGAAGGCATTCAAGATCGCCCAGGCGGCGCTGCGGCACGAGGACGATGCGCTCGATGCCGTCCAGGACGCGATGCTGCAGCTGGCGCGGGCCTATGCGGACCGTCCGGCGCAGGAGTGGAAGCCACTCTTCTACCGGATCCTCGAGAACCGCATCCGCGACATGCAGCGCCGGCGCACGGTGCGCGGCCGCGTGATGGCCTGGCTCCCGGCGCGGAACGACGAGGACGACGACGAGTACGACCCGGTGGCGCAGGCGCCGAGTCCCGAGCCCCAGCCGGTGCGCCGGCTCGAGCTCGATGAGGCGGTCGGCGCGCTCGAGCAGGCGCTGGGAAAGCTCCCGCCGCGGCAGCAGCAGGCGTTTCTGCTGCGCACGCTCGAGGGGCTGGACGTCGCCGCGACGGCGCAGGCGATGGGCTGCTCGGAAGGCAGCGTCAAGACCCATTACTTTCGCGCAGTGCAGGCACTGCGCGCGCAACTCGGAGAGTTCTGCCTATGAGCGGGGTGAATGAGTCGGTTACGGAGTTCGAGCGCAACGCGCGCCGCGTGCTCGAGGAGAGCGTGCAGCGGATCGATGCGCGTACGCGCTCGCGCCTCAATCAGGCGCGCCATGCGGCGCTCGCGACCGCCGCCACACGCCGCCGCGGCTGGTTCGGCGGCTTCAAGCTGATGCCGGCCGCGGGCGCGCTGGCCGCCGCGGTGCTGGTGGCGATCGTGCTGTGGCAGCGCGAGCCCGCGCGCGTGCCGCCGGCGGGACCGGAAACGCAGCGCGCCGCGGTCGAAGACATGGATTTGCTGACAGACAACGACTCGATCGACCTGATGGAAGGATGGGACGGCTCGTTCTACGAATGGGCGGCCGCGCAGTCCGATGCCGGAACCGAGAGCAACGGCTGATGTGGCCGGCGCGTGCCGCCGCCGTCGTGGTGCTGAGCGCGCTCGCGCTCGGCAGCGCCATCGGCCGCACGGAAGATGCCAGCAAGGCGCCGGCGCCGCCCCCCGGCGCCGGCTTTCTCGAGTTTCTCGGCAGCGTCGACCGTCTCGCGGACGTCAATCCCAATTATCTTTCCCAACCCAACCCGGCGAAGGCCGCGAAGCCCGCGGCCAACGGCACCACGCCGCCGGCTCCGCATCCGCCGCCCGCACCGGCGGCGAGCCCACCCGGAGATAAGAACAATGGGTAGCGCTACACCAACCCACCTCCGTGCCTCGCTGCGATGGGCATCGCTCGCCGCGCTCCTGGTACTCGCCGGCGCGCCCGTGCTGGCGCAGGAGCCGCCCGCGGCGGCGGCCGCGCCCGCCGCGGCCCCGGCGGCGCCCGTGGCCTGGTCGAGCCTCACGCCCGAGCAGCAGAAGCTGCTCGGCCCGATGGGCAACCAGTGGAACACCCTCCCGCCGGAGCGCCAGCAGGCGCTTGCCCACGGCAGCGAGCGCTGGCTGTCGATGTCGCCCGAGCAGCGCGACCAGGCGCGCGATCGCTTCTCGCGCTGGCAGTCGCTGCCGCCGGAGCAGCGCCAGTCGCTGCGCCAGCGCTGGCAGCGCTTCCAGGCGCTGCCGCCGAACGAGCAGGCGGCCGTGCGGCAGAACTTCCACCGCTTCCAGCAGCTGCCGCCCGCGCAGCGCCAGAGACTGCGTCAGCAGTGGCGCAACGCCACCCCGCAGCAGCGCCAGCAGATGCTCGAGCGCGCACGGCTGCAACGCCAGAAGCGCATGGAGCGCATCGAGCGCGGCGGCGGCGCGCATCCGCCGCCGAAACGCTAGCGCTGCACCGCCCGCACCGGCACCGGGATGTTGCACACGTCGATGTGGCCCGCGGGCACCTTGAACCATTCCTCGTGACGGTTGCGGCGCGCCTCGACGTAGGCGGCGAAGGTCGGCGTGTCGGTGCGCAGCTCCTCGAGCGCGGTGCGCTCGCCTGCGGGAAGATCGGCGGCGAGGCGCAGCGAGCGGACGGCTAAGCCGGTCTCGCCGGCCGTGTAGAAGCCCAGGTCGCCATGGCCGCGCGGCAGCACCGAGAGCATCTCCATGCCGCGTACCACGCGCCCGAGCAGCGTCACGTTGCGATCGAGATGGCGCGGCGCCTGGCCGATCACCACGTAGAGCTCGGTACCGCCGCCTGAGTCCACGTCGTTGTCACGGCCCGCGCCGAGCATGCCGTAGCAGTGCACCAGCCAGGCGCGGCCGGTCTGCGGGTCCGCAGCGACCGGAAAGCCGTCGACGAAGCCGACCACCGGCGCGTAGCTGTCCGGATCGGCGAGACGCGTGATGCTGAGGCCGCGCAGCGGCCGCTCGAACTCGGCGGCGAGCGTGCGCTGCGCCTTGCGCACCGGCTTCTTGCCCTCGCCATCCCCCCACTGCACCACGTAGTTGTCCTGGGAGCGCATGAAGGCGAGGCCGTCGAAGTACGCCTCGCGCGCGAGCGCGGTGACGTTGGCGACGTGGTTGGGGGCGAACAGCGGCGCCATCTCGATGATCACGCGGCCGCCGGGCAGATCCAGGTACAGCGTGTATTGCGGATCGATCGGCCGCCAGTCGGAGGCGGTGGAGGCATCGAGCACCTGGCGGGCGGTGAGCGCCTGAGGCGCCGCCGGGGCCGCCGCCTGCGCCGCGGCGGCGAGCGCCAGTGCCGCGGCGGCGGCGCGGCAGGCGGCCCTGAGCCCGCCCCGCGTGATGGAAGAGATCGGCCGCTCGCTCATGAGTCACCTCACTTCAGGCGCGTGAAACCGTCCGCGCTCCAGTCCTCGCTCCCCACGCCGTGGTGCACGACGAACAGGCCGTCCGGGTCGTAGCGCTTCTTGATGGCCTTGAGGCGCGGGTAATGCGCGCCGAAGTAGTCCTGCTGCCAGCGCTCGTTGAAGAAATTGCTCTCGGAGAGATAGGAGCCGGCGAGAGGTGCGACCTTGCGCAGCTCAGCGGCCGCCGCGTCGATGGCGCGCGCGTCGCGACGCGCGGCCTCCAGATCCATGGGCGGGCGCGTCTCGCCCGGATAGGAGGGCCGCTCGCCGTCGGCGACGATCGCGAGCGCGAAGGCCGCGGTGACGCCCGGATTCATGGCGGTATCGAGCGACGCCCTGATCGCCTCGGGCGTCGCGAACGCCAGGCCCTTGTTGAAGTGCAGCTGGACCTCCTTGTGGCGGCTCGCGGCGTACAGCGCGTCCGCGAGCCGCGGCTGCGCGGCTTGCTCGAGCAGCGCCGCCGGCAGCCACACGGAGTCGTAGCCGTGGATGAAGGCGCCCACCTGGTCCTGGTCGCCCTTCCAGTAGCCATGGTCGGGCGAGGCGCCGGGCCGCTTGTCGGGGATCATGCCGGGGTTGGACCCGATCTCCCACCAGCTCTGCGCCTTGTTGCCGCCGGCGCCGGTCTCGTCGGTGATCCTGTAATCAGCAGACGCCTTCACCCAGTCGAAGAAGGGCTGCCAGACGGCGAGCGCTTGCTCGCGCGACAGCCCCTGCTGCACCATCGAAATCTCGAGCGAGTTGTCGGACTTCACCTTCACCGACTCACCCCAGCGGGGATTGGCGAGCCGCTCGGCGTAGAAGGCGACGAAGCGCGCGATGAGCCTCTGGAACGCCGCATCGCTCGTAGCCTTGATCGTTCCCCAGGCTGCGCCGAAGAATTCCGGCAGCGCGTGCGTACGCAGCGTGAGGCGCGTGATGACGCCGAAGGTGCCGCCGCCGCCGCCCTTGAGTGCCCAGTAGAGATCAGGCTCCTGGCAGGCGTTGACGATGCGTACCGCGCCGTCGGCCGTCACCACCTCCGCCTCGATGAGACCGGCGGCCGCGTTGCCGAAGCCCTTGGAGAAGCTGCCGAAACCGCCCGATTGCACCAGCCCCGCGACGCCGACGTCGGCGCAGCCGCCGCCCTGCACGTAGCGCCCGCGGCGGGTCGTCACCTCGCTGTAGGCGTCGATCCACATGCAGCCCGCGCCGAGCGATACCGCCGGCTGCGGCGGAATCCGGCCCGCGCAGCCGGCGCCGACGAAGTCATCGTGGACGTGCACTTCGTTGAGGCCGCGCAGCCAGATGAGGAGCGAGTCCGGCGCGTTCGAGGTGCCGAGGTAGCTGTGCGCGGCGCCCTTGACCACCAGGCGCAGGTTGTGGGTGCGCGCGAAGTTCACCGCGTGGGCGACGTCGGCGGCGCTGCGCGCCCTGACGGCATAGACGCTCGCCGCGGGCGTCCAGGCATCGAGCCACCCGGAGACCTCGGTGCCGGCCGGCTGATCGCCGAGGTAGAAGGGGTTGCGCAGGTTCTGCTTCACCTCGGCGCAGGCCGCGCCGGCCGCATCCGCCACGCACGGCGCGAAGAGCGCGTGCGGCTCGAGGAGGCTGCCGCCGACCTGGGTGCCGAGCTCCTGCCACTGCGCGGGCGTCGGCCAGTAGCGGTCGCCGGGCCGCACGCGTGCGAACGGCGACATGACCCGTGCCGCGAGCTGCGCGGGCAGGGACAGCGCGAGCGGCAGCGCCGCGCCGAGCTTCAAGAGATTTCTGCGCTGCATGACGAGAGCTCTCCTCGCGCAGCGCGCGCGCGGCGGCTGCGCCCATCGAAATCCGCCGTCAACGGCTCAGCCGACCGCCTTCACCGCCGCGATGAGCTCGGCCCCGGCCTTCTGCGCATCGCCGTACAGCATGCGGGTGTTGTCGAGATAAAAGAGCGCGTTCTCGATTCCCGAGAAGCCCGCGCCCTTGCCGCGCTTGATGACGATGACGTTCTTCGCCTTGTCGGCGTTGAGGATCGGCATGCCGTAGATCGGGCTGCCCTTGTCGGTGCGCGCCACCGGGTTCACCACGTCGTTGGCGCCGATGATGAGCGCGACGTCCGCGGTCTCGAACTCGGCGTTGATCTCATCGAGGTCGGCGATGAGGTCGTAGGGGACGCCCGCTTCCGCGAGCAGCACGTTCATGTGGCCGGGCATGCGTCCGGCGACCGGGTGGATGGCGAAGCGTACGTTCACACCGCGGTCGATGAGCAGCTGGCACAGCTCCCAGATCTTGTGCTGCGCCTGCGCGACTGCCATGCCATAGCCCGGCACCACGATCACCTTGGAGGCGAAGGCCATCATCACGCCGACGTCGGAGGCCTCGATGGGCTTCAGGCTCCCCGTCACCGTACCGGTGGCCTCGCCGCCCGTGTCGCCGAAGCCCGAGAACAGCACGTTGCCGAGCGAGCGGTTCATCGCCTTCGCCATGAGCTGCGTGAGCAGCGTGCCGGCCGAGCCCACCACGGTGCCGGCGATGATCATCGCGGCGTTGTCGAGCACGAAACCCTCGAGGCCGACGGCGAGGCCGGTGAGCGCGTTGTAGAGCGAGATCACCACCGGCATGTCGGCGCCGCCGATCGGCAGCGTCATGGTGACGCCGAGCACCAGCGCCAGCACGAAGAAGCCGGTGACCACGGCGGGACTTGCGTTGAGGTGCGCGGCGACCATGCCGCCGAGCGCCAGCGCCGCCGCCAGCACCAGCAGGTTGAGGATCTGCTGGCCAGAGAAACGGAAGCTGCGGTTGATGAGTCCCTGGAGCTTGCCGAAGGCGATGAGGCTGCCCGAGAAGGACACGGCGCCGATGATGCCGCCGAGGACCGCCAGCGAGCCGGTCGCGTAGCCGGACGTCTCGCCGCGGTACAGCTCGACCGCCGCGATCGCCGCCGCCGCACCCCCGCCCATGCCGTTGTAGAGCGCGATCATCTGCGGCATGTTGGTCATCGCGACCCGCTTGCCGCTCCACCAGGCGAGCACGCCGCCGACGAGAATGGCCGGCAGGATCAGCTCGTAGTTCGACATGCCCGGATAGAGGAAGGTCACGAGCGTCGCGACCGCCATGCCGGCGCCCGCCCAGAGGATGCCGCTGCGCGCCGTCACGGGCGAGCTCATGCGCTTCAGACCCAGGATGAAGAGCACCGCGGTGACGAAGTAGCTCGCCTGGATCGCGAGCCCCGCCGACAGCCAGGCCGGCATCAGTGCGTCCCCTGCTTCGCGCGCGCGCCGCTCGACTTGAACATCTCGAGCATGCGCTCGGTCACGACGTAGCCGCCGACCGCGTTGCCGGCCGCGAGCAGCACGCCCAGGAAGCCGATGGTCTTCTCGAGGGGGGTGCCGGCGCTGCCGAGCGCCACCATGGCGCCGACCAGCACGATGCCGTGCACGAAGTTCGAGCCCGACATGAGCGGGGTGTGCAGGATCACCGGCACGCGCGAGATGACCTCGTAGCCGGTGAAGGCCGCGAGCATGAAGATATAGAGTGCAACCATTCCGGTCATGTCAGCCCCCGAGCGCCTTGGCCGTCGGCTCGTGTTTGATCGCGCCGTCGCGGGTGAGGCAGGACTGCGCGAATACCTCGTCGTTCCAGTCGATCGAGAGCTCACCCTTGGCGAGCGCAGGTTTGAGGAAGTTGAAGAGATTGCGCGAGTACATCTCGCTCGCGTTGTAGGCGAGCTCGGTCGGCAGATTCACCGGCCCGACGATCTTCACTCCCTGGTGCTCGAGCACCTCGCCGGCGCGCGTGAGCTCGCAGTTGCCGCCCTGCTCGGCGGCGATGTCGACCACCACCGAGCCCGGGCGCATGCGCTCGACGGCGGCGCGCGACACGATCTTCGGCGCGGGGCGGCCGGGCACGGCGGCGGTGGTGACGACGGCGTCGGCGAGCGCGATGCGCGCATCGAGCGCCTCCTGCTGCCGCGCCTTCTCTTCCGCGGTGAGCTCGCGCGCGTAGCCGCCGGCACCGTCGGCGCTGACGCCGGTCTCGACGAACTTCGCGCCGAGCGATTTCACCTGCTCACGGGTGGCGCTCCTCACGTCGTAGGCCTCGACCACGGCGCCCAGGCGCCGGGCGGTGGCGATCGCCTGCAGTCCCGCGACGCCCGCGCCGATGATGAGCACCTGCGAGGGGCGGATGGTGCCGGCGGCGGTGGTGAGCATGGGCAGGAACTTCTGCAGGTGGCTGGCCGCGATCAGCACCGCCTTGTAGCCGGCGATGGCCGCCTGCGAGGAGAGCGCGTCCATCGACTGGGCGCGCGAGATACGCGGCACCAGCTCCATCGAGAAGGAGGTGAGGCGGCGCTCCTTGAGCGCGCGGACCTCGGCGGCGCGTGCGTAGGGCTGCATGAAGCCGATGACGACCGCGCCCGGCTTCAGCTGTGCGATCTGCTCGAGCGTGAGCGGCTGCACCGTGAGCAGCACGTCGGCAGCGGCGAGCACCGCGGCCGCGGAGTCGGCCCAGGTCACACTCTTATAGGCGCCGTCCGGAAAGCGCGCGCGCTCGCCGGCGCCGCGCTCGATGAGCACCTGCGCGCCTTCCCTGGCGAGCTTCTCCGCGATCTCCGGAGTCAGACTGACGCGCGTTTCCCGGGGCGCGGTTTCCTTCAGCGCACCGATCTGGACTGGCATTCAAAAGCCCCTTCGCCGAGCCGTGGCCGGTCGGCCACGCGACTCTGAAAATTTCAATTTAATGAAGACCTTGCGATGTTGAATTCTTGCACATAAGTGCCGTATCTTACAGCCGTCATGCACGGGATCGATCTCGATCGCGCCGACCACGGCCTCCCCGACGACCTCGCGGTCGTCGCCGCGCCCGCGGCGCGCGGCCTTTCCCAGCTCGTGCTGCGCACCGACGTCGCCGGCATGCCGCTCGAGTGGATCGATTACAAGGAAGCCGCGCGACTCTACACCCAGGAGCAGGTCGCTTACACGTGCGGCTCGCTCCTGTACCAGCTGTACGGCGGCACCAATGCGCGCACCGGCGCGCGCACCGTGCTCGAGGTGAACTCGATCGTCGCCACCATCGGGCACACCGGCAATCCCGGCAACACGCGCCACGACTACGTGCCGCCGCTCAACAATCAGACGCTGTTCCGGCGCGATGCGTACCTGTGCATGTACTGCGGGCTGCGCTTTCCCTCGCGCGAGCTGTCGCGCGATCACATCCGGCCCTTCAGCCAGGGCGGCGTCGACGTCTGGACCAACGTGGTGGCCGCCTGCCGCCGCTGCAACAACCAGAAGGCCTCGCGTACGCCGGAGCAGGCGCGCATGCAGCTGATCGCCGTGCCGTTCACGCCGACCTACGCCGAGTACATCTTCCTCAAGGGCCGCCGCGTGCTCGCCGACCAGATGGAGTACCTGGTGGCGCATTTCCCGCGCACCAGCCCGCTGCACGACCGCATCCGCGCGTACCTTGGTTAATGCTCGCATCGGACATCGCGGGCACATCCACGTGCCTGATCAGAGCCTGATCAGAGACTCGTCGACCTGTTAAAGTCCGCGGCGTGATCTTTCTCGTCGACGCCTCGGTCTACGTCTTTCGTGCCTACCACTCGATGCTGCCCGACATGCGCGACCGGGACGGCAACTCGACGCACGCCGTGTTCGGTTTCGCGCGTTTTCTCGGCGACCTGATCGAGCGGGTGCGGCCCACCCACATGGCGGTCGCCTTCGACCAGCGCTCGAAGGAGTCCTACCGGCGGCGCCTGTTCCCGGCCTACAAGGCCAACCGCGAGCGTCCGCCCGAGGACCTGACGCAGCAGTTCGGCCGCTGCCGCGAGCTGTGCCGGCATTTAGGGGTCGCCGAGTTCGTCTATCCGGAATACGAGGCCGACGACATCATCGGCACGCTCGCCGGGATGATGCGCGCCGGCGGCGAGCGCAGCGCCTACATCACCCGCGACAAGGACCTGGCGCAGCTGATGCGCGACGGCGACCTGCTGTGGGACTTCGGCGCGCGCGGCCAGTTCGGCTATCACGACATCGAGCGCCATTACGGCGTGCGCCCGGAACGCTTCGCCGACTACCTGGCGCTCGCCGGAGACGAGTCCGACAACATCCCGGGCGTGCCCGGCGTCGGCCATCGCACCGCGGCCTCGCTCATGAAGGCCTTCGCCTCGCTCGACGATCTGTACGAGGACCTCGACGGCGTCGCGGCGCTCAGGATCCGCGGCGCCGGTACGCTCGGGGCGCGGCTCGCCGCGCATCGCGAGGCGGTGTTCCTCGCGCGGCGGCTGACGCGCATCAGCTGCGACCTGCCGCTCGGCGTCGGCGCCGCGGGCCTCGCGCGGCGCAAGCCCGACCTCCCGGGGCTCGGGCGCTTCTACGACGTCCTCGGCTTCGGACCCTTCCTGCGGCAGCAGGGGGCGCGACTCGCGCAGCTGCCGGCCGCCTGAGGCGGCTCGCGAAGCTGCACGGTTAGACGCTATGCTCGGCACCCGGCTCGTGCCGGGGCAGAACCAGTCCTCGAGGGGTAGTCATGGCGGCCGCGACGACGGACAAGAACATCGAGTCGGTACTCATCGAGCAGCGTAGCTTCCCGCCTGCTCCCGAATTCACCGCGCGCGCGCGCATCAAGCCCCACGACCTCGAGAGCCTGCGCAAACGCGCCGCCGAGGATCACGTTGGATTCTGGGCGGATCTCGCCTCGCAGGAGCTCAGCTGGCAACGGCCGTTCACGGTGGCGCTGGACGAGACGCGCGCGCCCAACTACCGCTGGTTCACCGACGGGCGCCTCAATGCCTCGGTCAACTGCCTGGACGTGCACCTCAACGAGCGTGGTCACAAGACCGCCGTCATCTTCGAGGGCGAGCCGGGCGACGTCCGGCGGCTCTCCTACCGCGAGCTGCACGCGGATGTCTGCCGCTTCGCCAACGCGCTCAAGGCCTCCGGCATCGCCAAGGGCGACCGGGTCGTCATCTACATGCCGATGGTGCCGGAGGTGCTGGTGGCGATGCACGCCTGCAACCGCATCGGCGCGATCCACTCGGTGGTGTTCGGCGGCTTTTCGGCGCCGGCGCTCAGGGACCGCATCGAGGACACCGAGGCGAAGCTGGTCATCACCGCCGACGGCGGCTGGCGTGGCGGGCAGGCGGTGGACCTCAAGGTGAGCACCGATCACGCCCTCGCCGCCGGCTGCCCGAGCGTCAAGCGGGTGATCGTCCTCAAGCGCACCGGGCGGCAGGTGCCGATGGCCGCGGGGCGCGATGTCTGGTGGCACGACGCCATCGAGGGGCAGCCGCCCTCATGCGAGGCCGAGTGGGTCGAGGCGGAGCACCCGCTCTTCATCCTCTATACCTCGGGCTCGACGGGTAAGCCCAAGGGCATCCAGCACGCGACCGGCGGCTATCTGCTCGGCGCCAAGGTCACGACGCAGTGGGTCTTCGATCTGCGCGACGACGACGTGTTCTGGTGCACGGCGGATGTCGGCTGGGTCACCGGACATTCCTATATCGCCTACGGACCGCTCGCCGCCGGCGCCACCATCGTGATGTACGAAGGGGGCCCCACCTTCCCCGACGGCGGCCGTTTCTGGAAGAACTGCCAGACTCACGGCGTGACGGTGTTCTACACCGCGCCGACCGCGATCCGCGCGCTGATGAAGCTCGGTGACGACATCCCGGCGAAATACGACCTGTCGAAGCTGCGCCTGCTGGGCAGCGTCGGCGAGCCGATCAATCCGGAAGCGTGGATGTGGTATCACCGCGTGATCGGCAAGGGGCGCTGCCCGATCGTCGACACCTGGTGGCAGACCGAGACCGGTGCGATTCTCATCTCACCGCTCCCCGGGGTGACCGCCACCAAGCCCGGCTCCTGCACGCAGCCCCTGCCGGGGATCGATGCCGACATCGTCAACGATCACGGCGAGTCGGTGAAGCGACCCGACGCCGGCGGCTATCTGGTGATCCGCAAGCCCTGGCCCTCGATGCTGCGCACCATCTGGCGCAACAACCCGCGCTACATCGAGGGCTACTGGTCCAGGTTCCACACCCATTGCTACGTGGCGGGCGACAGCGCGCATCGCGACAAGGACGGCTACTACTGGATCATGGGACGCATCGACGACGTGCTCAAAGTCTCGGGGCACCGGCTCGGCACCATGGAGATCGAGTCGGCGCTGGTGGCCAATCCGCGCGTCGCCGAAGCCGCGGTCGTCGGCAAGCATCACGACATCAAAGGCGAATCGGTGTTCGCCTACGTGGTGCTGCGCGGCCCGCGTCCCACGGGCGACACGAGCGCGCTCACCCGGGAGTTGCGCGACTGGGTGGGCGAGCAGCTCGGCCCCATCGCCAAGCCGGACGACATCCGCTACGCCGACAACCTGCCGAAGACGCGCTCCGGCAAGATCATGCGGCGTCTGCTGCGCGCCGTGGCGAACGGCGAGGAAGTCACCCAGGATGTCTCGACGCTCGAGAACCCGGGCATCCTCGAGCAGCTGCGCGGCGCCGGCAGCGGCGCCAGGGCACCGGCCGCGGCGACCGCCCGGCGCGCCGCAGCCAAAGCGAAGCCGGTCGCCAGGGCGAAACCGGCCGCCCAGGCGAAACCGGCCGCCAAAGCGAAGCCGCGGGCGAAAGCCGCGACGAAGCGCCGGCCGAAGAGCAAGCCCGCGCGGCGGGCCGCGGCGGGCAAGGGACGCGGCGCGGCCAGGGGCAGGCCGGCGAAAGCGCGCCAGGCGCCAAAACGCGCCGCGCGCCGGCGCGCCGCCCCGCGACGCAAGCGCTGATTCAAAAACAAGCCCAGGGTATCGGGACGGCGGCCGGCGCCGGCATAGCTCAGCCGGCCGACGCGGTCGCATCGAGCCCGAGCACCACGAGACGCCGCTCGAGCCGCTCGCCGAGCGTCGCCGGGCGCTCGAGTCCCATGCGCTCGAGCGCCGCCGCGTGGCGTGCGGCCGGCCGGCCGCGCCAGACCGCCGCGGCGGCGGTGGCGAGCTTTGCGAAGGTGCCGGTGGAGCGCGTATCGAGATAGCGCAGCGCACGCGCGAGCGCCACCTCCTCGGCGGTCAGATCGGTGCCGAAGGGATACTCGCTGAAGAACCCCCGCTCGCGGTGCGCCGCGAAGGCGCGCGCCAGGCGCGCCGGGGTGTTGTCGCGGCAGGCCGCCGGGATGCGGTAGTCGGGGCGGATCTTGCCGGCGGCGCGCGCCTGGGCGAGCAGCTCCTCCTGGAAGCGCGAGTCGGCGATCTCGAGCAGCGCTATCACGATCTCCTCGTCGGTGCGGCCGCGCAAATCCGCGATGCCGTACTCGGAGATCACGATGTCGCGCAGGTGCCGCGGAATGGTCTCGTGGCCGTAGCGCCAGAGGATGTTCGAGGTGGTGCGGCCGTGGCGGGTGCGCGTGGCGCGCACGCACAGGATCGAGCGCGCGCCGGGGAGCGCGTGCGCCATGGCGACGAAGTTGTACTGGCCGCCGACGCCCGAGACCACCTGGCCGCTCTCGAGCGCATCCGACACCGCGGCGCCGAGCAGCGTCACCATCATGGTGGTGTTGACGAAGCGCGCGTCGCGCCGCTGCAGCATGCGCAGCTCCTGGTCGGGGCCGTAGAGCTGGTTGACGTAAGCGACGCCGCGCATGCCGAGCTGCGCGCGGTCGCTCTCGGGCAGATCGCGCAAGGCGGCGTAGAAGCCGCGCGGCCCGAGGAAGAAGCCGGCGTGCAGCACCTGGCCGCGCCTGAGCTCGCGCCCCAGGCACTCGCGTGCCAGCGCCGCGCGGCCCGATGCATCGCCGAGATCGGCGCGCAGCCACTGCCCGCCGCGCACCCGCATGCGGCCGTCGGCGAACTCGACGTCTTCGCGGAACACGCCGTGGTATCTGAGCTCGGCGAACTCGGCGGCGCTCAGCTGCGGCCCGACGCCGGCCGCCAGGAGCTGCGCGAGGATGCCCTCATCGAAGCGCTCGGCCGTCGCGCCCGCCGCCAGCAGCCGCTCGAGCGCGAGGGAGTCGTAAACGCGGCGCCGCAGGATCCCGGCGCGGTACAGCTCGAGCAGCTGGTCGACGAACATCTCGCTGGATGCGAACAGGCCGCGGACGAAGGGCGCGCGGCCGCCGGCGGCGTCGATCAGCGCGGCGCCGCTGCGCGTGCCGGGCGCGCTGAGCGCGCCGAGCGCCTGCGCCCAGGCGGCGTTCTGCTGATGGCGCAGCAGCAGCGCGTAGGCGATCGAGTCGCCGAGCTCGCCGATGCCGATCTGCAGCGTGCCGCCGTCCTTCACCAGGGCGCTCGCGTACATGCCGATCGCCTGCTCGGCGTCGCCGATCGGCGCGTTCGGCGGGCCGAACAGGTCGAAGTCGTAGCGCGCATCCTCGATGAGGTAGTCGAAGCGCTCGGGTGCGACCTGCGCCTGCCCGGTCATGAACGGCATCTGCGCGTGCACCTCGCCGATCACCACGACGTCGCGGCCGGCGCGGCGCAGCGCCTCGAGCTGCGGCAGCAGGTCCACGATCACGTCGGCGTTGGAGCCGAAGCTGAGCGCCGTCTCGCCGCCGACGGTACGCCGCGCGACGAGCTGCGCCACCACGTTGACGCCGTGCGCCAGCACTTCGCGCGCGACGTGCGTGTAGTTGGCCGACAGGTAGTTGCGCTGCGCGTGGGCCGAGTTGAGGAAGGCGCCGGGGGTGAGATAGAACTCGATGACGCGCACGTTGGGGGGCAGGCGGTTCGCGAGCAGTGCGCGCGCGTATTCGGGCTCGACGTAGCTGCCGAAGACGCGCGTCACGAGGGGCGCGAGCAGCCGGGCCTCGAGCGGCGCGCGCGCCACGGGTTTCAGCAGCGAGAGCGCCGTGACGATGGTGAGCTCGATGCCCGGATCGCGCTGCGCGCGGCGGTAGAGCTCGTTGACGAAGGGGTTGGGCTTGCCGATGCCGAGCGGCAGCGCCAGCACCACGCGCGGCCCCACGCGGGCGAGCACCGCGTCGACGCAATGGCCGACGTCGTCGAATATCTCAGGCATGCAGCTTGTGGCATGCTCCCCGAAGCAAGCGGCGCGCGTCAACCGCGCGCCGCCACTTGCGGAGAAACGCATCATGGCATCGCACCGCCCCGCACTCGATCCGCGCGACGTCGCGCCCGTCAGCCGCTCGGGATACCCGCAGCCGTATCGCTCGCGGGTGCTGCCGCGGGAGAAGCGCGCTCTCGGCGATGCCTTCGGCCTCACCCGCATCGGCATCAACCACACGACGCTGCCTCCCGGCAAGGAGTCCGCGATGTGCCACTGGCACACGCATGAGGATGAGTTCGTGTACGTGCTCGAGGGCGAGGTGGTGCTGCGCACCGGCGCCGGCGAGCAGCGGCTCACGGCGGGGATGTGCGCGGGCTTCGCCGCCGGCGTCGCCGACGGGCATCAGCTCGTGAACCGCAGCGACCGTCCGGCGGTGTACCTCGAGATCAGCAACCGCGACACCGAGGACCAGGCCCACTACACCGACCCGCAGGTCGATCTCGCCTTCAGTCCGCCGCACGCCCGCGGCCGCTTCACGCGCCGCGACGGGAGCGCTTATTGATCGCCTGAAATCGCCTGGCGGCGCTCCTGGCGGACAGCCGCTTCGGCCCTAGTGCGCCGCCGTCAGCCGCAGATTGAAGGACACCGTGACCTCGTTCCCGGCCTGGTCGGTCGCCTTCCAGTCGCCCTGGCCGACGCCGTAGTCGAGCCGGCGCACGACGGTCTTGCCGGCCATGTAGGCGGCCGCGGCGCCGCCCTCGGTGACCTCGCGGAACGTGAACGGCACGCTGGCGGCGCGCGTCACGCCGCGGATGGTGAGCTGGCCCGCGGCCTGGTAGCCGGCGGAGGTCTTCACGATCTGCGTGGCGCTGAAGTGCGCCTGCGGGAATTTCTTCACCGCGAACAGGTCGTCGCTCTTGAGCGTGTCGTCGCGGTCCTTGTCGCCGGTGTCGAGCGCGGCGACTTCCACCGTCACCTCGAGCCGCCCGCCGGCGGGGTCGGCGCCCGGGAAATCGAGCGCCACGGCAAAACGGGGGAAGCGGCCGGTGTTCGGCGCGCCGGCCTGGAGGAAGGTGAACTGCAGCGAGCTCTTCGCGGCATCGAGGGTGTAGCGGTGGTCTGCGGCTGCGGGGACCGCGGCGGCTGCCGGTGCGGCCGCGGGAGCCGCCCCCGCGCCGGCGGCGCCGGCGAGGAATGTCGCGGCGAGTGCCGGGGCGAGTGTGGAATAGCGCATGGATCCGTTCCTTCAGGTGAAGGGCAACATACGGCGCAGCACGTCGTCCTTGTGCACGAAGTGATGCTTGAGCGCGCCGGCAACGTGCAACGCCACGATGACCCCGAGCACGCACACGAGTGCCAGGTGCGTCGTGACCAGCCATTCGTACAGCGTGTGGTTCTTAGGCACCAGGTCGGGCAGCGTGAAGAACCCGAACCAGCTCACCGGGAACCCACGCGCCGAGGACATCGTCCAGCCTGAGAGCGGGATGGCGAACAGCAGCGCATACAGCGCTCCATGGGTGAGGCGCGCCAGGGTGCGCTCGTAGGGCTTGAGGTTATCCGGCAGCGGCGGGTGCGGATTCCGGGAACGCCACAACAGGCGCAGGATGACCAGCATGAGGATCGTGATGCCGACCGACTTGTGCTTCGCGAGCGCCCGCAGCTTGCCCATGCCGGTCAGGTCGTCCGCTCTCACGGCCAGCCACACCTGTACGAGAATGAGCACCACGATGAGCCAGTGAAACAGCTGGGCGAGCGCGCCCCAGCGTTGGGTCGTGTTACGGAGGGACATGGAGCTTAAGCTTAAAGCGATGCGCCACGGTTGCAAGGTCGGGGCGCTGACGGCGCTGTTCCTCGCCGGCGCGCTCGCCGGCTGTCCGACGCGTCCGCCGCCGTCTCCCGCCGAAGTACGCGGCGCGCCCCCGACGCCGCCGGCCGCGCCGCACGCCGGCCAGCCCTATGAGATCGCGCCGGGCGAATCGCTTCTCACCGTGCTGGTGTATCGCGCCGGGGCGCTCGCCGCCGCCGGCCACAACCACGTCATCGCTTCCCACGCCCTCCGCGGGACGGTCTACGTGCCCGGGGAGGTGCGGGCGGCGAGCTTCGAGGTCCATGTCGCGGTCGAGGCGCTCACGGTCGATGAGCCGCAGCTGCGCGCGCAGCAGGGGGGCGGCGACTTCCCGCCCGACGTGTCCGAGTCGGCGCGCGAGGGCACGCGGCGCAACATGCTCGGCCCGGCGCTGCTCGATGCGGCGGACTATCCGGAGGTGGTGCTGCGCGCGGTGCGGCTCGACCCCGCGATGCCCGCCGCGGCCGGTGCGCTCACCGCGCACATCGACGCCGAGGTGCGCGGTCAGCATCGGGCGATCGTGGTGCCGGTGCGCTACGCGATCGCCGGCGGCACCCTCGAGGCCAGCGGCGCCGCGACGCTGCGGCAGAGCGCGCTCGGGCTCACCCCCTTCACGGCGCTGCTGGGCGCGCTCGCCGTGCAGGACGAGATGCGCCTCAGTTTTCGCATCGTGGCGCACGCGGCGCCGCGCTGAAGCTACTCCGCGCCTTCGAGCAGCAGCAGGCAGGTGCCTTCGGGGCCCGTGAGCAGCGCGTTCGCGTCGCGGGGGATGCCGCGCGGCAGCGGCGCCTCCGGCACGCCGAGCGCGCGCAGCCGTGCGATGCGCTCGCGCATGTCGGGGGCGCGGAACACCACGAGCGGCGCATCGCAGGTGCGCGGGCCGTGAAAGGCCAGTTCGAGCGTATCGCTGGTGAGCGGCAGGTGCAGGTGCGGCGCCTCGCGCTCGCCGGTGGCGACGAAGCCGAGCGGCTCCCAGAATGCCTGGGCGCGAGCGAAGTCGCCCGCCGGCAGCGAGACTTCCGCGAAGTCGCCGCACAGCGAGACCTCCCCGGGGCCGCGCTCGGCGGGCGAGAAGGTGCGCGCTTCGAGCACCCGGACCGCCTCGCCGTGCGGGCCCTCGAAGCCGATCTCGTTGAAGACCTCGTCGCCCACGCGGCGCAGGCTGAGCTCGATGCCGAGCGCGGCGAACTCATCGAGACATGCGGCGATCCCGGGGCGCACGAAGGTCAGGATGGGGGAGGGCGCGGCGCGCTCGTGCAGGCCGAGATACAGCCGCCCGTCGGTCAGTACGCCATAGGGATGGGACCAGGTGTCGGCGGTCGCGGTCTGGGTGAAACCGAGGCGCTCGTAGAATTCGATCGAGGCGCGGATATCGGCGGTCGCGAGACTCAGCTCGTGAAAGCGCCCGGGCGGCGGGAGCGGCGTGCGCCGCATCAGGCGGAGGCACCGCGCGCGGCGCTCGGGGCACGCCCGTGCTCGAGATGCGTCCAGCCCTGGCAATGCGCGACGATGAGCTCGGCGAGGCACTGCGCGTGACTCGCGCGCGCATTCAGCGCCGGCACATAGTCGAAGCGCTCGCCGCCGGCGCGCAGGAAGGCGTCGCGGTTCTCGATGGCGATCTCCTCGAGCGTCTCGAGGCAGTCGACGGCGAAGCCCGGACACACGAGCGTCACCGCGCGCACGCCGCGCGCCGGCAGGCCCTCGAGCACGTCACGGGTGTAGGGCTTCAACCACCCGCTCGGCCCGAAGCGCGACTGGAAGGCCACGCTCCACTCGTTCTCGCGCAGCATCAGCTCGTCCGCCAGCAGCCGGGCGGTCTTCTGGCATTTGCAGAAGTACGGGTCGCCCTGGCGGAAGTAGCGCTCCGGGATGCCGTGGAAGGACATGAGCAGGTGCCCGGTGCGTCCGGCGCGGCTCCAGTGCCCGGTGACGCTCTCGCGCAGCGCCTCGATGTAGCCCGGATGATCGTGATACTCCGCCACCATGCGCAGCTCCGGCAGCCAGCGCCAGGTGGTGAGCTCGGCGCTCACCTGGTCGTAGACCGCCCCGGTGGTCGCGCCGCAGTACTGCGGAAAGAGCGGCACCACGAGGATGCGCTGTGCGCCGCTCGCGCGCAGCCGGCCGAGCGCCTCGCGCACCGAGGGCGCACTGTAGAGCATGCCGAGCTCCACCGAGAGCGGCGCCAGCACCTGCCGCGCCAGCGCGCCGCTCAGCTCCCGCAGCAGCTGCTCGGACAGGTCGCGCAGCGGCGAGCCCGCCTCGCTCCAGATGCGGCGGTACTTCGGTGCGATGCGCGCCGGGCGCAGCGGCAGGATCACCCCGTAGAGCAGCGGCAGCCACAGCAGGCGCGGCAACTCCACCACGCGCGGATCGGAGAGAAAGCGCCGGAGGAAGCGCCGCACCGCCGCCGCAGTCGGCGCCTCGGGGGTGCCCGAGTTCACCAGCAGGATGCCGATGCGCTCGGCGCTGTCGTGCTGGAAGTCCGGCGAGCTCACGTAGCGCATCGGTTCACAGACCCACGCACAGGTACTTGAGCTCGGTGTAGTCGAGGATGCCGTAGCGCGAGCCCTCGCGGCCGATGCCCGACTCCTTCACGCCGCCGAACGGCGCCACCTCGGTCGAGATGATCCCGGTGTTGAGGCCCACGATGCCGTATTCGAGCGCCTCGGCGACGCGCCACGAGCGCGACAGGTCGCGTGTGTAGAAGTAGGCCGCGAGGCCGAACTCGGTATCGTTCGCCATGCGCACCGCCTCCGCCTCGGTCGCGAAGCGGAACAGCGGCGCCACCGGGCCGAAGGTTTCCTCGCGCGCCACCAGCATGGCGGCGGTCACGTCGGTGAGCACGGTGGGCTGGAAGAAGGTGCCCCCGAGCGCGTGGCGCTTGCCGCCCGCGGCGATGCGCGCGCCCTTGGCCACCGCGTCCGCGATGTGCTCCTCCACCTTGGCGAGCGCCCGGGTGTCGATGAGCGGTCCCTGGTCGGTCGGACCCGCGAGGCCGTCGCCGATGCGCAGCTGCGCCACGGCGTGGGTGAGCTTGCGGGCGAACTCCTCGTACACCGGTGCGTGCACCAGCAGCCGGTTGGCGCACACGCAGGTCTGACCGGTGTTGCGGTACTTGCTGGCGATGGCGCCGGCGACCGCGGCGTCGAGGTCCGCGTCCTCGAACACGATGAAAGGCGCGTTGCCGCCGAGCTCGAGCGAGAGCTTCTTGACGGTGCCCGCGCACTGCGCCATCAGCTGCTTGCCGATCGCGGTCGAGCCGGTGAAGCTCAGCTTGCGCACCGTGGGGTTGGAAGTCATCTCGCCGCCGATGGCGGCCGCATCTCCGGTGACGATGTTGAGCACGCCCGCGGGCAGCCCGGCGCGCGCGGCGAGCGCGGCGAGGGCGAGCGCCGAGTAGGGCGTCTGGCTGGCGGGTTTGACCACCACGGTGCAGCCGGCCGCGAGCGCCGGTCCCACCTTGCGCGTGATCATCGCCGCGGGGAAATTCCACGGCGTGATGCACGCCACCACGCCAATGGGCTGGCGCAGCACCATGAGGCGCTTGTCGCCCTGGTGGCCCGGGATCAGGTCGCCGTAGAGGCGCTTGCCTTCCTCGGCGAACCATTCGAGGAAGGAAGCCGCGTAGGCGATCTCGCCCCGGGACTCGGCGAGGGGCTTGCCCTGCTCGGCGGTCATGAGCGTCGCGAGATCCTCCTGGTTCGCCATCATCAGGTCGTACCAGCGGCGCAGGATCAGGGCGCGCTCGCGCGCGGTGCGCGCGGCCCAGGCCGGGAAGGCTTCGGCCGCCGCCTCGATGGCGCGCCGCGTTTCCGCCGCGCCCATCCCGGGCACGGTGCCGATGGGCTCGCGTGTCGCGGGGTTATGCACCTGGACCGTGGCGCCGCTCGCCGCGTCCAGCCACTTGCCGCCGACGAAGGCACGGGTATGCAACAGATCGGGATCGCGAAGTTTCATGGGTGACTCTTAAGCCGGCTCCGTGCCGGCGAGGTAGCGGTCGAGGAATCCGAGTGTGCGGGTGCGTGCCAGGGCCGCCGCCTGCGGGTCGAAGCTGCCGCGCTGATCGCAGTTGAATCCGTGGCCGGCGCCCTCGTAGACGTACAGCGGCGCCGCCGGCTGCGCCGCGCGCACGCGCTCGACTTCGCCCGGCGCAATGGCGTGATCGGCGGCGCCGTAGTGGTACATGATGGGGCAGCGCGGCTTCCTTTCCAGCCACTCGCCCACCCGCCCGTAATACACCACCGCGGCGGCGAGCGGCAGCTCGCAGGCCGCGAGGTACGCGAGGCTCCCGCCCCAGCAGTAGCCGACGACGCCGGTGCGGCCGGAGTGGCGCACCACCGCGGCCGCCGCCGCGATGTCCCGGAGCGCCGTCTCGGGGGCGATCTGCTTGCGGTAGCCGGCGCCCTGCTGCTGCTCCTCGGGCGTGTAGCCGAGCTCGATGCCGCGGCGCACCCGATCGAACAGCGCGGGCGCGATGGCGGTGTAGCCGGCGGCGGCGAAGGCGTCGGTCACGGCGCGGATATGGCCGTTCACGCCGAAGATCTCCTGCAGCACGACCACGGCGCCGCGCGGGCGCGCCGGGGCCGCGGTCAGCCACGCCTGAAACTCGTGACCGTCGCGGGCCATGATGGTGGTGAATTCGCCCATGGGGATCCGAATGGCAACGCCTTCTGGACCGTGGCATTCTAACCTGCCACGCCTCCGGGAGGTGTCATGCTCGTCGGTCAAGCAGCCAGGCGTGTCGCCATCGTCGGTGGCGTGCGCATTCCCTTCGCCCGCTCCTACACGGTCTACGCGACCGCCAGCAACCAGGACATGCTGACGGCCGCATTTCGCGCCGTGGTCGAGCGCTTCAAGCTCCAGGGGGAGCGTCTCGGCGACGTCGCCGCCGGAGCGGTCATCAAGCATTCCAGGGACTTCAACCTGGTGCGCGAGTCGGTGCTGTCGGTCGGACTCGACCCGCAGACGCCGGGACTCGACCTGCAGCGCGCCTGCGGCACCAGCCTCGAGGCGGCGATCGCCATCGGCAACAAGATCGCGCTCGGGCAGATCGAGGCCGGGCTCGCCGGCGGCACCGATTCGATCAGCGACGCGCCGATCGTCTACCCGCGCTCCTATCAGCAGCTGCTGCTCGCCAGCTATCGCGGCAGGAGCGCCTGGCAGCGCCTCAAGCCCTTCCTCGGCCTGCGGCCGCGGGACTTCAAACCGGTGCTGCCCGCGGTGGTCGAGCCGCGCACCGGACTGTCGATGGGGCAGAGCTGCGAGCTCATGGCCAAGCGCTGGCAGATCACGCGCGCCGCCCAGGACCAGCTCGCCTGCGACAGCCACATGAAGGCGGCGGCCGCCTGGAAAGAGGGCTTCTTCGACGACCTGGTGGTGCCTTACCTCGGCTTGAAGACCGACAACAACGTGCGCGCCGATTCGAGCCTCGAGAAGCTCGCCAAGCTCAGGCCCAGCTTCGCCGCCGATGGCACGCTCACCGCCGGCAATTCGACGCCGCTCACCGACGGGGCGAGCGCGGTGCTGCTCGCGAGCCCAGAGTGGGCCGCGAAACGCAATCTGCCGGTGCTCGCCTATCTCACCTACGGCAAGGTGTGGGCCGTCGATTATGTGAGCGGCAAGGAGGGACTGCTGATGGCGCCCGCCTACGCGGTGCCCGCCATGCTGCGCGATGCGAACCTGACGCTGCAGGACTTCGACTACTACGAGATCCACGAGGCATTCGCCGCGCAGGTGCTGTGCACGCTCAAGGCCTGGGAGACACCCGAGTACTGCCGCGACGTGCTCGGATTGCCCGGACCCCTCGGCGGCATCGATCCGGCGAAGATGAACGTGAAGGGCGGCAGCCTCGCGCTCGGCCACCCGTTCGCCGCGACCGGCACGCGCATCCTCGCGACGCTCGCCAAGCTGCTCGCCGGCAAGCCGGGTGCCAGGCGCGGGCTCATGTCGGTGTGCACCGCCGGAGGCATGGGAGTCACCGCGATCGTCGAGCGTTGAGCGCAGCGCCGGCGCTACCGGGAGAGCAACCAGCATGCTTCGGCTCGCTCGCTGGGCGACGCTCGCCGCCCTGGCTCTGGCGCCAGCGGGCGCGCACGCCGATTTCAACGCGGCGCTCGCCGACTACAAGGCCGGGCACTACGAGAGTGCGCGGCGCGCGTTCGGCGCCATGGCCGAGCTCGGCGACTGCTCCTCGCAGTTCAACCTCGGCGTGATGACGCTGCAGGGCCAGGGGGGACCGAAGGACGCCGGCACCGGCGTCGGCTGGCTCGAGGCCGCTGCGGCCAACGGCTGCCAGCAGCTCGTCGGCGGACGGGTGGCGGCGCTCGCGGGCACGCTCGATGCGCCCGCGCGGCAGGCCGCCGCCGACATCCTGGCCCGCTACGGCCACGAGGCGCTGCGCGCGCAGGGCGTGGTCGAGCCGGCGCTCGACTGCCGCGCGCGTATTGCGGCGACGGTGCTGCAGGCGCCGTCGCCCGAGTACCCGGGCGCGGGCAAGCCGCGCGACGCCCTGGTGATCGGCGAGCTCAGCATCGGCGCCGACGGCTACGCGCGCGACCCCGAGATCCTCCTGAGTGTGCCCGACCCGGCGTTCGTGGCGCCGGCCATCGAGGCCTGGATGCATGCGCGCTTCAGGCCGGCGACGCGCCAGGGGGTGCCGGTGCCGTCGCGGCAGCAGGTGCGGCTGTCCTTCAACGTCGCCGGAGTCGAGCCGCTCTGGAGCAGCGCCGCGTACCAGGGTGCGCGCGCCGCGGCGGAGGCCGGTGACGCGCAGGCCGGGTACCTGGTGGGAATCGCGGCGACCGCCGATGCGTTGCCCGGACTCGGGCCGGCGCGCGGCACGCAGCTCCTCATCGACGCGGCGCGCGACGGCAATGCGCGCGCGCAGTACTGGCTCGCGCTGCAGCTGCGCACGGTGCGCCTCTGCCATCCCGGCAATCGCGGCACCGCCTGGCTCGAGCACGCGGCCGCCGCGGGCGAGGGCGCCGCGCAGCTCGCCCTCGCGGCCGACCTCACCGCCGGCGCCCCGGACGCGCAGCAGCTCGGCCGCGCGCGCGCGCTGCTCGAGAGCGCCGCGGCGTCCGACAGCTACTACGTGCGCAAGCACGTGCTGGCGCTGCTCGGCGCCTCGCCGCTGCCGGCGCTGCGCGATGCGGCGCGGGCACAGCAGCTGGCCGCGTCGCTCGCCGCCGGCGACGTACAGTCCGATCCGCAGCTGTTCGAGGTGCTGGCCGCGGCGGCTGCCGCCGGCGGCGATCTGCCCGGCGCCATCGCCCGGCAGCAGACCGCGATCCGCAAGGCCCACGATCTCGGCTGGAATACGCGCGCGATGGAACAGCGGCTCGCGACCTACAGGGAACGCCGGCCCTGGTACGGGGATCTCTTTGGGGAGTAGCGCCGGGGCGTCCCCGAGGCTCAGGATAGCGGCCATGAGCACCCGCGAGGAATCCGGCGCCCCGCAGTTCGCGAGCTTCCGCGAGTTCTATCCTTACTATCTCGGCGAGCATCGCCACCCCGTCTCGCGGCGGCTGCACGTCATCGGCACGCTGCTGGCGCTGCTCGCGGCGGTGCTGGCGGTCGCCGTGCGGCGCTGGTCGCTGCTCGCGGCCGTGCCGCTCGCGGGCTACGGACTCGCCTGGATCGGACATTTCTTCTTCGAGCGCAACACGCCCGCCACCTTCCGCCATCCGCTCTACAGTCTGCGCGGCGACTTCACCCTGCTCGGCGAGGTGCTCACCGGTCGGAAGCGCTGGTAGCATGACGCGTCCCGGCATCGACCGCGTCTTCGAGCGCTCGCTCGCCGCGCTGGTGAACAGCGGCGAGCCGCAGATCCTGCAGGGTGGCGCCAAGGGGGTGGAGAAGGAATCGCTGCGGGTGACGCCGCGGGGCCGGCTCGCGCATACGCCGCATCCGGTCGCGCTCGGCTCGGCGCTCACCAACGAGCACATCACCACCGACTTCTCCGAGTCGCTGATCGAGCTGGTCACGCCCGCCTTCACGCACACCTGGGAGCTGCTGCAGTACCTGCTTGACCTGCACCAGTTCGTCTACCGCCACCTCGGGGACGAGCTGCTGTGGGCGACCAGCATGCCGTGCGCCATCGACGGCGATGGCGACATCCCGCTCGCGCAATACGGCAGCTCGCACGTCGGGCGCATGAAGACCGTGTACCGCAACGGTCTCGGGCTGCGCTACGGGCGCATGATGCAGGCGATCTCGGGCGTGCACTTCAACTACTCCTTCCCGCTGCCCTTCTGGGAGGCGTACGCGGCGCTCACCGGCGCGCGCTCGCACGGCGCGCCCTTCGTCTCGGCGAGCTACTTCGACCTGCTGCGCAACTATCGCAGGCACGGGTGGTTGGTTTTGTACCTGTTCGGGGTCTCGCCCGTGGTATGCAAGTCGTTCCTCAGGGGGCGCGACGTCAGTCTCCAGGACTTCGCGCCCGGCACCGCCTACGAGCCCTATGCGACCAGCCTGCGCATGAGCGACGTCGGCTACCGCAACCGCAACCAGGCGGGGCTCACGGTGTCGGTCAACGACCTCGGCGAGTACGTGCGCGACCTCAAGCGCGCCATCACGACGCCGCATCCGCCCTACGAGGCGCTCGGCGTCAAGGTGAACGGCGAGTGGCGCCAGCTGAACGCCAACATTCTGCAGATCGAGAACGAGTACTACAGCTTCATCCGGCCCAAGCGCGTGGCGCGCTCGGGCGAGCGGCCCACCAAGGCGCTGACGCGCGCCGGCGTCGAGTACGTCGAGGTGCGGGCGCTCGATGTCAGCGCCTTCGATCCGGTGGGAGTCAACCAGACCAAGATGCGCTTCCTCGAGGCGTTCCTGGCGCTGTGCCTCATGAAGGAGAGCGCGCCCATCGGCATCGACGAGCAGGCCGCGCTCGATGCCAATCACCTCACCGTGGCGCGCCGCGGCCGCGAGCCCGGCCTCATGCTGTCGCGCGACGGGCGCAGCGTGCCGCTGCGCGCGTGGGCGCGGGAGCTGCTCGACTCGATGACGGGCCTCGCCGAGATACTCGACCGCGGCGACGCCGCGCGCCCCTACGGCCAGGCGCTCGCCGCGCAGGTCGCCAAGGTCGAGGACGTGGCGCTCACGCCGTCGGCGCGCCTCATGAGCGATCTCGCCGCCGGGGAGTCGTTCTTCGAGCTGGCGCTGCGCATGTCGGCGACCCACAAGGCCTACTTCCTCGACCTGTATCCGCCGAACGAGGAGCGCCTCGGGGAGTTCCGCGCGCAGGCGCGCGAATCCCTCATCGCGCAGCGCCGCATCGAGCAGAGCGACCGGGGGACGTTCGATGAGTACCTGGCGCGCTATTTCTCCGACTGAAGTAAGCTTGGGCGCGCGCCCGACCATAATGCCAAAAGGGGGCTCCCGTGCCTGACACGCCGCCGCTTGCCGGACCGCCGGACAGGTCCGCGCTGGCAAGGCTGCAGCTGAAGTTCGCCGACGCCGTGCTCGAGGGTGAGTTCCTGCACAGCTACCGGACGATGGCGCGCCCGTGGATCCGCATGAGCCTGCTGGTGGCCCTGTCCACCGTGCTCGGTTTCGCGGTCATCGATCACTGGCTGCTGGTCGGCCCCCGCCTGGCACGCCCCGATGTCTGGCGCTTCGGGCTGCAACTGCCGCTGGTGCTGATCACGCTCGTGCTCACCGGCCCCCGGCCTTACCTGCGCTGGTACCAGCCGGCGGTGCAGGTGGCGGCGCCGCTGTTCGGCGTCGGCACGGTGCTGATGGCGGTCGAGGCGACTCCGGCGCAGGTGCCGCTGGTGGCGGCACGGCTGCTGCTGGCCGCGTTCTACTTCTATTTCATGCTCGGCCTCACCTTCCGCGCGGCGCTGCGCACCAACCTGCTGCTGATGGGCGCCTACTCGATGGCGGCGCTGCTCGGCGCGGTGGCGCCGACGGTGGCGGTGTATTCGCTGTTCGTGCTGTTGTGCGCCAATCTCATCGGCGGCGCGGGCTGCTACGCGCTCGAGTACGCGAACCGGGTCGCGTTCATCGAGCATCGCCGGCTCGCGCAGGTCGCCAGCCACGACGGACTCACCGGGGTGCTCAATCGCGCCGCCCTCGAGGAGCAGGCGGTGACGCTGTGGCGGCGGGCCGCCGCCGGGCGCCTGCCGGTCTCGCTGCTGCTGATCGACATCGATCACTTCAAAGCCTACAACGACCGTTACGGACATCAGGCCGGCGATCGCTGCCTCAGGCAGGTCGCCGCGGCGATCCAGGCCGCGGCGCGCCGGCCGCTCGATCTGGTGGCGCGCTACGGCGGCGAGGAGTTCATCGTGGTACTGGCCGGAGCCGACCGTTCCGAGGCCGTGAGCGCCGCCGCCACCCTGCAGCACGCGGTGGCCGCCCTCACCATCGCCCACGACGCCTCGACGACCCAGCCGCACGTGACCGTCAGCATCGGCGTGACCACGCTCGAGCCCGGCGACGTCTACTCCCACGAGCACGCGGTGCGCCAGGCCGACCTCGCGCTCTACCGCGCCAAGGAGCGCGGCCGCGACGGCTGGGCCTTCCACGGCGAGCCGGACGGCGGCGCGGCGGCCGGCGGCGAGCGGCGCGGCGCGCCGCAGCCGGCGCGCACTCCGGGACGTCAATCTCTCGCCTGAGAGAGCGCGGCGCGTGCGCGGCGCGCCGCCTGCGCGGCGCCGTCCCCTTGCGCCGCCGGGCGCGACCGCCGATCCTGTCGTCATGAACGCCCTCTCGGTCCGCGGACTCACCAAGACCTACGCCAACGGCGTCGAGGCGCTCAAGGGCATCGACCTCGACGTCGAGCAGGGCGACTTCTTCGCGCTGCTCGGGCCCAACGGCGCCGGCAAGACCACGCTCATCGGCATCATCACCTCGCTGGTCAACAAGAGCGGCGGCGAGGCGCGCGTGTTCGGCTACGACATCGACCGCGAGCTCGAGGCGGCCAAGTCGTGCATCGGCATCGTGCCGCAGGAAATCAACTTCAACATGTGGGAGTCGCCGTTCACGATCGTCGTGAACCAGGCGGGTTTTTACGGCATCGCGCGCCCGGTGGCGCGGCAGCGCGCCGAGAAATACCTGAAGCAGCTGCAGCTGTGGGACAAGCGCGGCGGCATGTCGCGCGGCCTGTCGGGGGGCATGAAGCGCCGGCTGATGATCGCGCGCGCGCTGATGCACGAGCCGCGCCTGCTGATCCTCGATGAGCCGACCGCGGGCGTCGACATCGAGATCCGCCGCTCGATGTGGGACTTTCTGCGCGAGATCAACGCGAGCGGCACCACCATCATTCTCACCACGCACTATCTCGAGGAAGCCGAGACGCTGTGCCGCAACATCGCCATCATCAACGGCGGGCGCATCGTCGAGCGCGACCGCATGTCGAGCCTGCTGCGGCGGCTGCACGTCGAGACCTTCGTGCTGAACCTGCGCGCGCCGCTCGCCGCCGCGCCGGCGCTCGCCGGCTACGTCACCCGGCTCGTCGACGATCACACGCTCGAGGTCGAGGTCTCCAAGGACGAGAGCCTGAACGACATCTTCGCGCGCCTGTCGGCGCTCGGGATCGAAGTGCTGTCGATGCGCAACAAGGTGAACCGCCTCGAGGAGATCTTCATGCGGCTCGTCGAAGGGCGCGGCGCCGAGGAGCGCGGCGCGGCCTTCGAGCCGGCGGCGGCGGCCCCGCCGCCCGGGCCGCTGGCGGCGGGAGCGCGCCGGTGAGCGCCGCGATGCTGCCCGCCGCGGCGCCGCCGATCCCGCTCGGCACGGTGCGCTGGATCGGCTTCAAGACCATCGTCATCCGCGAGTACGGGCGCATCATCCGCATCTGGGGCCAGACCATCGTGCCGCCGGTGGTGACGGCGACGCTCTACTTCGTGATCTTCGGCAGCCTCATCGGGCGGCGCGTCGGCTCCATGGACGGCTTCGACTACCTGCAGTACATCGCCCCCGGCCTGATCATGATGCAGGTGATCACCAACTCCTACGGCAACGTGGTCGCCTCCTTCTTCGGCGCCAAGTTCGGCAAGCACGTGGAGGAGATGCTGGTGTCGCCGCTGCCGAGCTGGGTGATCGTGGCGGGCTATGCCGCGGGCGGGGTGGTGCGCGGGCTGCTGGTGGGCGCCGCGGTGACGGTGGTCGCGCTGTGCTTCGCGCACCTGCACGTGCATCATCTCGCGGCGATCCTCGCCGCCGTGCTGCTCACCTCGCTGATCTTCGCCCTCGGCGGATTCCTCAACGCGCTGTTCGCGAAGAATTTCGACCAGGTGAACTGGATCCCGACCTTCGTGCTGACCCCGCTCACCTACTTCGGCGGCGTGTTCTACTCGATCTCGCTCCTGCCCGAATGGGCGCGGCGCGTGTCCTTCGCCAACCCGATCCTGCACATGGTCAACGCCTTCCGCTACGGCTTCCTCGGCACCTCCGACGTGAACCTCGGGGTCGCCTTCGGGCTCATGGTGCTGGCCGCCGCGGCGCTGTTCGCCACCGCGGTGACGTTGCTCGAGCGCGGCGCGGGAATCCGCGATTGACGGTGCGGGTGGCGCTGGTGACCGCGCGCGCGGCGCGCGGTCTGGACGAGGACATGGCGCCGCTCGGCGCGGCGCTCGCCGCCGCGGGCGCGCAGTCCGCGATCGTCGACTGGGACGACCGCACGGCCGACTGGGCGCGCTTCGATCTGGTGGTGCCGCGCTCGGCCTGGGACTACGCCGAGCGGCTGCCGGAATTCCTCGCCTGGGCCGAGGGCGTGGCTCGCGTCACGACGCTCGTGAACCCGCTGCCGGTGGTGCGCTGGAATACCGACAAGCACTACCTCGGCGAGCTCGCCCGCGCCGGCGCGCCGGTGGTCCCGACCACCTACGTCGAGCCGGGCGCCGATGCCGCGCGGGCACTGGAGGAGTTTCTGGCGCACGAGCCCTGCGGCGAGCTGGTGGTGAAGCCGGCGGTCGGCGCCGGGGCCCGCGATGCGCGCCGGCACCTGCGCGGCGCGCGCGCCGAGATCCTCGGCCACATCGCGCCGCTGCTCGCGGCGCGCCGCGCCGTCATGCTGCAACCCTATCTCGCGAGCGTCGATTCGTCGGGCGAGACCGCGCTCATGTATCTGGACGGGCGCTTCAGCCACGCGATCAGGAAGGGCGCGCTGCTGCCTGCCGGGGCGCCCTCGACCGCGGCGCTGTTCGCCGCCGAGGACATCCTCGCCCGCACGCCTGCCGCGGACGAGCTCGCCGCCGCCGAGCGCATCCTCACCGCGGTGCCGGTCGGGGGCCGCCTGGCGTACGCGCGCGTCGACCTGCTGCGCGATGCCGCGGGTGCGCCGCGCCTGCTCGAGCTCGAGCTCACCGAGCCCTCGCTCTTCCTCACGCACGCGGCGGGCGCCGCGGAGCGCTTCGCGGCGGTGCTGCTCGCGCGGCTCGGTGCTCGGGATATGTGAAGCAGAACACGCGAAAACAACAATAAGTCTCTGTAGAAACAAAACTTTCATGTCGTTGTAACGCCCTTGTCGCACCGCAGCGCGAGGCTGTAACGCGTATGAAAGCGCCCGGCCTCAACGCCTTCATGGCCCGCGTCGACGCGGCGGAATACGGCCTCACCCGCACGCTGAACCGCGGCGCGGCGTTCGCCATTCCGCGCCACGTGTTCCGCCTCGCGAGCCGGCTCGGCGACGGGATCGTGTGGTACCTGGTCATCGTGCTGCTGCCGATCCTGTACGGCGCCGCGGCGCTGCGGCCGGCGCTCGTCATGGCGCTGACGGCGGTGCTCGGCCTCACCCTCTACAAGCTCCTCAAGGGCGTGTTCGTGCGCGAGCGCCCCTTCATCACGCACGCCACGATCGACCTCGAGGGCGCGCCGCTCGATCGCTACAGCTTCCCCTCGGGCCATACGCTGCACGCGGTGTCCTTCGCCTGGCAGGCCACGGCCCACTTTCCCGAGCTCGGCTGGGTGCTGGTGCCGCTCGCCGCGCTCATCGCAGCCTCGCGCGTGGTGCTCGGCCTGCACTATCCCTCCGACGTCCTCGCCGGAGCGGCGATCGGCGCCGCGCTGGCGGAACTCGGCACGTCTCTGGCTTAGAATCGCGGGTGTGACCGAACCCACCGCGGCGCGCCCGGCGCGCGCACCCTCGTAAGCCTTGCGCGTCCTGTTCATCTCGGACGTCTACTTCCCGCGCGTCAACGGCGTCTCGACTTCCATCCGCACCTTCCGCGACGACCTTGCCGCCAGCGACGTGGCGACCGTGCTGGTCGCGCCGCGCTATGCCGCGGTCGGGGCGGGGGCGGACGAGCCCGGGATCGTGCGCGTCGACTCCGCCGGCGTGCCGGGCGACCCCGAGGACCGCCGCATGCGCTGGGGCGCGCTCACCCGCGCGCTGGACGCACTCGCCCCCTCGGCCTTCGACCTGGTGCACATCCACACGCCCTTCATCGCCCACTACGCCGGCGTGCGCTTCGCGCGCCGCACCGGTCTGCCCTGCGTCGCGACTTATCACACCTTCTTCGAGGAGTACCTGCACCACTACCTGCCGATCCTGCCGCGCCGCCTCGGCGGCTACCTGGCGCGCCGCTTCACGCGCTCGCAGTGCGACGACGTGCGTGCGCTGATCGCGCCTTCCGAGCCGATGCGCGCGGTGCTGCTCGAGTACGGGGTGGAGACGCCGATCCACGTGCTGCCGACCGGGCTGCCGGCCGACCGCTTCCGCCCCGGCGACGGGAGCGCCTTCCGCGCGCGCGCCGGCCTGCCCGCCGATGCGCGCCTCATCACCTACATCGGGCGCGTCGCCCACGAGAAGAACATCGGCTTCCTGGTCGGGATGTTCGCCGAGGTACTCAGGCAGGTGCCGCAGGCGCTGCTGGTCATCGCCGGCGAGGGTCCGGCGCGCGCGGGCCTGCAGCAGCAGGTCGCGAGCGCGGGACTCGCCGCTCACGTGCACTTCGCCGGCTACCTCGATCGCGACACGGCGCTGCTCGACTGCTACGCGGCGGCGGACGTGTTCGTGTTCGCCTCGCGCACCGAGACGCAGGGCCTGGTGCTGCTCGAGGCGATGGCGCAGGGGACCCCGGTGGTCTCGACGGCCGAGCTCGGCACGCGCTCGATACTCGTGCCCGCAAGCGGAGCGCTGGTGGTGCCGGAGGAGCGCGCCGCGTTCGCCGCGGCGGTGGTGCGCGTGCTCGGGGAGCCGCAGTTGCACCGCGAGCTCTCGCAGCGCGGGCGCGTCTACGCGCGCACCTGGTCGTCGGCGGCGATGGCGCGGCGGCTGGCGGAGCTCTACCGGACGCTGTGCGGCGTACCCGCCGCGGCGCGCGTGCCCGCCTGAGCGGGGCCCCCTGAGCGTGCCGCCTCCCGATCCGGTGAGCGAGGAGTTTCGCCCGCCGCTGTGGCTGCGCAACCCGCACGTGCAGTCGATTCTCGCGACCACGTTCGTGCGCCGCGGCGCGATCGAGCGCCGCGCCGCGCCGCTCGTCGCGGCCCAGCGCGAGCAGCTCCTCGAGTGCGGCGCGGGCGTGCGGCTGCAGTGTTTCGTATCGAGCCCGCCGCGCAGCACCGGCAGACCCGTCGTGGTGCTGCACGGCTGGGAGGGGAGCCACGAGTCGATCTACGTGCTGTCGCTCGCGCAGCTGCTGTTCGAGCACGGCTTCGAGGTGGTGCGGCTCAACCTGCGCGATCACGGCGAGACGCATCACCTCAACCGCGAGCTGTTCCACTCCTGCCGCCTGCCCGAGGTCATCGGCGCGCTCGGGGCGCTGCAGCGCCAGTTCTCCGGGCACGCGCTGAGTGCCGTCGGTTATTCGCTCGGCGGCAATTTCCTGTTGCGCGCGGCGGCCCGCGCCCGCGAATCCGGGCTCCATCTCGAGCAGGTGGTCGCGGTCTCACCGGTGCTGGACCCGACCGGGACGCTGGTTGCGCTCGAGACCGCGATGCCGGGCTACCAGGGGTTCTTCGTGCGCAAGTGGCGGCGCTCGCTGCGCAAGAAGCAGCTGGCCTGGCCCGGGGACTACGACTTCGGCGACGCCGGCAGCGGCTTGCGGGAAATGACCGAGAGGCTCGTGCTGCGCCACTCCGAGTTCGCGAGCCTCGAGGAGTACCTGAACGGCTACTCGATCACCGGTGCGCGGCTCGCTTCGATCGACTCGCCCGCGCATATCCTCACTTCACGGGACGATCCGATGATTCCGGTGGGAGGGCTCGAGCACATCGCGCGTCCCGCATCACTCACGGTGACGGTGACGCGCTACGGCGGGCACTGCGGCTTCATCGAACGGCTGACAGGGATCACCTGGGCGGAGCGCTTCGTGCTGCAGCGCCTCGGGTGAGGGGCGCTACAGGCAAGGCCCGCGCACGGCGGGCCGCTTTCAGGCGCTGCGCTTCTCGTCGAAGCGCACCACCGGCTGGCCGCTCGTGACGGTGATGGCGCCCTCGATGACGGCGCCGCGCGCGATGGCGATGGTGCGGGCGATCACCTCGGCCTGGATCACGGCCGTGGCGCCCACCTCGAGCTTTTCGTCGACCACCAGCCGCCCGGTGAGGTGCCCGGCGATCACCGCGGCGCGCGCGTGCACCTCGCCGTGCCACTCGGAGTTGGCCGCCATGCTCAGAGCCCCGCCGATGCGGCCGTCGCCCCGCACCGTCCCGCATACCACCAGCGGGCCGAGCGTCTCAAGATCGCCGCTGATGCGGCTGCCGGGCGCGACGAAGGTCGGCGAGTCGCCGAGCTGGTCGAGCATTCTGCGACGTTGCGTGTCCTCACCCATGCGGTGCTCCCGGGAAGCTGCCGGGTCATAATACGAAGAGCGAGGGGACCACAATGCCGACCCTGATCACATTCCCGGCAGCGAGGGCCGTGCTGGCTGCGGCGCTGCTCACAGTTGCAGGATGCAGCGTGGAGCAGCAGGACTGGCGGGCCGCCGAGGCGGCCGGCACGGCGGAGGCCTACCAGCACTTCATCGAGCAGCACCCGGACAGCGAGCTCGCCGGCAAGGCGCGCGAGCGGGTGGGCGAGTTCGCCGAGGACCGCGACTGGGAGCAGGCGAGCAAGCTCGGCACCGCGGACGCCTACCGGAGCTTTCTCGCCGCGCATCCCAGGGGCCGCTGGTCGCAGGAGGCGCGCATCCGCATGGAGAGCTTCGCGCTCGGCTCGATCCAGCGGATGGCCCCGCAGACACCGGGCCAGACGGCCGGGCCCGCGACGGGCGTGAAGCTGCTGCGCCTCGCGAGCGCAGCACCCTCGATTCCGGCGGGGGCATTGCCCGCTGCCTCCCCCGCGGCCGCTGCCGTTGCCGCGCCGGCGGCTGCGCCCGCACCGCAGCCGGCGGCGCCCCCCGCGGTGGCCGTGGCGCACCCGACGGGCTATGCGGTGCAACTCGGCGCCTTCGGGTCCGAGGCGAACGCGGCCCGCGAGTGGCAGCGGCTCGAGGTGCGCTTCGCGCCGGTGCTCGCCGGGCTCTCGCCGCAGCTCGTCGCTGCCGGCACCGCCGCGGCTCCGATCTACCGGCTGCAGGCGGCGGCCGACGGAGAAGCACAGGCCCGCGCCATCTGCGATTCCCTCAAAGCCCGGTCCCAGCCCTGCGTCCCCGTACTGCCGCACTGACGCCACGTTCTGGCGGCCCCGCGCTTCAAAGTGACAATTCCTGTCACCCCTCGGGGTCGCAGCGTTGTCATATAACCCATTGTTATTTAAGCATTTAGAGTTTTGGCACGGGGTTTGCTCCTGTCTCCAGTGCGGTGAATCGGATGGTTCTCCGCGAGGTTCCTCGGACCCACCCACCCTGAGTGCGTCCGTGACCTAAGTTGCGAACAACTTCCCCGTGTTCGCTCCTGCGCGCCGCGATGCGACTTCCCCCGCTCGCGGCGCTTTTTTATCTTCTATTGGCCGCTCGCGCCTGCGGCGCTCGCGGCAGGCCACCCGGTCCTCCCGGTCTCGCTCGCCGGCAAAAGGCGTGACTTTTGCCGGCGCACAAGTGGCTAAACTTCCGGTTGATACCCGCCGCGCTTGGCTCCATAGACACCCTTCATGGAATACCGGGACTACTACCAGATCCTCGGCGTGCAGCGCACCGCGACCGCGGATGCGATCAAGACGGCCTACCGCCGCCTGGCACGTAAATACCACCCCGACGTCAGCAAGGAGGCGAACGCCGAAGCGCAATTCAAGGAAGTGCAGGAAGCCTACGAAGTCCTCAAGGACCCGGAAAAGCGCGCCGCCTACGACCAGCTCGGCAGCGAGTGGAAGTCCGGGCAGCAGTTCCGGCCGCCGCCGGACTGGGGCAGCGGGTTCGAGTTCGGCGGCGCCCCGCGGGGCCGCCACGGCCGGGCCTCGGCGCGCGCGCGCGGCGGCAACGGCGGCGAGGAGCAAGCCTTCGAGCAGCAGGGCTTCAGCGACTTCTTCTCGTCCCTGTTCGGCGGGGGCTCCCCGTTCGGGGGCGCGGCACGCCAGGGCGGCCGCGATCATCACGCGCGCATCGATCTCGATCTCGAGCAGGCCTTCCACGGCGCGAGCACCACGCTCGAGCTCAAGCGCCCCGAGCTCAAGGACGACGGCAGTCTCGAGGTCCGCACCCACACGGTGCGGGTGACGATTCCCGCGGGCGTCACCGACGGCCAGCTGATCCGCCTCGCCGGCCAGGGCGAGGCGGCGCCCGAGGGCGGCCGCGCGGGAGACCTGTACCTCGAGGTACACATCGTGCCGCACCGGCTCTACCAGCTCGACGGCCGCGACGTGACGCTCACCCTCCCCGTGGCTCCCTGGGAAGCGGCGCTCGGCGCCGGCGTCACCGTGCCGACACTCGGCGGCCCGGTCGAGATGCACATTCCCGCCGGCGCGCAATCCGGCCAGAAGCTGCGGCTGCGCGGCCGCGGCCTTCCCGGCCAGCCCGCGGGCGATGAGTACGTGCAGCTGAAGGTCGTTCTGCCGCCGGCGAGCTCGGCGGAGGCCAAGGCGCTCTACAGCGACATGCGCAGCAAGCTCAACTTCAACCCGCGCGCCGACTTCAAGGGGTGAGGCATGACCGAAGTGACCCGTCTCACGCAGGTGGAGCTGCTCGGCGAGCGTGACTGGATCGCGGTCACCGAGATCTGCCGTCTGTGCCGGATCGATGCCACCGCGGTGCACGAGCTCGCCGAGCTCGGCGTCATCGCACCGCGCGGCGCCGCCCCCGAAGTCTGGGAGCTGCAGGCGGCGGTGCTGCCGCGGCTGCGTGTGGCGGCGCGCCTCATGCGCGACCTCGGCGTGAATGCGAGCGGCGCGGCGCTCGCCGTGGAGCTGCTCGAGGTGCAGCGCGGACTCGAGCGCCAGGTGCGCGCGCTCGAGCGGCTGGTCGGCGAGGGCTGAAGCAGGCGCCGCCGCCTCACTGGCCGAAGCGCACACCGCCTGCGCCGAGCCACTGCGCCTCCGCGGGCGTGCTGGTGCGTCCGAGGACCGCATTGCGATGCGGAAAGCGGCCGAAGCGCTCGATGATGGCGCGATGCTGCTCGGCGTAGCCGAGGGCGCTCGCGAACACCGGCCGAAACTCGGGAGTCACTTCCGCGACCAGCCGCCGGCAGGCGGCGAGGGCTTCATCCTGCGCCTCGAGGCTCTCGGCATGCTGCAGCGGCATGTAGAAAAAGAGCCGCTCGGGCGGCTCGAGCGCGGCGTCGGCGGCCGACTGCATGCCGGAGAGGGTGAGCGCGAGCGCCTGTTCGTCGTAGGCGAAGGCGCGCGCCGTGCCGCGGAAGATGTTGCGCGGGAACTGGTCGAGCAGCAGGATGAGACTCAGGCGCCGGCGCGGACCGTCGGCCCAGCCGGCGAGCTCGCCGGCGCCGGCCCGCTCGACCAGGGCCGCGAAGCGCGTGCGAATCTCCTCATCGAGCGCGGCGGAGGCATCGGCGAACCAGAAATCGCGCATGCGCTGCTCGAGGGCGGCCGCGGTCAGTGGCTCGCTGCCGAACCAGAACTCGCGTACCGCGCGCGCCTCATCCATCGGTCGGCTTCGCCTGGTCGGCCTCGAACA
>DATKPR010000035.1:0-3339 GCA_035523985.1 Steroidobacteraceae bacterium | reverse complement strand
GGGGCGCCGCGGAAGAGCCGCAGATCCTGCTCCGGGAAGCCACGCCGCAACAGTTCCTCCGCCGGCTCGTTGAGGAGCGCGGAGGCTTCGAGGCGTGCGATGCCGCGCTGCGCGTCCACCCAGGAGGCGCCCGACTCCTCGTCATCGGGACCGGGGAGCTTCTGCACCAGGAGGCCGGCGCCATGGGCCGGGTCCGCTGCGAGCAGCACGCGGGTCGGCAGCTGCTCGGAGCTGGCGAAATACGCTTCCAGCGACTCGGCGAGCGAGCGGCCCTCGAGCGGCACGACGCCCTGGTAGCGCGCACCCTTCTCGTCCGCCTCGACGGTCACCGTGAGGCGGCCGCCCGTACCGACGAGCGCCCGGAACACGGCCGCCGGCGTCGCCTCGCGCGCGATCGCGTCCACCGCCGCTTCCTCGTAGCGCGCCAGCGCCCGCAGCCGAAAGTCGTGCGTGCACTGCGCGACCAGGAGCCGTGCCGCGCCGTCCCCCTGGAGCTGCAGGGTGAGAGTGCCCTCGAACTTGAGGCTCGCCGCGAGCAGTACCGCCGCCGCCACCGCCTCGCCGAGCAGCGTCTCGACGGGCGCCGGATAACGCGCATGCGCGCGCAACGCGGTCCAGGCCGCTCCGAGGCGCACCCAGTGGCCGCGGACCGGCTGTCTCTCGAAGATGAAACGGCGCACCGTGTCGGTACCCGCGTTCGCGCCCGGCGTCATGCGCTCACAATGAGGCTGCCGCGCGCGCAACTCAACCGCGGCCCGCCGCCGCGACGGCGGTGCCGGATCCGAGGACGTGAGCCGCATCACATCGGGCACGCGCGTCCCCGTGGCAAGGTCACGAATGTGCCTAAGGTACTGATTTATGAGACCCGGCGGCTCGTTCTGCCACTCGAGACGGTCGTCGATGCCGTGCTCGAGCTCGACCGCGAGCGCGGTGGACGCCTCGCCACGGCGAGCCTCGTGGATGCACGCATCGAAGAGGGCGAGAACGCCGGCCTGATCCTCGAGCTGCTGCAGCCGGATGCGATTTCAGCCGACGCGCGCCGCTACCCGCTCGCGGCGATCGCGGCGGCGATCATCCACTATTGCTGGAAGACGCGCGTACCGCTGCCGCGCAACTGGCAGAAGAGCATCGAAATCGTCCCCGAGGGCTTCGCGCTCGCGCTGCAGGGCACGGTCGAGATCCAGCGCCGCCACGGCGGCATCGCGACCCAAGCGGGCACGGCCGAGGGCGATGCAGCCGAAGCCACGGACGCGGCGGCCGCGATGGCGGCACCGGCAGCGGACGAGCCCGCCGCGGAGCCCGTCAGCCGCTGAGTTTCCTGCGCAGCAGCTCGTTGAGCTGCGCCGGATTCGCCTTGCCGCCGGTGGCCTTCATCACCTGTCCGACGAAGAAGCCGAACAGCTTGTCCTTGCCGGAACGGTATTCGGCCAGCTGTTTGGGATGGGCGGCCATCGCCTCGTCGATGAGCCGCTCGATCTCACCGCTGTCGGTGATCTGCTTCAGGCCCTGCTGCTCGATCACCGTCTCCGCGCTCGCGCCGCTCGACCACATGCTGGCGAAGACGATCTTGGCGACGTTGCCGGACACGGTCTGATCGGAGATCTTGCGCATCAGGCCGCCGAGCGCGGCGGCGCTGACGTGCGCCGCGCCCACCTCGAGGCTCTCCTTATTCAATGCGGCGGAGAGCTCGCCCATGACCCAGTTCGCGGCGAGCTTGGCGTCCGCGGGGGCGGCGCGCACCACGGCCTCGTAGTAGTCGGCGAGCTCGCGGCTCGCGGTGAGGACGCCGGCATCGTACGCGGACAGGCCGTACTGCGAGCCGAAGCGCGCCGCCTTCTGGTCGGGGAGCTCCGGCAGCGTCGCGCGCACCGACTCGATGAAGGCCGCATCGAGCACCACCGGCAGCAGGTCGGGGTCCGGGAAGTAACGGTAATCGTTGGCTTCCTCCTTCGAGCGCATGGAGCGCGTCTCGCCCTTGTCGGGATCGTAAAGACGCGTCTCCTGCACCACCTGGCCGCCGCCTTCGAGGAGCTCGATCTGCCGCGCGACCTCGTAGTTGATGGCGCGCTCGACGAAACGGAAGGAATTGAGGTTCTTGATCTCGGCGCGGGTGCCGAACTGCGTGGCGCCGGTCCTGCGCACCGAGACGTTGGCGTCGCAACGGAACGAGCCCTCCTGCATGTTGCCGTCGCAGATCTCGAGGTAGCGCACCAGCGTGTGCACCTTCTTCATATAGGCGACCGCTTCCTTCGCCGAGCGCAGCTCGGGCTCGGAGACGATCTCGACCAGCGGCGTGCCGGCGCGGTTGAGATCGACCCCGGTCATCCCCGGCAGCCCCTCGTGCAGCGATTTGCCGGCGTCCTCCTCGAGGTGCGCGCGGGTGATGCCGACCCGCTTGACGGTGCCGTCCTCGAGCACGATGTCGAGCGCGCCTTTGGCGACGATCGGCAGCTCGTACTGGCTGATCTGGTAGCCCTTGGGCAGGTCCGGGTAGAAGTAGTTCTTGCGCGCGAATATCGAGACCGGCGCGACGCGCGCGTTGATCGCGAGCCCGAGCTTCACCGCCATGCGCACCGCCGCGGCGTTCAGCACCGGCAGCACGCCCGGATAGCCGAGGTCGACGAGGCTCGCCTGGGCATTGGGGGGCGCACCGTAGGCGGTGGCGGCGCCGGAGAAGATCTTCGAGCGCGTCGCGAGCTGCGCGTGGATCTCGAGGCCGATGACGGTCTCCCAGGCGCTCATGCGAAGCCCCGCGGGATGCGCGTGTGCCAGTCCGTCGCGCCCTGGTAGGCGTGCGCGGCGGCGAGGAGGCGCGCCTCGGAGAAGTGCGGGCCGACGATCTGCAGTCCCACCGGCAGCTCTCCCACGAAGCCGCACGGCACCGACACCCCGGGGAGCCCGGCGAGGTTCGCGCCGATGGTGTAGATGTCGTTCAGATACATGGTGATGGGGTCTTCGGTCTTGGCCCCGATCGCGAACGCCGGCGTCGGGGTGGTCGGGCCCATGACGACATCCACGCTCGCGAAGGCACGCGTGAAGTCGGCGCTGATCAGCTGCCGCACGCGCTGCGCCTTGAGGTAGTACGCATCGTAATAGCCGGCCGAGAGCACGTAGGTGCCGGTCATGATGCGGCGCTTGACCTCCGCCCCGAAGCCCTCGCCGCGCGAGCGGCGGTACAGGTCCATGAGATCGCGCGGATTCTCGCAGCGGTGCCCGTAGCGCACGCCGTCGAAGCGCGCCAGGTTCGAGGAGCACTCGGCCGGGGCGACCACGTAGTACACCGGCACCGACAGCGGCAGGTTCGGCAGGCTCACCTCGGTGAGGCGCGCGCCGAGGCTC
>DATKPR010000034.1:0-33424 GCA_035523985.1 Steroidobacteraceae bacterium | reverse complement strand
CTGGATCACGCCCGTCTCGAGCGGCTCGCGCAGCGCCTCGAGCACGCCGCGCCCGAACTCCGGCAGCTCATCGAGAAACAGCACGCCGCGATGCGCGAGGCTCACCTCGCCCGGCCGCGCCCGCGCGCCGCCGCCGACCAGCGCCGGCACGGTGGTGCTGTGGTGGGGTGCGCGGAACGGACGCACGGCGGGGCCGCGAAATCCCGCGGCGCTCACCGAGGCGATCGCGGCCACCTCGAGCGCCTCGGACTCGCTGAGCGGCGGCAGCAGGCCGGGCAGGCGCTGCGCCAGCATGCTCTTGCCGCAGCCGGGCGGTCCGATGAGGAGCAGGCTGTGGCCACCCGCGGCGGCGATGAGCAGCGCACGCTTGGCGTGCGCCTGGCCGCGCACGTCGGCGAGATCGAGCCGCGCTGCGCTCGCGCCGCCGCCCGGGGCCTGGTCCGCGCCGCCGTTCCCGCCGCCGTTTGCATCCGCGGCCGGTGCGCCGTGCGGGCCGAGCACCCGCCCGCCGCTCAAGTGCCCACAGACATCGAGCAGGTGATCGGCGGCCCGCACCCGGTGCGGCGCGGCCGCGTGCGCCTCGGCGGCGTTGGCGCGCGGCACGATGAGCTCGTGGCCCGCGTGACGGGCCTGCGCGGCCGCGGGCAGCAGGCCCGGCACGGGCTTGAGCTCCCCGGTGAGACCGAGCTCACCGTAGAACTCGCACGCCGCGGCGCTCGCGCCGGCGCGCTCGCCGTCCAGCTGCCGCGAGGCGAGCAGCACCCCGATCGCGATCGGCAGGTCGAAGCGGCCGCCCTCCTTCGGCAGGTCCGCCGGCGCGAGATTCACGGTGATGCGGCCGGCAGGAAACTCGAACCTCGAGTTGAGGAGCGCGGCGCGCACGCGCTCCTTGGCCTCGCGCACCACCATGGCCGGAAGTCCGACGATGCAGAAAGCCGGGAGTCCCGGAGCGAGGCTGACCTCGACCTGGACCAGCGGGGCGGCGAGGCCCACCTGCGCCCGGCACGCGACGCGCGCGAAGGCCATGAGCCCGAAGGGGCGGTCAGCCGCCCGGCGCGCTCCCGGGACCGCCCTCGAGCGCGGCGAGCTTCGCCTCGAGCGCCTCGAGCCGCGCGCGCGTGCGCTCGAGTACGCGGGTCTGCGCCTCGAACTCATCGCGCGTGACGAGATCGAGCTTCGCGAGGCGCTCGCGCAGCACCGCGCGGAAGGCCGTCTCGAGCTCGTCCTGCATCGCGCGCAGCGCCGGCGGCAGCCGCTCGATCAGCCGGCGCGCCAGGTCATCGATCCGCAGTGATTCCATGAGAGATCTCCGCCGCCTCTACCGCCCGTGCCCCGGTTTGACGCACAGCCGGGGCGCCGGGCCCCAAAACGGTGCAGCGCCCTGCCACCCGTGCGCGCAAAACCCGGAAAACACGCCCCAGCGATCACTGGCACGGAAGCTGCACCGCGTCTTGCCGGGCTCAAGAGCTTACGCGCCCCCGTGCGCGCGTGCAGAGCGTATTTGCGGTGCGATCGGTTTGAAACGCGGAGCAGCCATGCCGAAGAGAGCCAACGCGGCCCGACACCTCTCACTCCTCGGGGCGGCGCTCGCGCTCGCACCGGCCCTCGCCGCGGCCGATGCGCCCGTGCCGAACAAGGGCGACACGGCGTGGATGCTGACCTCGACCGCGCTGGTGCTGCTGATGTCGGTGCCCGCGCTTGCGCTCTTCTACGGCGGCCTGGTGCGCACCAAGAACATGCTGTCGGTGCTCATGCAGGTGTTCGTCGGTTTCTCGCTGATCACGGTGCTGTGGTGCGTGTACGGCTACTCGCTCGCCTTCACCGAGGGCAACGCCATCATCGGCGGGTTCAGCCGGCTGTTCCTCGCCGGCACCTTCGACCCGCAGACCGGCGCCTTCTCGATGGCCGCGACCTTCAGCCGCAACACGCCGCTCTACGAGCTGGTGTACATCGCCTTCCAGGCGACCTTCGCCGCCATCACCTGCTGCCTCATCCTCGGCTCGCTGGTCGAGCGCATCAAGTTCTCGGCGGTGCTGGTGTTCCTGGTGCTGTGGTTCACGTTCAGCTATCTGCCGATCGCGCACATGGTGTGGTACTGGCCCGGGCCGGATGCCTACACCTCGAGCGCCACGGCGGCTGCGGTCAGCGCCCGGGGCGGGCTGCTGTGGCAATGGGGCGCGCTCGATTTCGCGGGCGGCACGGTGGTGCACATCAATGCCGGTGTGGCGGGGCTGGTCGGCGCCTTCGTGCTCGGCAAACGCCTCGGCCACGGCCGCGAGCCCATGGCACCGCACAATCTCACCCTCACCATGGTCGGGGCGTCGCTCCTGTGGTTCGGGTGGTTCGGCTTCAACGCAGGCTCCGCGCTCGAGGCCAACGGCTCGGCCGCGCTCGCCTTCATGAACACCTACCTCGCGACCGCCTGCGCGGTGCTCTCGTGGATGGGCGCGGAGTGGTGGCTGAAGGGCAAGCCCTCGATGCTGGGAGCCGCCTCGGGCGCGGTCGCGGGGCTGGTGGCGATCACGCCGGCCGCCGGCAACGTCGGCATCCCCGGCGCTTTCGTCATCGGTCTTGGCGTGGGCGTCGTGTGCCTGTGGGGCGTGACGGGACTGAAGCGCCTCATCAAGGCCGACGATTCCCTGGATGTCTTCGGGGTGCACGCGCTCGGGGGCGTCTTCGGCGCGCTCATGACCGGGATCTTCAACGCCCCCGCGCTCGGCGGGCCCGGCTCCACCGTCGACTGGGTCAAGGGCACGAGCGGCTATCCGGGGATCGCCGCGCAGTTCCTCATTCAGCTCAAGGCCGTGTCGCTGGTGCTGGTGTGGACCGCGGCGGTCGCTTTCGCGGCCTTCTACATCGTCAAGCTCCTCATGGGGCTGCGGGTCCCGGAAGAGGAGGAGCGCGAGGGGCTCGACATCACCTCCCACGGCGAGCGGGCCTACGACCTGTAGCGGGGGAAGCCTCGAGCGTGGCCGTACTGCCCTGATTCGGGGGCCTTTTCGCACCCCCAAAGCTGGCGCGCCGGGCCCGCCCTTTGTATGGTGTGAACGGCAGCGGCGCCCGCCCCGCCACCCTGTGACGGACTTCAAGGGTTTACGGGGGGCGTGCCGCCATACTGCCGCGGCGGAGGCCCTTTTTATGTTGCGACTCGTAGCGATTACCGCCCTCGTCCTCACCGGAGCGTCCACCCTGGCGCGCGCCGATGTATTCCGCTGGGTCGACGAGCAGGGTGTCATTCATTACAGCGACGAGTGGGTACCGGGCTCGGTCGTCATCAGGACCACCATGCGCCCGCACGGCGAGTCCGGGGCTGCGCCCCCGAGCGCAGCCAACACGCGCGCCGGCGAGCAGATCGCCGACCAGGCCAACTCGCGCGCCGTGCAGCAGGACGTCGCCAAGGCGCGCGACTCGCAGTGCAGCTGGGCCAAGGATCGCTACATGAAGGCGATCGCTTCGCGGCGCGTCTACAAGGAAGGCAAGGACGGCGAGCGCAACTACATGACCGACGCGGAGGCCGAGGTCTACCGCGAGCAGGCCCGCAAGGACGTGCAGCAGGCCTGCGGCAGCGTGCCGGAGTGGAAGCCCGACCAGCCGATCCCCGAGCCGCAGCCGGTTCCCGAGCCGAAGGTCAACCCGGCGCTCGCCACCTCCGAGTAAGCGCGGCCCCGATTCCGCGCGCGCGCGCTTTCGCACTATAGTGTCGCTTCGCGGCCGCTGTGCGCCGCTCGAGGTGCGTTGCATGCGCGCAGGCTTCGTCGGACTCGGCGCCATGGGTGTGGGGATGGCGCGCAACCTTCATAAGAAAGGCCTGCTCGCCGCGGTCTGGAACCGCACCGCACCCAAAGCCGCCGCGCTCGCCGCCGAGCTCGGCGTCGCCGCTCCCGCCAGCCTCGCCGAGCTCGCCGCCCAGGTGGACGTCGTCGTCTCGTGCGTTTCGGCCGATGCCGACGTGCGCGAGGTGACCGAGGCGCTCGCGCCGGGACTCAAGTCCGGGGCGCTGATGCTCGACTGCTCGACGGTGAGCGCCGAGACCGCGCGCCAGGCGGCGGAGCTGCTCGCGCCGCGGGGCGTCGAGTTCCTCGACTGTCCGGTGTCGGGCGGCGTCGAGGGCGCCCGCGACGGCACGCTCGCCATCATGGTGGGCGGCGCGCCGGCGGCATTCGAGCGCGCCCGGCCGGTACTCGAAGCGCTCGGGCGCACCGTCGCCCACTTCGGACCCGTCGGCAGCGGCGCGGCCGCCAAGGCCACCAACCAGATCATGTGCGCCGGCATCATCGAGGCGGTCGCCGAGGCGATGGCGTTCGCGCGCGCGCAGGGGCTGCCGCTGCCGATCCTGATCGACACCCTCGGCAAGGGCGCGGGCTCCTCCTGGTATTTCGTGCACCGCGCTCCCAACATGGCGCGCGGCGCCTACCCGGCGGGCTTTCGCGTGCGGCTGCACGCCAAGGATCTACGGATCTGCCACGACATGGCGGCGCGCTTCGGCGTGCAGCTGCCGGTGGTCGAGCGCATGCTCGCCGAGTACGCCGAGCTCGTGGCACGCGGCTACGGCGATGAGGACATCTCCGCGACCTTCCGCCTCAAGGAGGAGCTCTTCGAGCGCACCAACATCATGGGCACGCCGGCACTGCGCCCGCCGCCACGCGCGTCATGAACGCCGACTCAGGCTCCGAACGCTCCCTCTACCTCCCGAACTTCTGCACCTCGCGCACCACGCTCGCCATCGTGCTGATCGTGGAGCTCACCGCCTTCGTGCTGACGCTGGCGCGGCAGAGCGCCGTGGTCGACTTCTGGACCGACCTGGTGCGCACTTCGCTGTTCCTGCTGTGGATAGGGCTCGCCGGGGCGGGGCTCTTGTGCCTGTTGCGCCACGCGCTGGCGCGCCTCGGCGTCGCGGCGGGCTCGGCCGCCGTCATGGCGCTGATCGCGGGCCTGGTGGCCGCGATCTCGGTGTGCGCCTATCTCATCGGCCGCACGCACCTGGTGGTCGATACCGGGGGCAGCTCGCTCTTCCCGCCGCATCCGCTGAGCTTCGCGCTGCGCAACGTGTGCATCGGTCTCGTGGTGTGCGGACTCGCGCTGCGCTACTTCTACGTGGCGTACGAGTGGCGCGTGAGCGTCGAGCTGCGCGCCGCGGCGCGCGTGCACGCGCTGCAGGCGCGCATCCGCCCGCACTTCCTCTTCAACAGCATGAACACCATCGCCGCCCTCACGCGCACCGACCCGCCGCGTGCCGAGAGCGCGGTGCAGGACCTCGCGGATCTGTTCCGCGCGACCTTGAGCGAGAAGCACCACACCATCACGCTCGCCGAGGAGCTCGAGGTGGCGCGCACCTACCAGCGCATGGAGCAGCTGCGCCTCGGCGCGCGCCTCGAGGTGCTGTGGAAGACCGAGTCGCTCCCCGGCGGCGCGCTGGTCCCGGGCCTCATGATCCAGCCGCTGCTCGAGAACGCCATCTACCACGGCATCGAGCCGCGCCCCGAGGGCGGGCGCGTCACCATCACCGGCGAGATCAGCGCCGGCCTCATCACCATCGTGGTGCGTAACCCCCTCGGCGCCGGCCCGCAGCAGCGCGAGGGCAACCGCCTGGCGCTCGCCAACATCCGCGAGCGCCTCGAGCTCATGTACGGCGAGCGCGCGCTGATGAAATCCGGCACCTTCGACGGCGAGTACATCGTCACGCTGCGCTTCCCGCTCATCGAGAGGCCGGCGGCCGCCGCGGCGCCGCCGCCCGCGAGCGCCTGAGGGCCCGATGCACGCCGCGGTGCGCCTCAAGGTGCTGATCGTCGACGACGAGCCACCGGCGCGCGAGCGCCTGCGGAGCCTGCTCGCCGAGCTCGCCGACGTCGAGGTCGTGGGCGAGGCGGTGAGCGGCGCCGAGGCGCTCAGCCACACGCACGACCTGGCCCCCGACGTGGTGCTGCTCGACGTACGCATGCCGGGCATGGACGGGCTCGAGGCCGCGCGCCACCTCAACGTGCTGGACGAGCCGCCCGCCGTGATATTCACCACCGCCTACGATGAGTACGCGGTCGAAGCCTTCGAGGCGCACGCCATGGGCTATCTGCTCAAGCCCGTGCGCAAGGAGCAGCTCGCCGCCGCGCTGACCCGCGCCGGACGGCTGACGCGCGCCCAGCTGCAGAAGCTGGCCGCCGCCGGCGCCGGGACGCGCCGCAGCCACATCGCGGCGCGCGCCCGGGAGGGGCTGAAGCTCATTCCCATCGAGGAGGTGCGCTACTTCCTCGCCGACCGCAAGTACACCACCGTCGCGCACGTGCACGGCGAGGATCTCATCGAGGATTCGCTGCGGCTCCTCGAGAGCGAGTTCGGCGGCGCCTTCGTGCGCATCCACCGCAACGCGCTGGTGGCGGTGCGCCACCTCGAGCGCATCGAGCGCGGCGCGGACGGTCAGTACCTGGTGCGGCTGCGGGGCGCGGCCGCCCCGCTCGCCGTGAGCCGCCGCATGGCGGGCGAGCTCAAGGAACGCTTCAGGATCTGAGCGGCCGCCAGGGCGGTCGCGCACGCGGCCGGGGCGCGACCGGCCTCAGCGCGCCTCCGGCAGCAACCCCTGATCGACCAGCACCGGCGGGTGGCGGTGGTGCGTGGCCTGCTCCCAGGCGTAGGCGAACGCGAGCAGATCGCCGTCCCTGAACGGTCGGCCCGAGAACTCCATGCCAAAGGGCAGCCCGCTCGGGTAGAAGCCGCCCACCACGACCACGGCGGGCACTCCCAGCATGTTCACCCAGCTGGTCGCCGAGTGCGGCCCGTCGCTCACCTGCCCGTCCTGCGGCATGGTCTCATCGACCGGCGGCATCTGACTCGAAGGATAGAGATAGCCGTCCAGGTGCAGCCGCTCCATCGTGTCGAGGTATTCCTTGAGCACGCGGCGGCGCGGGCCCCAGTAGTTGCGCTCCGCCTCCGGGTCGGTCTCGAGGGTGCGCTGGCGGATCCTGATGGCGCCGGACTCGAACTCGGACTTGCCGGGCTCGGTACCGATCATGGGCGCGCCGAGGGGTGCGCCCATGACGCGCTCGTAGTCGGCGGCCGAGTGGTACTCGGCGGGCCCGAATCTCTTCAGAAAGAGATCGGTCCCCTCGCGGGCGTAGGGATAGGTGGCGATGCGGTTGGCGCGGCGCGCGAAGCTCTCCGGCAACACGCTCTCGTCCATGACGATGGTGGCGCCGAGGGCGCGCAGCTCATCGAGCGCCTGCATGAAGGCCGCGCGCGTGCGCGGATCGAGCGCCCACGCCTCCGCGTCCGCGTGCTTCTCCGCCGCCATGTCCGGGACCACGGCGGGCGTGCCGCGAAACGCAATGCCGATGCCGGCGAGAATGAACGCCGGCACGCCGAAACGCCTGCCCTTGAGGGCATCGCTCCTGAGGTACTGGGTGTAGGGGCCGGGCTGCGCCTTCGCCGCCGAGCCCTGCGTCGCCGGATCGAGCGGATCCTCACCCGCCATCACGCCGAGCGCGATCGCCGCATCCGTGACGTTGCGGGCGATGGGACCGGTGTTGTCGAGCATCCAGTCGAGCGGGGCGATGCCGGCGATGCTCACCAGCCCGCGCGTCGGAAAGACGCCGATCAGGGCGCTGGTCCCGGCAGGCATGCGGATCGAGTTGCCGGTATCGGTGCCGCTGCCGAACTCAGCCATGTTGCCCGTGACGGCGGTCACCGTGCCGCCGGAGGAGCCGCCGGGCGAGAAGCGCACGTCGTAGGCATTGCCGGTGCGCCCGAAGGAGCTGCTGCGCGTGGTGTCGGAGTTGGCGAAGTCCGGCATGTTGGAATGCCCGAGTATGATCGCGCCCGCGGCGCGCAGCCGCGCGACGATCGTGGCGTCGCGCGGCGCCGTGAGCTCGTGGCCGGGTACGGTGAAGCCCTCCCAGCCGTTGCTGGTCACCTTGCCCTCGATGCTGGTGTTGGCCTTGATGACGATGGGCACGCCCCAGAGCGCCCCGTGCGGCGCGCCGCTCTCGCGGTCCTCGCGGGCGGCGGCCGCGCGCGCCTCGGCGGCGAATACCTGCTCGAGCGGCCGGTAGACGCCGTTGTAGCGCTCGATACGCGCCAGGTACCAGTCCACCACCTGGGCGACGGTGTACTTGTGTCGTTCGTAATAGCGGTGCAGCTGCGGGATGGTGACCTCCATGAGGTCGCGATCCATGGCGGTGCCCGCAGTGGGTGCAGGCGCGGCGGCCGATGCGCCGCAAGAGAGCGTCGCACCCCACAGGCCGATCACAATCGCTGACAAATGGGATTTGAGTTTCATGGTCGCTCCGACTCCGCGGGTGGGCAGCGTGTCGCGAACGTACAACGCTCGTGACGGCAGTTCTGCACGCCGCATCTGATCGTATAATAAGGCAATTGCGCCGGTGACCTTCGCACCGTACGCATTCAAACGACAGTGGCCCGGGAAGGGGAGCAGCATCATGACTTCGAGCACGGCAAGGAACGCGGTCGCCTCGGCGATCGCCATGGCATTAGGACTGGCACTCGAACCGAGTGCATTCGCCCAGGTCGAGGCGCAGGCCCAGGCGAGCGGCCCCTCCGGGGATCAGCTGCAGGAAGTGCTGATCACCGCCACCAAGCGCGAGTCGACGGTGCAGAGCACCCCCATCAGCGTCACGGCGATCTCGGCGAGCGATATCGCCAACAAGGGATTGACCGATTTCAACAGTCTCTCGCAAACCGTGCCCGGCATCGCCATGCGCACCGCCGGTCCCGGCCAGACGGAATTCGAGATGCGAGGCCTGAGCTCCGCGGGTGGCAACACTTCGGTGGTGGGTTTCTACCTGGACGAGACGGCGCTGTCGTCGCCGGCCTCCGCGCAGCTCGGCAAGGTCGTCATCGATCCCAACCTCTACGACCTGAACCGCGTGGAAATCCTGCGCGGCCCGCAGGGGACGCTGTACGGCTCCAGCTCCATGGGGGGCACGGTCAAGATCGTGCCGAATGCCCCGCAGCTGGGTGAGTTCGCCATGAGCGGCGAAACCGTAGTGTCCGAAACCAACTCGGGCGGCGGCACCAACTTCACGCAGAACGGCATGCTGAACCTGCCGCTGGGATCAGAGGTGGCGCTGCGCCTCGTAGGCTCGGCGGACTCGCAGAGCGGCTGGCTCAATCGCTACGTGTTCGCCGACGGTGCGGTGCTGACCGACGGGGCGACCGGCGCCCGCCCGTCCAATTTTTACACCGCTCCGCTCGCGGAGACCGTGAGCCAGGCCAACGCCTCGACGCTCGACTCGTTCCGCGCCTCGCTCCTGTGGCGTCCCAGCGACTCGGTTTCCATTACCCCGGCACTCATGTGGCAGCATACGCACCAGGCTGGGCCGAGTGCCGTGGACGTCGACGGCACCCCCAACCACCCGTCGTTGCCTTCGGCCATGGGGCACTTCGAGATCTACGACACGCCCGAGCCGCAGGATGACGTGTTCACCCTGGGCAGCCTCAAGATTGAATGGCAGACCGAGCACTTCCTGGTCACTTCGGCCACGGCGAACTGGGTCCGCACCACCGTGGTCTCGCAGGACGGTACCGAGGAAAACGCCGGGCCCTCGGGGCTCGGGTCTCTCGGCAGGGCCGATCCCTACTCCGACTACGGCCCGACCGGCCCCGGACCCACCGGACCGGGGGTCCAGGAGCGCGATGGCACCTCACAGCTGAGTGAAGAGTTGCGCCTGACCTCCACCGACAAGGGGCCCTTCCAGTGGCTGGTGGGCTACTACTACCAGCGCCTCAAGTCCGAGTGGTCAATGTGGTCCATCAACCCGGAGCTGGTGTCGGCGGGCGTCGGCAACGTCTACGTTGACGACATGCCCCAGACCATCACGCAGAACGCTCTGTTTGGCGATGCCTCGATGGAGTTCGCCGACGGCTGGAAGGCGACGTTGGGACTGCGCGCCTACCGCTACAAATACGACCAGACCAACACGGAATACGGTGATTTCACGCCGTTCGGCTTCGATAATCTGTTCGCGAGCCCTCCGACACTGGCGGGCAACACCGCTCCGTTCAACACGGCGGCCTCCGACAGCGCGAACGGCGTCAACCCGAAGTTCGATCTGTCGTGGCAGGTTGATCCGGATCTGCTGCTGTATGCCACGGCGGCCAAGGGCTTTCGTCTGGGCGGCACCGATCAGCCGTTCACGGGCTATCTGACCACCGTGACGCCGGCTAACTGCGCGGGTCTGACGATCCCGACTCTGGCCATCCTGCTGCAGTGCGGCTTGCAGACCAAGCTGTCGGCGACGGCCACCAACCCCGGCGGTTACTACACTCCCAACGCGCAGTTCCCCAATGCCAACGCCCAGGGTGTGCCGGCGTTCAACTCCGATTCGGTATGGAACTACGAGCTGGGCGAGAAGGGGCAGTTCTTCGATCGCCAGCTCACGCTCAACGTGGATGCGTACTACGAACGCTGGACCAGCCCGCAGCTCGCCACCAACATCGGCGGCTTCGGCTACACCGTCAACGGAGCGGACGCCAGAATCATCGGATCGGAGGTTGAAGCGTGGCTGAAGCTCCCGGCGGGCTTCTCGTTATCCGGGAACTTCGGCTACGCGGACAGCAAGTTCCTGGCTGACAGCGCCATCACCGGCTATCTGTCGGGCACGGCCATACCGGATTTTCCGAAGGTCACCACGTCGCTGACGCTGCGCAATGTGCAGCCGCTCTCGGGCGGGCTCGACCTGGTGAGCTCGCTGTCCTACAACTACATCGGCGAACGCACCAATGCTCCGTACGGGGAGACCATCACGCTCTACAACATGAACCAGCTGCTGGTGCATCTGCCTTCGTATGGCCTGGCGAATCTGCGCGTGGGAATCCGGTCTGACAACTGGACCGCCACTCTGTTCGTGAACAACCTCTTCAACAAGGAGACGCTGCTCGACACGCAGCCGCAGATCAATCTGCAGAGTGCGGCCTTTACCCGCTATATCGTCAATCAGCCGATCACCTACGGTCTGGACGTGAGTTACAACCTCGGGCGCTGACGGTCGCCGTCACGCGCCTCGGATCGCGGCGCCGGTCAGAGGATGTAGCGGCTGAGGTCCTCGTCCTTGACGAGGGCGCCGAGGTGCGCGTCGACGTACTGCGCGTCGATGGTAACCGCGCTCGCGCCGGCGGCGCCGCTGGCGCCGGCGCTGTCCGCGCCCTCCTGCGCCGCCGCCTCGTAGGACACCGTCTCGAGGAGACGCTCCATCACCGTGTGCAGCCGCCGTGCGCCGATGTTCTCGGTGCGCTCGTTCACCTCGAAGGCGATCTCGGCGATGCGCCGCACGCCCGACTCCGCGAACCCGACCGTGACACCCTCGGTCGCCATCAGCGCCCGGTACTGCGCGGTGAGGGAGGCGTCGGGCTCGGTGAGGATGCGCACGAAGTCGCCGACCTTGAGCGAGTCGAGCTCGACGCGGATCGGCAGCCGTCCCTGCAGCTCCGGGATGAGGTCGGAGGGCTTGGAGAGACTGAAGGCCCCCGAGGCGATGAACAGGACGTGGTCGGTCTTCACCGGACCGTACTTGGTGGCGACGGTGGAGCCCTCGACGAGCGGCAGCAGGTCGCGCTGCACGCCCTCGCGCGAGACATCCGCACCGAGGGACTCCTGGCGGCGCGTCACCTTGTCGATCTCGTCGATGAACACGATGCCGTTCTGCTCGGCGTTGGCGAGCGCCTGGATCTTGAGCTCGTCCTCGTTGATGAGCTTGCCGGCCTCCTCGTCGATGAGGAGCTTGAGCGCCTCGCGCACCTTGACCTTGCGGGTGCGGGTGCGGTTGCCGCCGAGGTTCTGGAACATCGACTGCAGCTGCTGCTGCATCTCCTCCATGCCCGGCGGCGCCATGATCTCCACGCCCATCGGCAGTGAGCGCAGCTCGACCTCGATCTCGCGCTCGTCGAGCTCGTGCTCGCGCAGCATCTTGCGGAATTTCTGGCGCGTCTCCGAATCGCGCGCCGTGGCCGGCTCGTCGGTGGAGAAGCCCATCATGCGCGGCTTCGGCAGGAGCGTGTCCAGCACCCGCTCCTCGGCGGCATCGAGCGCGCGCTCGCGCACCTTGGCCATCTCCTGCTCGCGGGTGATCTTCACCGCGACGTCGGCCAGCTCCTTGACGATCGAGTCGACGTCGCGGCCGACGTAGCCGACCTCGGTGAACTTGGTGGCCTCGACCTTGACGAACGGGGCGTTGGCGAGCTTGGCGAGGCGGCGGGCGATCTCGGTCTTGCCGACGCCGGTGGGCCCGATCATGAGGATGTTCTTCGGCGTGATCTCCTGGCGCAGCGGTTCCTGCACCTGCATGCGGCGCCAGCGGTTGCGCAACGCGATCGCCACGGCGCGCTTGGCGGCGTCCTGGCCGATGATGTGCTTGTCGAGCTCCTGGACGATCTGCCGCGGCGTGAGTGCGGAGGCCATGGTTATTTCACCGCCGCGGCGCGGGGCCCGCTCAGCTCCTCGATGGTGAGGCTGCGGTTGGTGTAGATGCAGATGTCGGCGGCGATATCGAGCGAGCGCTCGACGATCGCCCGCGCGGACAGCTCCGAGCCGCCGAGCAGCGCGCGCGCCGCGGCGAGCGCGTACTGGCCGCCCGAGCCGATGGCGGCGACGTCGTGATCGGGCTCGATCACATCGCCGTTGCCGGAGATGATGAAGAGCTTCTCCGGGTCGCCGACCAGCAGCAGCGCCTCGAGACGCCGCAGGTAGCGGTCCGAGCGCCAGTCCTTGGCGAGCTCGATCGCCGCGCGGGTGAGATTGCCGTACTTCTCGAGCTTGCCTTCGAAGCGCTCGAAGAGGGTGAAGGCATCCGCCGTGCCGCCGGCGAACCCGGCGAGCACCTTGTCGCCGAAGAGCCGGCGCACCTTGCGCGCGTTGCCCTTCATCACCGTGCCGCCGAGAGTCACCTGGCCGTCGCCGCCGAGCGCGACGGCGCCGTTGCGCCGTACGCCGAGGATGGTGGTGCCGTGGGGATTGAAGACTGCTCTGTCGCTCATGGGGTCCTGCGGGGGTAGGGTCCCCGGGCGACCGCTTCCTTCAGGCCTTCTCAGGCCTTACGGCGCGCCCGCGGGTGTGCAGCGTCGTAGATGCGGGCCAGGTGCTGGAAATCAAGGTGGGTGTAGATCTGGGTCGTCGAGATATCGGCGTGGCCGAGCAGCTCCTGCACCCCGCGCAGCTCCCCGCCCGATTCGAGCAGGTGCGAGGCGAAGGAATGGCGGAACAGGTGCGGATGCACGTGCATGCCGAGCCCCTGGCGCCGCGCCCAGTAGTCGACCCGCGCCTGAATGGCACGCGGCCCGAGCCGCCTGCCCGTGCGGGCGACGAACAGTGCCAGCTCCCCGGGGGCGGCGAGCGCCGCACGCTCCTGCAGCCAGGCGCGCAACGCCGCGAGCGCCAGGCGCCCCACGGGAACGATGCGCGACTTCCTGCCCTTGCCGAGCACGCGCACGGTGCGGTCCTTGAGGTCGAGGTCGCCCAGGTCGAGCCCGACGAGCTCCGCAAGGCGCAACCCCGAGGAGTACAGGAGCTCCATCAGCGCGCGGTCGCGGGCCGTGAGCCCGCCGCCGGCGGGCAGCTCGAGCAGGCGCGCCATCTGGTCGGCGTCGAGCGTCTGCGGGAGGCGCCGCGGGGCCTTGGGCGCGCGCACCCCCTGGGCCGGGTTGCCGAGTATCCGCCGCCCGCGCCGCCCGCGCGGGCCGGTTGCGGCCGCGGCCGGCGCCTCGCGCAGCAGGAACGCGTAGAAGCTGCGCACCGCTGAAAGCCGCCGCTGGATGCTGCGCGGGGAGAGGCCGCCGGCGTGCGAGTGGGCGGCGAAGGTGCGCACCTGCCGGGCATCGAGCGCATCCCAGTCGCCGATGCCCATCCGGTCGCAGAATGCGGCGAGCGCCGCCAGGTCGCGCGCGTAGCTCACGTCGGTGTGCGCCGACAGCCGCCGCTCGGAGGCGAGGTAGCGGCGAAAACGCGCGAGCCACTCGAGCGCGGCGGGACTCATGCCGAAGCCAGGGCGCCGCGCGGCCCTTCAGGCCGCGGCGCTCGCGGTCAGCGCATCCGCGATCAGGTCCGCCATGCGGGCGAGGAACTCGGTGCTCATCCCGGGATGGAACCGGTCGCGGTCGACGCTGCCGAGCGCCAGCAGGCCGATCGAGCCCTTCTCGCCGAGCGGCACCAGCGCCACCGAGCCCATCTCCAGCCCCTCGGGACCGAACAGGAACTCGCGCTGCGAGTCGCGCGCCTGGCCGCAGCGCGGCTTGCCGCTCGCGAACAGGCTCTCGAAGGATTTGAGGTTCGGGTCATCGCCGGAGACGACGCGCACGAACTGCTGCCCCGGGAGCGCGAGCGGCTCGCCGATCAGGATCAGCGCCGAATGGAACGCGTCGAAGTCCTCGCGCAGCCCCGCTTCGATGCGCGCGATGGCCTCGGCCCGGGGCACCGCGCGCAACAGCCGCCGCGTGAAGCGGTGCAGCCGGTCGGCGATGGCGTCATTGGCACGCGCCGTGCGCACCAGCTCGCCGAGCTTGCCTTCCAGGCCGGCGAGCTTCTCGCGCAGCACCTCGATCTGGCGCTCGACGAGGGAGATGGCGGCGCCGCCGCGCGCGTGCGGCAGCTTCAGGCGCGCCAGCACCGCCTGATGGCGCTCGAAGAACTCGGGATTGCGCTGCAGGTAGGCGGCGATCGAGTCTTCCTCGGATTCCGCCGGCGTGAGTCCCCGTGCTTCACTTTTTGTCATGCTGCTAGACCTCGACGTGACCTTCGAACGACACTTCGGCCGGGCCGCTCAGCCAGATGTGCTCCCCGCGACCCGCCCAGTTTACCCGCAACTCGCCGCCGCGCACCTCCACCCGCACCGCGGGGTCGATGAGACCCCGGCGGCGGGCGATGGCCGCCGCCGCGCACGCGCCGGTACCGCAGGCGAGCGTCTCGCCGGCGCCGCGCTCGTAGACCCGCAGCTTGAGGTGCGTGCGGTCGACGATCTCGAGAAAGCCGGCGTTCACCCGGCGCGGGAAGCGCGGGTGGCGCTCGATCGCGGGCCCGAGCGTCGCGACGGGCGCCGCGTCCACCGAGTCGACCACGAGCACCGCATGCGGATTGCCGAGCGAGACCGCGCCGATCGCGAGCGTGCGGCCGTCCACCTCCAGGGGGTAAGGGTCCGCCTCGGCGGGCGCCTCGAAGGGGAGCGAGCGCGGATCGAAGTCCGGCACACCCATATCGACCGAGACGCTCGAGTCCGCGGCGATGCGCGCCGCCACGACGCCGGCGGGGCTCTCGAGCGTCACGGCGCCGCCGCGGCTCGCGCCGCGCCGGTGCAGCAGCGCGGCGATGCAGCGCGCGCCGTTGCCGCACTGCTCGACCTCGTCGCCGTCGGCGTTGAAGACCCGGTAGTAGACCGCGGTGCCGGCGCGGCGCGGCGCCTCGAGGACGAGCGCCTGGTCGAAGCCGACGCCGGTGCGGCGGTCGGCGAGCGCCCGCAGTGCCGCAGGCTCGAGCAGCGGGGCGGGCGGCGGCGCATCGAACACCACGAAGTCGTTGCCGACCCCGTGCATTTTCGTGAAAGCGACCCGCATCGGTTGCCGAGGATAGCTCAAACACCCGGCGGCAGTGCCGCCCGGTCCCGATACAGGCACCGGTCCATGACGGTGAAGATGCCGGCGTCCCGGGCCCGCGCGGCGGCGGCCGCATCGATCACGCCGTCCTGCAGCCACAGCGCCGGGAGCTTCAGCTCGATGCATTCGTCGACGATGCCGGCCACGTACTCGGGACGGCGGAACACGTCGACGATGTCGACCCGCTCGCCGGGGCCGAGCACGCGCGAGAGCTCGCGCAGCGCGGGCACCGCCGGCTCGCCCAGGATCGAGTCCGCGGCGGGCGTCACGGGGACGATGCGGTAGCCGAAGCGCTGCAGGGCGCGCGCCACGGAGTGGCTCGGCCGTGCCGGGTCGGCCGAGAGCCCGACGATCGCGATGGTGCGCGCCGCGCGCAGCAGCCGCGCGATCTCATCGGCCGGGGGGTTGCTGAACACGGATGCTAGTCTAGTACCCATGGAGCACAGCGTACGCATCGAGCCGCACGGCCGCACCCTCAAGGTGGCGCCGGGGGAAGCGGTGCTGCACGCCGCGCTCGCCGCGGGACTCAACCTCCCGCACAGCTGCAAGTCCGGGCACTGCAGCTCCTGCCGGGCGCGCCTCGTGGCCGGCGAGATCGACTACCCGAACGGCCGCCCGCCGGGAATCACCGCCGAGGAAGCCGCCGCGGGCCAGCTGCTGCTGTGCCAGGCGCGCGCACGCTCGGACCTGGTGGTCGAGGCGCGCCTCATCGCGAGCGTCGCCGACGTCGAGATCAAGACGCTGCCGTGCCGCATCGCGCGTCTCACGCCGCTCGCGCCCGATGTGCTGCAGGTGATGCTGCGGCTGCCGGCGGTCGAGCGGCTGCGCTTTCATCCCGGGCAGTATCTGGACGTGCTGCTGGAGGCCGGCAGGCGCCGCAGCTTCTCCATCGCCTGTCCGCCGCACGACGCGGAGCTGCTCGAGCTGCACGTGCGCCGCGTGGCCGGCGGCGGCTTCACCGAGCGGCTGTTCGGCGCCGGTGCGGCGGCACTCGCGCCCGGGTCGCTGCTGCGCATCGAGGGCCCGATCGGACAGTTCAGCTACCGCCACGGCACGGGACCGGCGATCATGGTCGCGGGCGGCACCGGGTTCGCGCCGCTGAAGTCGATGCTGCGCCACGTGCTCGAGACCGGACTCAGCCGCACGATCGACTTCTACTGGGGCGCACGGCACGCCGCCGACGTCTACGAGGAGCAGCGGGTGCTCGAGTGGACGCGCCGCCATCCGCAGCTGCGCTTCACCGCCGTGCTCTCGGAGGCGGGCGTGAGCGGGGCGCCGCACCAGCGCACCGGCTGGGTACACGACGCCGTGATCGCCGACCACCCGGACTTGAGCGACTTCGAGGTCTACGCGGCCGGGCCCCCGGCGATGATCGAGGCGCTGCGCGCGGTCTTCCCGCGCCACGGCCTGCCGCCGCAGCGGCTGTATTTCGACTCGTTCGATTACGCGCCGGACGCGCGGCCGCGCCTTTAGGCAGCGGGCGCCCTGCGCCTGAACCCGGCGGCGGTCAGGTACAGGCCGATCGCGAACGCCAGGGCACAGTAGACGTAGTACAGCCCGGCGTAGTGCAGGCGGGTGAGATAGAGATCCGCCGCAGCCCCCGGCGGCAGCAGCCAGAACACGAGGCCCTTCGCGAGCGTCAGCCAGCCGATCACGGTGACGGCCACCGGCAGCGCCCCGCCCGACCAGACGTTGTGGCTGAGCACCAGCGCGAGCCCGACGCCGACCAGCAGGAGTCCGAGGAGCAGCATGAGCGGCGCCGAGCTCGTGAGCGCCGCGACGGCGGCGAGCCAGGTATCGCGCTCGAGCGCCATGACGAGCGCGGCGATGAGACAGTAGAGCCCGATGAGGCGCGCGAGAAAGGCGGTCCGGTCCGGCATTGCGGGTCTCCTCCGGCCGACATCCTAATCCATGCGCGCGGCGCTGCGTTGGCGCACTTGTACGTACCACGCGCCACGCCCTGTTATCCTTGCGGGCGCATGAGCGCCACTGCGCCAGCGCCCTACGCGGCGATCACCGGCTGGGGAAAATGCCTGCCCCCCGCGGTACTCACCAACGACGACCTGGCGGGCATCCTCGCGACCAGCGACGAGTGGATCGTCAGCCGCACCGGGATCCGCGAGCGGCGCATCGCGCACGTGGGTCTCGGCGATCTCGCCTATGTCGCCGCGGCGCGCGCGCTGGCGTGCGCCGGGCTCGACGGCAGCCGCATCGAGCTCATCGTATTCGGCAGCTGCAGCTACGACGACCAGGTGCCGAACATGGCTTCCGGCATCCAGGCGCGCATCGGCGCCGCGGGGGCGGCGGCCTACGACATCAACACCGCCTGCACCAGCTTCCTCTACGGACTCTCGACCGCCACCGCGCTCATCCGTACCGGCGTGGTGCGCAACGCCCTGGTGATCGGCGCGGAGCTGATCTCGCCCTTCATGGACTGGAGCGACCGCGACGTCGCGGTGCTGTTCGGCGATGGCGCGGCCGCGGTGGTGGTCGAGGCAAGCAGCCGTCCCGAAGGGCTGCTGGCCGAGAAGCTCGGCTGTTACGGGGACGCGCGCGAGATACTGCGCGTGCATGGCATGGGCGGACGCTACGCCAACCGCGGCACGCTCTACGGCATCACGCGCTGGCAGTTCGAGGGACAGGAGATCTTCAAGCGCGCCGTGCAGGGCATGGTGGCGGCGAGCGAGGAGGCGCTCGGGCGCATCGGCATGCCCGCGGACGCGGTGGACCTGGTGGTGCCGCACCAGGCGAACCTGCGCATCATCGAGGCGGTCGCCAAACGCGTGCACATACCGATGGACCGCGTGTTCGTGACCGTGCAGCGCTACGGCAACATGTCGGCGGCGACCGTGCCGGTGGCGCTGTGCGAGGCGCTCGAGGAGGGCCGGGTGTACCCCGGCGCGCTGCTGCTCATGCCGGGCTTCGGCGGCGGACTCTCGTTCTGCGCCCACGCGGTGCGCTGGGGTGAGCGCACCACGCCGCGCGGCTCGAGCGACGCCGAGCTGCCGCCGAACGAGCGCACGGCGCTCGAGCTCATCCAGGATTGCCTGGCGCGCAAGACGCGCCCGGCGCCGGCGACGGCCGAGCCGTTCGCCTGAGAGCGGCGCGGCTAACGCCGCGCGGCCTTCGCTTCCTTCTTCTTTCTCTTCGCCGGGTCCTTGGCGCGCGACTTGCCGAAGGATCCCTGGTAGATCTTGCCGCGGCGGGTTCTCGGATCGCCCTTACCCATGAAACAGCACTCCCCTCGACTCGAACGATAGACGGATCGGACCATGAAAAAGGCCGGCCGCCGATGCCGCGAGGCACTGACGGCCGGCCCTGGCTCGATAAGAGCTTACCAGCGCTTCGGTGCGCCGCCGCCGCGGTTGCCACCGCCGCCGCCGCCGCTGCGCTCCTGGGCCTCATTGACCCGCAGCGGACGTCCGCCGAGGTCCTTACCGTTGAGGTTCTGGATGGCGCGCGAGGCGTCGGCACGCGACATCTCGACGAACCCGAAACCGCGCGGGCGGCCGGTATCGCGATCGGTGATGAGGCTTACCGACTCGACGGTGCCGTGCTGTGCGAACAGCTCGCGCACCTCGGCGTCAGTGGCGGAAAAAGGCAGGTTGCCCACATAGATCTTCGTCATTGCAATCAAACTCCTGGAAAACGACAAACACGAACTGGCAGGAGTGCTGACGAGACCCAATGGGTCGGTGCGCACGCTGCCACCTGGTCGGGAACGATTCGGCTTTTCAGACTCGGAAGCCAACTCGCAAACGAGGCGGGCGGCAGGCGGCAGGAAAGGGAAAGGTCACGAACCGGCGCGCACCTTACCGCAAGGGCGGCTGCCGGCACAAGCGCGGCCGCCCCGGGCGCCCACCGCGCCGGGCGCGGCGCTGCGCCGCTCAGCCGCCGCCGGACATAAGCGAGAGAGCGGCGAGCGCCAGCAGCAGGACCAGCGCGGCGGCGACCGGGAACAGGGGGCGTGAGTAGATGAACATGGCGAGGGACACCTTAGGCTCCCCGACCATTCTGAAAAACCGGCTAATCGCGAACTTATTGTTCGTGATTCTCATACAATAGCGGGCATGGACCAGCTGGTCTGCATGCGCAGCTTCGCGCGGGTGGCGGAGCTGCATTCCTTCACGCGCGCCGCCGACTCCCTCGGCCTGTCGCGCGCCGTGGTGAGCACCCACGTGGCGGATCTCGAGCGGCACCTGCGCTGCCAGCTGTTCCACCGCACCACCCGGCGCGTCGGACTCACCGGCGACGGCGCCGAGTACCTCACGCGCTGCCGGCGCATCCTCGCCGAGGTCGAGGCGGCGGATGAGACGCTGCGCGGCGCCCGCCTGGCGGTGCAGGGACGGCTGCGGGTCGACCTGCCGGTGGCCTTCGGCCGTGCGCTCCTGATCCCGGCGCTGCCGCGCTTCACGCAACGCTACCCCGATCTCAAGCTCGAGGTGCAGCTCAACGACCGCGTCATCGATCTCATCGCCGAGGAGGTGGACCTGGTGGTACGCGCAGGTCCCGTGCGCGAGCCGCACCTCATCGCGCGGCGCATCGACAGCACGCGGCTCGTGACGTGCGCCTCGCCCGACTATCTGCGCGAGCACGGCGTGCCTGCGGATCCGGACGAGCTGCGCCGGCACAAGCTCATCGGTCACCTCTCGAGCACCACCCATCGCCCCACCAGGTGGTCGTTCCAGCGGGGCGCGGTGCGCCGGCAGCTGCTGCTGCCCTGCAGCGTGTCGTTCAACTCGGTCGAGGCGCGCATCCAGGCCGCGATCCGCGGGGTCGGCATCGTGCAGTCGCTGGACCTCATGGTGGCGGAGGCGCTCGCCGCCGGCCGCCTGCAGGTGGTGCTGCCCGAGTGGTCGGCGCCGGGAGCGCCGCTCATGGTCGTGTGCCGCAGTGCGCTGCGCAACTCGCCCAAGATCCGGGTGTTCGCCGATTTCGCCGCGGAGCTGCTCCTGCAGTACCGGCGGCGCGTGGACGCGCTGCTGGAAACGGGCGACTAGTCCGGTCAGCGCTTGGTGCGCCCGGCCAGCTGGTCGAGCGCGCGCAGCTGCAGCACCGTGGCATCGGAGGCCGGCAGCAGCTGGTTCGCCTGCCGGACGAACGGCGCCACCTGCGCGAGCGGCAGCGGCGGGCTGATGAGATAGCCCTGCGCGAAATCGCACCCGAGGCGGCGCAGCAGGCCCCAGGCATTCGCATCCTCGACGCCCTCGGCCACCACCTTGAGCCCCATGCTGTGGCCGAGCCCGATGATCGAGGTGACGATGGTGACGTTGCCCTGCACCGCCTGGGCGATGAGCGAGCGGTCGATCTTGAGCTCGTCCACCGGCAGGAGGCTCAGCTTCGAGAGCGAGGAGTGCCCGGTGCCGAAGTCGTCGATGGCGAAGCGCACGCCCGCGATGCGCAGCAGCTGCATGTTGCGCGCCGCGCCCTCGGGATCGAGCATCACGGCGCTCTCGGTGATCTCGAGCAGCAGCGCGGTCGGATGTACCGAGTGGGCGCGCAGCAGCGCGAGGATCTGGTCGCCGAGCCGCGGGTCGAGGATGTCGGAGGCCGAGAGGTTGACGGCGAGCTGCATGTCGAGGCCCTGCTCGCGCCATGCGCCCATCTGGCGGATGGCGGTCTTCAGCACCCAGTCGGTGAGGCGGCGCGCGCCGCCCGTGCGCTCGGCGAGCGGCACGAACTCCGCGGACGACACGGCACCCAGCTGCGGGTGCATCCAGCGCACCAGCGCCTCGAGACTGCGCACCGAGCGCGCCGCCATGGTGACGAGCGGCTGGTAGACGAGCGTCAGCTGATCGGCGTCGATGGCCGCGCGCAGGTCGGTGATGAGCGTGAGGCGCCGGCGGTGCACGTCCTCCTGGCCGGGGCGGTACATGCCGACGCGCGAGGGGGTGTCGTGGGCATCCTCGATCGCCACCTGGGCGCGCTGCAGCAGCTCCTCGGTGGTGTTGCCGTGCTCGGGCACCAGGCAGATGCCGCAGGCGACGTGCAGCTCGAGCCCGATGCCGGCGACGTGAAAGCCGGAGTGGATCAGGCCGGCAAGCTGCTCGGCGTAGAGCTGGGCGCGCTCGAGGCTGCAGCCGGGCGAGATCACCAGGAACTGCGCCTCGCCGAGCCGCGCCACGGTGTCGCTCGCGGCGACGTTCTGACGGAGCCGATGCGCCACCTCGCGCAGCACGTCGTCGCCCACCGAAAATCCGAGCGAGACATTGATGTCGCGCAGGTTGCGCAGGCTGATGAGGAACAGCGCCCCGCGCGCGCCGCGCGCGGCGTCGTGCACCAGCCGCCCGAGCACCTGGGTGGCGAACCAGCGGTTCGGCAGCTGCGTCAGCGGGTCGTGCTGCGCATGGAAGGTGATCGCGGCCTCGCGCTCGGCGATGTGGCGCTGCATGACGTTGAAGGTCTGGGCGAGACTCCTGAACTCATCGCCGCCGGAGACGCTCACCGCGGTCTCGTAGTGACCCTGCTGGATGCGCTGCGCGGCGCGCGCCAGCTCGCCGATGGGACGCGCGGCGGTGCGGCCGAGCACCGCGCCGACCAGCGCCGCCATGAGGAGTGCGAGGCCGTCGATCTCCAGCAGCGCCTTCTTCAGCTCGTTGTAGGGGGCCAGCACCGCGCGATAGGGCTTGAGCAGCCGCACCTCCACCGCATCCCCGAGAGTCGCAAGCGGCTGCACCACCGAGAGATAGTCGATGCCGCCCAGGCTGATCAGCTGCGCCGGTCCGCCCGCCGCCGCTGCCGCCGGCGTTCCCGTCCCGGCGGCGGAAGCGCCCGACAGAGCGCTGCGCCCGGTCTCGGGCAAGGTCGTCGCCAGGCGGACCGCGCCGTCGCCGCCGTGCATCACCAGTGCGACCTCGGAACCGACCGAATCGCCGATGCTCTTCGCGAGCTCGTCGTTCGCGGCGAAGCCCATGGCGACCCAGGCGATCGGGGTGGGGGCCGGCACCGGAGCGAGCACCAGCTGGTAGGCATGCGTTCCCAGCACCAGGAACGCGGGCGGCGGCCGGTCGCGCAGGGCGGGGTCGCGCAGGGCGGGGGCGTGCAGCAGATACTGCACGGACCGCTGGGTGACGGCGTCACCGCCCGGAGCGTTCGAGGAGGCGATCAGGTTGCCGCGCGCATCGAGCACCATCACCAGGTCGGCGCCGATGCGGCGGGCGGTGTTCCGGGCGGCGGACTGCACGGTCGCCGGGTCGCCGCTCGCGAGCGCATCGCGGAAGCCGAAATCGGCCGCGCTCGCCGACACCGCGCTGGTGAGCTGGCTGGTGCGCAGGCGCATGAGCTTCAGGGCCAGGGAGCCGCCGTCGGCGAGGTCCTTGCGGGCGCGGTTCTCGACCGTTCCCCGGGTGCTGGCGAGCACTGCGGCCAGCGTCACCGTCTGGGTGACGATGACCAGGCCGATGATCAGTACGAGAAGTCGTTTGCGGAAACTGCCCATGAAGCGCGCGCTCGGATGCCCAAGGCATCGTAGGCGTCCCGCCCTGCAGGGAGCGAGGAAACAAGTGCGGGAATGAGACCTCCGGCACGCATCGACCGCCGGCGATGCGCCGTCCCGGCCTCGATCGCCGGCGGTGCGCCCGCTAGCGGTAGCGCGCCAGGATCTTCCCGAGGCCCTGCGATCCGGGCGACAGCGTCTCGTAGGGGATGCTGTTGAGCGGCGCCGCCGGGGTGGAGTTCACCTGGTGGAACTCGTGCTGCGCGGTCTCATCGAGGAACAAGAGTCCCGTGAGGTACTCCCCGGCACGCATGCGCTCCTGGATCTGGGCGGCCGCGGTGGCGCGGTTGGTGGGATCGTAGGCGGAGTCGAGCTTGCGCAGCACGATGCGGCTGCCGTCGTGCATCACCACCGGCACGGTCTCGCCCTCCTGATAGGCGACGCTGATCTCGCGCTCGAGCGGCACGAAGTCGGCGTGCACCGCCGGCTCGTAGTGCTCGCGCGTGTAGGCGTAGCTCTTGGTCGAGCCCTCGTGGTCGTTGAAGGTGACGCACGGGGAGAGCACGTCGATGAGCGCGAAGCCGCGGTGCTTCAGCCCCGCCTGGATGAGCGGCACCAGCTGCGCCTTGTCGCCCGAGAAGCTGCGCGCCACGAAGGAGGCGCCGAGGGTCATGGCGAGCAGCACCGGATCGATCGGCGGCTGCAGGTTGGTCTCGCCCTTCTTCGCCCGGGTACCGATATCGGCCGACGCCGAGAACTGCCCCTTGGTGAGGCCGTACACGCCGTTGTTCTCGATGATGTAGAGCATGTCGAGGTTGCGGCGGATGGCGTGACAGAACTGCCCGAGCCCGATCGAGAGCGTGTCGCCGTCGCCGGAGACGCCGATGTAGGTGAGGTCGCGGTTGGCGGCGTTCGCCCCCATGGCGATCGAGGGCATGCGGCCGTGCACGGAGTTGAAGCCGTGGCCGCCGGAGACGAAGTACGCCGTGGTCTTGGAGGAGCAGCCGATGCCCGAGAGCTTCACCACGTTCTGCGGCTCGAGCGACAGACCCCAGATCGCCTCGGTGATCGAGGCCGTGATCGAGTCGTGGCCGCAACCGGCGCACAGCGTCGAGAGCGCCCCCTCGTAGTCGCGGCGCGTCAGCCCGAGCGTATTGCGCGGCAGCGAGGGGTGGGCGACCTTAGGTTTGGCGATGAACGTCATGACGGGGCTCCGGACTCGGGCTCAGCAAGGCGCGGCTCACGCACGGGCCGCGTCCTTCGGTTGGGCGGCGCGCTCGGGCTGCAGCTCGGCCAGTACGCCCTCGACGATGAAGGCGGAGGAAATGGGCAGCCCCGAGTAGTGCAGCAGCGAGCGCAGCTTCGACTTCTCCACGGCGGTCTCGAGCGTCAGCAGCGAGCGCAGCTGCGCGTCGCGGTTCTGCTCGACGACGAACATCAGCTCGTGCGCCGCCAGGAAGCGCTCCACGTCCTCGCTGAAGGGAAAGGCGCGCACGCGCATATAGTCCACGGTGACGCCGCGCATCTTCAGCAGGTCGCGTGCCTCGCGGATCGCGCCGTCGCAGCTGCCGATCGAGACCAAGCCGATCTTCGAGTCCGCGGTGGCATCGATCACGGCGCGCGGCACCAGGCGCTTCGCCGTCGCCCACTTGCGCAGCAGCCGGTCGAGCACCACCTGGTAGTCGGCCGAGTCCTCGGTGTAGGCGCCGTACTGGTTGTGGCCCGAGCCGCGGGTGAAGTAGGCCGCCTTCGGGTCGACCCCGGGGAGCGTGCGGTAGGCGATGCCGTCCTCATCCACGTCGAGGAAGCGGTAGAACTTCTTCAGCTTCAGCACTTCCTCCTTGCCGAGCATCTTGCCGCGGTCGGGCCTGTAGGCGTCGTCCCACTTCAGGTCCCGGCACATCCAGTCGTTCATGCCGATGTCGAGATCGGAGAGCACCAGCACCGGGGTCTGCAGCCGCTCCGCGAGGTCGAAGGCCTGCACCGCCATGTAGAAGCATTCCTCGGGGTTGGCGGGGTAGAGGCACACGTGGCGCGTGTCGCCGTGCGAGGCGTAGGCGGCGAGCGTGAGATCGCCCTGCTGCGTGCGGGTCGGCATGCCGGTGGAGGGCCCGACGCGCTGGATGTCGAAGATCACCGCCGGGACTTCGGCGTAGTAGGCGAGGCCGAGAAACTCGTTCATGAGCGAGATGCCCGGCCCCGAGGTGGCGGTGAAGGCGCGCGCGCCGTTCCACATCGCCCCGATCACCATGCCGATGGCGGCCAGCTCGTCCTCCGCCTGGATGAAGGCGAAGTTCTTCGCGCCCGTGTCCTGGTCGACGCGATGGCGGTCAGCGAACATCTTGAACGCGTCCATGAGCGAGGTGGACGGCGTGATCGGGTACCAGGCGGCGACCGTGGCGCCGGCATAGAGGGCGCCGAGCGCGGCGGCGGTGTTGCCGTCGATCATGATGTGACCGGCGGTCTGGTCCAGCGGCTCGACCTTGAGCGGCAGCGGGCACTCGAAGTTCGCCCTGGCGTAGTCGTAGCCGAGCTGGATGGCCTTCATGTTGCTCTCGACCAGCTGCGGCTTCTTCGCATAGGTCTCGGCGAGCAGCTCGCGGATGCGCGCCACGTCGAGGTCGAGGAGCGCCGCCAGCACCCCCGCGTAGCAGATGTTCTTCATCAGGATGCGGGTGCGCACGCCGTTGAAGTTCTCGTTGCAGAGCCTGGCGAGCGGTACGCCGAGCACCGTGATGTCGTCGCGCTTGAGCAGCGCCGGGCGCGGCCAGGTGGAGTCGTACACCAGGTAGCCGCCGGCGGCGACCTCGCGCATGTCGCGCGTGTAGGTCTCGGCGTTCATCGCCACCATGAGGTCGACGCGCCCGGAGCGCGCCACGTAGCCCTCGCGGGTGACGCGGATCTCGTACCAGGTGGGCAGGCCCTGGATGTTGGATGGGAAGTAATTCTTGCCCATCACCGGGATGCCGCTCCTGAAGATCGACTTCATGAGCAGCGTATTGGCGCTCGCCGAGCCGGTGCCGTTCACCGTGGCGATCTTGATGGTGAAATCGTTGACGCGTGCAGTGGTGGGAGACATGGATGGGTCGGGGTGCGCAGGGTTCAGGCGATTTTCTTGGCGGGCTGTGCCGGCACGGCCCGCGGCTGGTCGGCGGCGTGCGGCCACTTGAGCTCGGACTTCTGCATGTCCCAGGCGGCGGTCGGGCAGCGCTCGGCGCACAGCCCGCAGTGCACGCACAGGTCCTCGTCCTTGACCATCACGCGGCCGGTCTGCGGCAGCGCCGCCGAGACGTACAGCGGCTGCGTCAGGTTCCTGGCCGGCGCCTTGAGACGCGCGCGCAGCTCGCTCTCCGTGCCGTTGTGGGTGATGGTGAGGCAGTCGACCGGGCAGATGTCGAGGCAGGCGTCGCACTCGATGCACAGCTTCGCCGTGAACACGGTCTGCACGTCGCAGTTGAGGCAGCGCTGCACCTCCTGCTCGACCTGCTCGGCGGTGAAGCCGAGCTCGACCTCGATGTTGAGCTTCTTGAAGCGCTCCTTGATCGAGACGTGCGGCATGAGGCGCCGCTCGACCGGCGTGTAGTCGTTCGAATACGACCACTCGTGCATGCCCATCTTGCGGCTCTGCAGGTTCATCCCGGGCGGCAGCCGCGCGGCGAGCGGCTCGCCCTGGCAATGGCGGTGAATGGAGATCGCGGCCTGGTGGCCGTGCTCGACCGCCCAGATGATGTTCTTCGGTCCGAAGGCGGCATCGCCGCCGAAGAACACCCCCGGGCGCGTCGACTGGAAGGTGATCTTGTCGATGACCGGCACGTCCCACTTGTCGAACTCGATGCCCAGATCGCGCTCGATCCAGGGGAAGGCGTTCTCCTGGCCGATGGCGAGGATGACGTCGTCCGCCGGCAGGAACTCCTCCCCGACGATGCGCTCGGCCGTGATGCGCCCGCCCGCATCGACCTCGTACTCCATCCGGTCGAACAGCATGCCGCTGAGCCTGCCGGCCTCGAGCACGAAGGCCTTGGGCGAGCGGTTGACGACGATTTCGACGCTCTCCTCCTCGGCGTCCTCGAGCTCCCAGGCGGAGGCCTTGAAGAAGGCGCGCGGCTTGCGCGCCATGACCTTGACGCTCTCGGCGCCGAGCCTGAGGCTGGTGCGGCAGCAGTCCATCGCCGTGTTGCCGACGCCGATGATGAGGACGCGCCTGCCGATCTTCTCGATGTGGCCGAAGGCGACCGATTCGAGCCAGGCGATGCCGATGTGGACGTTGGCGGCGGCCGCCTCGCGGCCGGGGAGCTTGAGCTCCTTGCCCTTCGGCGCGCCGGAGCCGACGAACACCGCATCGAAGCCGCCGGTCGTGAGCAGCCCGCGCAGGCTGTTGACCGGCGTATTGAGCTTAAGATCCACCCCCATGCCGGTGATCATGCCGATCTCCTCGTTCAGCACCGCGGCCGGCAGGCGGAACGAGGGAATGTTGGTGCGCATGAGGCCGCCGGGCTCGCCGTACTGCTCGAAGATCGTCACTTCGTAGCCGAGCGGCAGCAGATCGTTGGCGACGGTGAGCGAGGCGCAGCCGGCGCCGATGAGCGCGATGCGCTTGCCGTTCTTCACCTGCGGGATCGCCGGCAGCCGCGCCGTGACGTCATCGCGGTGATCGGCGGCGACGCGCTTGAGGCGGCAGATCGCGACCGGCTTCTGCTCGATGCGGCCGCGGCGGCAAGCCGGCTCGCAGGGCCGATCGCACACGCGCCCGAGTATCCCGGGAAACACGTTCGAGTGGCGGTTCACCAGGTAGGCGTCGGTGAAACGGCCCTGGGCGATCAGGCGGATGTATTCGGGAACGTCGGTGTGAGCCGGGCAGGCCCACTGGCAATCCACAACTCGATGGTAATAGTCGGGATGGGAGGTGTCGGTGGGTTCCATTCACACAGCAGGGCCGGCGTTGCCGCGGGCCCTCGTTGCCAGGGGACGCTGAGTATAGAGGCGCGTCGGCGAATGTCATCGTCGTTAATGGGCGGGGAATGCGCGCTGCATCGCAGCCCCGCGGCGTTCAACGCCCGGCCGCGCCGGATTGTTGCATCGCAGCAACAAGCCCGCGCACTCCGAATGCCTATACTTCCAGCGCCATGCCGGAGCCCATTGCCACCGAGATCCGCTTGCGCCGCGCCTCGCGCGTGCTCGAGGTGAGCTTCGCCGACGGCAGCCGCTTCGAGCTGCCGTTCGAGTACCTGCGCGTGCACTCCCCGTCGGCCGAAGTGAAGGGCCACGGACCGGGCCAGGAGGTGCTGGTGCTCGGCAAGGAGCAGGTCGGCATCAAGGCGGTCGAGCCCGTGGGCCAGTACGCCGTGAAGCTGGTCTTCGACGACGGCCACGACACCGGGCTCTATACCTGGAAGTACCTGCACGAGCTCGGGCGCGAGCGCGCCGCGAAGTGGGCGCGCTACGAGGAGCGCCGCGCGCAGGCGGCACGCTAGCGCGGCCGCAAAAGCAAAGCGGGCCGGACATCGCTGCCCGGCCCGCGCTCTTGCAAGACCCCCCTGAACGGGCGCGATTCTAGCGCATCGGCTGCGGGAAGATGCAAACAATGCGCGCGCCGAGGCGCGCCGCGCGTGCGCGACGCTTAAGCGAAGTGTGAAGTCCGATCGACTAGAATGTGTCCAGCATTTGCAGCGCGCGTACCCATGGCGAAAGAGCGCACCACCGACTTCGGCTTCCAGCGCGTGCCGCTCGAGGATAAGGCGCGGCGCGTGCGCGGCGTGTTCGACTCGGTGGCGGACCGCTACGACCTCATGAACGATCTGATGTCGGCGGGCGCGCACCGCCTGTGGAAGCGCTTCACGCTGGCGCTCGCGAACCTGCGCCCGGGTCAGCGGGCGCTCGACGTGGCGGGCGGGAGCGGCGATCTCGCGGCGGGGCTCGCGCGGCAGGTGGGCGAGCGCGGTCTCGTGGTGCTCACCGACATCAATGCCGCGATGCTCGAGCGCGGCCGCGACCGGCTGCTCGACGCCGGGATCGCCGGCAACGTCGCCTGCGTGCAGGCGGACGCCGAGCGGCTGCCGTTCGCCGACGGCAGCTTCGACTGCGTCACCATCGGCTTTGGACTCCGTAACGTGACCGACAAGGCCGCGGCGCTCGCCTCGATGCGCCGCACGCTCAAGCCCGGCGGACAGCTGCTGGTGCTCGAGTTCTCGCAGCCGCAGCTGCCGGGATTGAAGCCCCTCTACGACGCGTACTCCTTCCGCGTGCTGCCCGTGCTCGGGCGGCTGGTAGCGGGCGATGAGGCGAGCTACCGCTACCTCGCCGAGTCGATCCGCATGCACCCCGACCAGGAGACGCTGCTCGCCATGATGCGCGAGGCCGGGCTCGAGGGCTGCCGCTACCACAACCTCTCCGGCGGGATCGTGGCCGTGCACCGCGGCTATCGCTACTGAAGTCCCGCGTGCTGACCGCGACGCTCGCCAATCTCCTCAACCGCGGCCTGCCGCGCTCGGGGCGCGCGCGCGAGCTCACCGCCGAGCTCGCCGGCCGCAGCCTGGCGCTCGAGATGGCGGGTTTCGGGACCGTGCGCGTGACATCGGACGGCACGACGCTCAGCGTGAGCGCCGGCGGCGAGGCGGCGGACGCCACGCTGTCCGCGGGCCCGCTCGGCTTTCTCGCGCTCGCGGCCGGTGATCCGCAGGCGGCGCTGCGGCGCGGCACCGCCGCGATCTCAGGGGATACCGAGATCGCCGCCCGCTTCCGCGAGCTCCTCACGCTCCTCAGGCCAGATCCCGAGGAGGAGCTCGCGCTGCTCGTCGGCGACGTGCCGGCGCATCAGCTCGGCAGACTGGCGCGCGCCGCCGCGCAGTGGGGCCGGCGCGCCGCCGACACGCTCTCCAGCAGCGGCGCCGACTACCTCGCCCACGAGCGCGGCGATCTCGTGCCGCGCCGCGAGGGCGAGCCGTTCCTGCGTGCCGTGGATGCGCTGCGCGAGGACGTGGATCGCCTCGAGGCGCGCCTCGCGCTGCTCGCGCGCCGCCGCGCGCCGCCGGGGGGCGCGGCGTGAAGCTGCGCGTCGCCTTGCGGCTGCTCGAGATCCAGCGCGTGCTGCTCAGGCACGGGCTCGACGCTTACGTCCGCGCCACGCATCTCTACAGGCCGCTGCGCTTCGTGCTGTACTGCTCGCCGGGCATGTGGCTCGGGCGCCGGCGCTCGGGCGCGCGCGGCGAGCGGCTGCGGCTCGCGCTCGAAGAGCTCGGCCCGATCTTCGTGAAATTCGGCCAGGCCGTGTCGACGCGCCGCGACCTGCTGCCCGCCGACATCGCCGATGAGCTCGCGAAGCTGCAGGACCGCGTGCCGCCCTTCGACGGCCGCCTCGCCCGCGCGCGCATCGAGTCGAGCCTCGGCCGGAGCGTGACCGAGCTCTTCGCCGGGTTCGAGGAGACACCGCTCGCGGCGGCCTCCATCGCCCAGGTCCACGCCGCCAGGCTGCCGGATGGCAGGGAGGTCGTGGTCAAGGTGCTGCGCCCCGGCATGCGCGCCGAGATCGAGCGCGATCTCGAGGTGCTCGAGGCGCTCGCGGCCCTCGCGCAGCGCTACTGGAGCGAGGGGCGGCGCCTGCGGCCCACGGAGCTGGTGGCCGAGTACCGCAAGACCGTGCTCGATGAGCTCGATCTGATGCGCGAGGCGGGCAATGCCTCGCAGCTGAAGCGCAATTTCGCAGGCTCGGAGCTGCTGTACGTGCCGGAGGTGCACTGGGACTACTGCCGCACCGACGTCATGGTGATGGAACGCATCCGCGGGGTGCCGATCAGCGACATGGCGGCGCTGCGCGCGGCCGGGACCGACATCGCGCGGCTCGCCGAGAACGGCGTGCGCATCTTCTTTACCCAGGTGTTCCGCCACAATTTCTTCCACGGCGACATGCACCCCGGGAACATCTTCGTGCTGATCGACGATCCCAGGCGGCCGCGCTACGCCGCCATCGACTTCGGCATCGTCGGCACGCTCGACCCGCGCGACCAGCACTACCTCGCCGAGAACTTCCTCGCGGTGTTCGACCGCGACTACCGCCGCGTGGCGCAGCTGCACCTCGAGTCCGGCTGGGTGCCCGCGGCCACGCGTATCGATGAGATGGAGTCCGCGGTGCGCACGGTGCTCGAGCCGATCTTCGACCGGCCGCTGAAGGACATCTCCTTCGGGCGCATCCTGCTGCGGCTGTTCGAGATCTCGCGCCGCTTCGACATGCAGATCCAGCCGCAGCTGCTGCTGCTGCAGAAGACACTGCTCAATGTCGAGGGCCTGGGGCGCGAGCTCTACCCCGAGCTCGACATCTGGAGCACCGCAAGCCCGATCCTGCGCGAGTGGATGCGCGAGCGCACGAGCTTCGGCGCGCTGCTGAAGAGCATGCGCGGCCATGCCCCGCAGATCATCGAGGCCGTGCGCGAGCTCCCGGCGCTGCTCGCCGCGCAGCTGCGGCGCGCTGGCGAGCCGCTGCGCCCGGCGGCAGCGGCGCCCGATCTCAGCGAGCTGCGCGCGGAGCTCAGGGAGCAGGGCCGGCGGCGCGACCTGGTGACACTCGGGGCGGCGCTGCTGCTCGGGGGCCTGTTCTGGCTCGCGCTCTCGGGCAGCCATGGCGCCCCGGGGTGGGCGCTGCTCGCCGCCGGCATCGTGACGGCACTCGCCGCCGCCGGCCTCTAGAGTGCAGCGCAATCTCACCGAGGGGGCCATCCCCGTCGTGCTCTTCAGGTTCACGCTGCCGATCCTGTTCGCCAACGTGCTGCAGTCGCTCAACGGCTCGGTGAACTCCGTATGGGTGGGCCGCTACCTCGGCGAGGCGGCGCTCACCGCCACCTCCAACGCCAACACCGTGATGTTCCTGCTGATCGGCGCCGCGTTCGGCGTGGCGCTCGCGGCCACGATCCTCGTCGGCCAGTGCATCGGCGCCAACGACATTGCCGAGACCAAGCGGGTGGTCGGCACCAGCGGCACCTTCTTCACCGGCATCTCGGTCACCATGGCGATCGCCGGGCTCATCCTCAGCCGCCCGCTGCTGATCGCGATGAGCACGCCCGCCGCCTCGCTCGATCTGGCGGTGGCGTACATGCGGGTGATCTTCCTCGCGCTGCCGTTCCTGTACCTGTACGCGTTCGTCGGCGCGATGCTGCGTGGCGCCGGCGACTCGAAGACGCCGTTCTATTTCATGCTGCTGTCGGTCGCCCTCGATATCGGCCTGAACCCGGTGTTCATCTTCGGCGTCGGGCCGGTTCCGCGCATGGGGATCGCCGGCTCCGCCTTCGCCACCTTCGTCGCGCAGGCGGTGAGCCTGACTGCGCTCATCACCCACCTGTACCGGCGGCGGCACCTGCTGGTGCTGCACAAGGACGAGCTCGCACTCCTCAGGCTCGACTGGTCGCTGGTCGGATCGCTGGTGCGCAAGGGCATCCCGATGAGCGCGCAGATGCTGGTGATGTCGCTGTCGGGCGTGCTCATGATCACCCTGGTCAACCGCTTCGGCGTCGACACCACGGCGGCCTTCGGCGCGGCGCTGCAGCTGTGGAACTACATCCAGATGCCCGCCTTCGCAGTCGCCATGGCGATGTCGGCCATGACCGCGCAGAACGTGGGCGCCCGCAAGTGGGACCGCGTCACGCGCATCGCGCGGGTCGGGGTGCTCTACAACGTCATCCTGTGCGGCGGCATCGCGCTCGCGATGGAGTTGCTCGACACGCACCTGTTCGCGCTGTTCCTGCCGGAAGGCTCCGGGGCGCGCGTGATCGCCGCGCACCTCAACCACGTGGTCACGCCGTCGTTCGTGTTCTTCGGGGTGTCGATCGCGCTGTTCGGGGTGGTGCGCGCCACCGGCGCGGTCATGGCGCCGCTCATCATCCTCACGATCACGCTGCTGGTGGTGCGTTTCCCGCTCGCGGAGCTGTTCCTCGACCGCTACCAGGTGGATGCCGTGTGGTGGAGCTTCCCGGTCTCCTCGGCGCTCGCGGCGCTGCTCGCGGTGCTCTATTACCGGTACGGCGGCTGGCGCCACGCCCACATACTGCCCGCGAACGCGCTGCACCCGCCGGCCGCGGCGCCGCCGGCCGACGCGCGCGGAGGCCGGTAAACCCGGGCGCCCGGGAGCCAACCAAGCGCCGCGGAACTACCGTCCGCGGGCTCTCTGTCGCTCAGCATGTTCGTCTCACGTTCGGACTGCGCCTGCGGGTTAGGTAGCCGGCGCCCGCCTGCCCCGGATAGGGTCGATTGGCGCGCCCGGGAGGATCCGACGCAAAGCGCCAGAAAGCGCTTCGTGCGGGCTCTCTGGCCCGTTGCCCGCTCGGGCTGCGGGGGACCTATGTGTCTAGGAAGGCACCGCGGCGTGCGCGAGTTGGGCTAGTGATCGATCGCGCTTTCTCCTGATGGCACGCAGGTGAACACAAGATA
>DATKPR010000033.1:0-36296 GCA_035523985.1 Steroidobacteraceae bacterium | reverse complement strand
ACCGCATCCCCGCGCGCGAGCAGCGTGCGCACCACGGCGTCGCCGATGAAGCCGGTGGCGCCGGTCACGAGATAGGTACGCGGCACCGGGCGGCGGCCGACGAAGATCGGATCGCGGACCCAGTGCGGTGGCCGGTAGTGCTGCAGAGCCGCGCTCAGGTTGCGGGTTGCGAGGACGGTCACGCCGGCCGCGAACACCGTCAGGAGCATCGACAGCAGCCCGTAGGAAACCGGAGTCAGCGCCGTGGGCAGTCGCAGCCACCCGGTCCACGACGGCGCGAACACGCCGAGCCACACGCCGTAGTTGATCGCCATCACCGTGTGCAATACGCGTTCGAGCCACGGGAGCGCGCGCGTGCGGTCTTCCTCGACGAAGTCGGCAAGCGTGATCAGGATCTCGGCGAACAGCAGCGCGGCAAGCACCGCGGCCCATGCGCCGTGCCACTCGCGCCAGGCAATGCCGATGAACACGACGCCGTAGAGCAGCTCGCGCGAGCCGTGCAGCACAAGCTCACGCCGCGCCGTGCGCCGGCTCGGCAGCCGTTCGGTGATTTCATGGTGCCAGAGGCTGTCAAAGGCACCCAGCAGGCACTGCGCGGTGAGCAGCCACAGAACGGTTTTCATAGCGCCTCGCTCGCCGCGTAGAAGCGGCCGGTCTGAAAGTAAACCTCGCCGAACCAGGGATGAGAGACGCTCATGGTGAAGCGGAACCAGCCGCGTCCTTCGTCGATGTGCTCGACGTGCGTACGCCCCGGCGGCAGCAGCGCCGGCAGCGTCACCTTGAGCCCCAGCCAGCGGAAGAAATAGCTCGTGCTGAGGAAGTGCAGCTCACCGCCGCGCTCGAAGACTGCGAGCGGCATGCTGAGTCCGAACGGCAGCTCCTCGATGAGGGCGCCGCGCGCATCGCAGCGCTTGGTGCTGCGCACGACGCAGGTGCTGCGTCCCGGAAAGTGGTAGCGGCGTTCCCACACCACGCCGCCGCGGGCGTCGGCGTACACGTGTACCGTCGCGGGCACGTCGTTCCCGGTGTAGGGCGCGACCGGGGTACCAATGAGACGGCAGAGCATTGCCAGCAGCTTGCCTGTACGGCTGGCGCGCACGGTCTCGAAGCGGCCGCAGTAGACGGCGCTCGCGGCGTTGTCGGCGAAGCGCGCCCGCACCGCGGCGGGCAGCCGCACCCAGCCCTCCTCACCCAGAGCGCGCCGCACGCCGAGGTGCGGACGCTGCGGCTGCCGCGACTGCGGCCGCCCCAGAGCCAGTGCCGGTGACCGAGTGCGTAAGGCGTGCATGGGGCGTTCCCCCGCTCACCCGATGACCCGGGCGATCTTCTCGCCGAGCCGCATCATCTTCAGAAGCGTGGCGCGGGGCAGTGCGCTGATCCGCTCATACCACTCGCTGAGTGACTCGAGGAACTCGAGCTGCCCGACGATGCGCTTGCGTACCGCCTCGGGCGTCTCACCGTCGTTTGCCAGCAGCGCCTGGCACTCCTTCAGCGCCGCGATGGTGGGGTCGAGCTCGCGGCGCTTGCGCCCCTCGACGACGGTACGGATCATTTCCCAGGTGTCCTGCTCGGCGCGGAAGAAATCGCGCCGGTCGCCGAGCACGTGGGTAACGTGCACCAGTCTCCAGGTGGTGAGCTCCTTCAGACCGACGCTGACATTGGAGCGCGCGATGCCGAGCGTGTCGCTGATCTCGTCGGCGCTCAGGGCCTCGGGGCTCAGGAACAGCAACGCGTGGATCTGCGCCACCGAGCGGTTGACCCCCCAGCGGGTCCCCATCTCGCCCCAGTGGATGACGTAGCGTTGCATGACGGGCGTGAGCTTCATATCATTTCCGTAATTTCTGTCTGTACAGAAATATTAGACGAAACAGATTGGAATGCAAGTCCGCCGGACTTCAATGGCGAATCAGTGGGTTGTGCTGCGACATAACGCCGGGTGGCGTATGCCGGCCCCCGCGCAGTGGCGGCAGCGCGCCCTTCAGCGTTTCTTGATTCCGAACACGAGCAGCACGCAGCCGGCGCCCAGCAGCGTGCCACCGACCCAGCCGGGAACGGTGCGCTGCTGCTGCACCTTCGCCTCGAAATCGCCCAGCTTGAGCACGCTCTGCTCGCTCGAGTAACTCGGTGGCCTGAGGATCACAAACAGGCCGGCAGCGGCCAGCAGCGCTCCCGGAATCGTCAGATATCGCATCTAGATGCCGCCCTTGCCGAGGGTGTCGATGATCTCGCGCAGCGTTTCGGCGAGGGCCGGGTGGCTCACTTCGAACCGTACCGCCAGCCGCTCGAGGCGCAGCAGCGTGCCCGGTGAGCCGGTATCGCCGCCGGCACTGAGGGTATTCATGGCCTTGTCGAGCAGCTCGCGCTCGCTGTCGCGCACCGGTGCGCCCGAGTGCAGGTGCTCGCGCAGCCGCGCGAGCAGCTCACGCAGTCGGCTCTCTGACATGGAGTTCGGTTCCTGCGTGCGCTTGCTATCCCGCCGGACCGAACGAGCCGCCGCCCGGCGCGCCGCCGGCGGCGCCGCCGAGCAGATCCTTCCAGGTGTGCTCGCGGCCCAGGCGCTTGCCCTTCTCGGTGAGCTTCACGCCCTCGGGCGAGAGCGTGATCATGTACGGCTTGCCGTCGACCTCGATCTCGCGCTTGAGCTGTTTATTGAGCTTGGTAGCCATTTCGACCTCTACTTGAGCAGACCTTCGGACTTGAGTGCTTCGATCGTGTGCGGCCGCGCCCCGACGCGCTCGTGCAGGCGCTTGAGCCCCGGCCAGTTGCCGATGTCGACGCCGACGTGCGCGCCCCATCCGAGCACTGTGTAAAGATAGGCGTCCGCGACGCTGTACTCGCCCATCAGGTAGTTCTTCGAGCCGAGCGCGGTCTGCGCGTAGTCGAGCCGTGGCGTCAGGTTGCTGCGCGAGAACTCCTTGGCCCCTTCGGGGGCGTCGGCCCGGAACAGCGCACCGAAGGACTTGTGGATCTCGGAGTTGATGTAGCTCAGCCACTCCATCAGCCGGTAGCGCTCGATCGTGCCGAAGGCGGGAGCCAGCTTCGCGGCCGGGTTGCGGTCGGCGATGTACTGCAGCACGGCGACGTTCTCGGTGAGCGTCTCGCCGCTGTCGAGCGTGAGCGCGGGCACATAGCCCTTGGGATTCACTTCCCTGAAGTTGAGGCCGTCGGCGGCCATCTTCGTCTTGCGGTCCACCTTGACCAACTCGAACTTCAGGCCCGCCTCGCGCAGCGCCATGTTCGAGGCCAGCGAGCAGGCGTTCGGCAGGTAATAAAGCTTCATGGCGGTCCCTTCCCTCTTGCTGCCCGGCCCCGCACCCGCTGCGCGCGCAGCGGCCCACGGGGACGGTCATGCTAAACGGGGCCGCCTCCGGCGGCAATCCGCTACAATCTCCCGGGAAAGGGCCTGTAGCACAGCGGTTAGTGCAGGGGACTCATCGACACGGTGCCTTCGTGCGGAAACGCACGAAGTGGACGGGATGAATTCAGGGAAACCTTCGCGCGCCAGGCGCATGGCAATCCTGAGCCGAGCCGCCGGTACACCGGCGGAAGGTGCAGAGACTACCTGAGGGCTGCAGCGCCCTTGATGACAGGCTACGAGCATCCCGCACCCACACGCGCACCCGTTGCGCACGGGTGAAGAGATAGTCCACTCCCGGAGGAAACTCCGGGGCAAAGTGAATCCCTTGGTCGCAGGTTCGAATCCTGCCGGGCCCACTCCACCAACCGGTGGCTTCGTTTGAGGCATGCGCAGGGGTCGCAGGTTCGAATCCTGCCGGGCCCATGAATCCCACAGGGCGTATCATCAAAAGATGAACGCGCTGGCTCGTAGTCTGCTGCTCGCCGCCGTCCTGGCCGGCACCGGCGGCTGCTCGACTTCCTCACACGTGCTCATCGGCACCGCGCGGCCGCCGATTTCGCCCGAGAGCGTGCGCGTGTACTACCGACCGCCGCCGAAGTACGAGGAGATCGCTACGATCCAGGCCAGCAGCCAGGGATCGCTGGCGCTCACCAGCCAGCAGAACATGGACAAGGCGATCGCGCGGCTGAAGGCGGAGGCCGCGAAGCTCGGCGCCAACGGCGTGCTGCTGCAGGGCGTGCAGGACACCCAGGGCGGCTCGATCGGCCTCGGCGGCGGCAGCAGCAGCTATGGACCGGGAAGCGCGGTCGGCGTCGGCGCCGGCGGCTCGTTCGCGCTCACCAACAAGCTCGCGCAGGGCCTCGCCATCTACGTGCCGCCGCAGTAGCGGCCTGGAGCGCATCGCGCCCGCCGCCTCAGGCCGGCTGATAGCCCTTCACGCCCGTGCGCCACAGGAGGAACGCGTAAGTGTCGGCCGCCTCGCGGTCCTGCTGCGAGCGGGTGGAGCCGATGCCGTGCCCGGCGTCGAAGTCGACGCGCAGCAGCACCGGCTTGCCCGAGCTCGAGGCCGCCTGCAGCCGCGCCGCCATCTTCGCCACGTGAAAGGGCGCGACGCGCGGATCGGTGACCCCGGTGGTGAGCAAGACGGCCGGGTACGCCACGCCATCCCTGACCGCCTGGTAGCTGTCGATGAGCTTCAGCGCCCTGTAGCCCGACTCCTCGCGGATGGCGCCCCATTCGGGCTCCTCGCCGTAGCCGTTTTGCTCGGCCACGTAGCGCAGCGGGTTCGACCAGCCGACGCCGTCGATCACCGCGGCGAACAGCTCCGGCCGCTCGGTGAGGGCGCGCCCGACGGTGATGCCGCCCGCGGAGCGCCCGCCGATCGCGAGGCGCGCGGGCGCGGTGTACTTCTCCCGGCACAGCTCCTCGCACACGTCGATGAGATCGCGCCAGGTGTTGGGCTTGTTCATGAGCTGGCCGGCCTTGTGCCACTCGCGGCCATACTCGCCGCCGCCGCGCACCGCGGCGTAGCCGACGATGAACCCGGCGTCGATGAGCGCGAGGATGCGCGGATTGAAGCTCGGCGTGTAACCGGTGATGCCGTAGGAGCCGTAGGCGCTGATCCAGGCCGGCGTGCCGCCGTCGCGCTCGAGTCCCTTGCGGTAGATGAGCGAGTACGGCACGCGCGTGCCGTCGCGCACGGTGGCGAAGCGGCGCTCGGTCGTATAAGCCGACACGTCGATCGCCGGGCGCGGCGTGAGGCCGGTGGGCGCCGCCCTGCCCTGGGCGTCGACCGACCAGATGTCGGGCGGCGAGAGCCAGCCGGTGAAGGCGAACAGCGCGCCGTCCTCGGTCGCATCGGTGGCGAGCGCGCTCAGCGTGCCGTCGAAGGGCAGCGCGATGTCGCTGACCTTGCCGTCGCGGCCGAGACGCCTCAGTCCGGCGATGCCGCCGTCCATCATCCGCAGGTACAGCCCGTCGCGGGCGCGCGCGAAATCCTCGATGACCACCGGCCCTTCGGGCAGCACTTCGCGCGCGCCGGCCAGCGAGGGCGCGCCGGCCGAAGTCTGCAGGATGCGGCCCCGCGGGTGATCCCGGTTGGCGAGCAGGTAGAGCGTATCGCCGTCGAGGGCCGCGTCCGTGACCTCGTCGGCGAACTCCGCGACCGGCACCCAGCGGGCGCGGTTGGCGAGTACATCCGCGAGCGGTGCGATCAGCACCCGGTACTCGCGCCGCACATCCGCGAGCGTGAGCAGCGCGTAGCGCGAGCCGCGGAAGGTCTGGATGGCCGGGCCCTGGATGCGCTCGTACTGCACCGCGGGGTCGAGTCCGCGCTTCATCAGGATCGGGTCGGAGGCGGGGTCGGTGCCGAGCCGGTGGAAGCGCGCCTGGCTGTCGAGGTAGCGCTCGGGGGTGTCGACCTTGCCGGTGAGCTGGTTGTAGAAGAAGCCGCTGCCGTCATCGAGCCACGCCGGCTGCGCGCCCTCGGTATTGGCGATGCGCTCGGGCAGATCGCTGCCGTCGGCCACCTTGAGGACGTGCAGCACCGAGTCCTCGCTGCCGTCCCTGGAGAGGCCGTACACCAGGTGCGTGCCGTCGGGTGACGGCGACCACCAGTCGAGCGACTGGTGGCTGGTGGCGCTCGAGAGCGCGGTGGGATCGATGAGCACGCGCCGCACGCCGTGTGCCTCGACGAACAGGCGGTAGTTGTCGGCGCCCGCCGGCCGCTGCTCGAAGAACAGTGTTCCGCCGGCGCGCACGGCGTGGCGTGTGAGAGCGGCGTCGCCCGAGAGCTGCTGGATGCGCTCGAGCAGCCGCTCGCGCCCCGGGATCGATGCGAGCACGGCGCGCGTGTGGGCGTTCTGTCCCCTGAGGAACGGCAGCCAGTCCGGGTCCTTGTCGTTCTCCATCCAGCGGTAGGGATCGCGCAGTGTCTCGCCGAAGTAGACATCGCTCACGACCGCGACGCGTGCCACCGGCGCGGGCGGGATCGCCTCGGATGCGGATGCCGCCGCGACCGTGGCGACGGCGGCCGCTCCGGCGGCATCGCTGCGGCGCGCGACGAGAGCGGCGCCCATGACGCCGGCGGCGCCGGCGAGGAGTTGACGACGATTGATTCCCGGCATGCCGCTTCCTTCTTCCTCGACTCAGTGCCCCGCGGGCTCCGGCAGCCAGTGCACTTCCTGGCGCAGCTCCCCGGCGACCTCGTCGACCCGCCCGCTGCCGCGCGTGAGCACCGCGATGCTGCCATCGCCGGCGGGCACGATGACGCCCGACATGCCGCCCTCGCGGAACTCATCCGGCGCCCGAACCTGCTCGTGGCGCAGGATCAGCACGGTCACCGGCCCGCGGGCGGTCTGAACCACCAGGTGCGGCACGTAGTGCCCGCGGAACCAGCAGCTCTGCGCATAAACGATCCGATCGGAGGTGAGATCGAGGCCGACGCCCGACGTCTTGAGCGCGTGATCGATGGCGCCGGCGCTCACGTGCAGCGTGCTCGACCAGCTGCCCGGCTCTCCCTTGACGTGCGCCACGACCTCACGCGCCAGCGAGTCGCTCGGGCGCAGCAGCCACACGGCGAGTCCCGCCGCCATGGCGAGCGTCACCGAGGCGGCCAGCGCGTACTCGCGCCACCGCGGCGTGGCGCGCGCCGCGCGCGGCACGGTGTAATCGGGCGGTGCGGCCAGCGCGCGGCGGATGCCGCCGTCGAGCTGGCGCATCTGCTCACGCCAGGCGCTGCAGGCCGCGCAGCCGCGCAGGTGCTCCTCGAGCTCGGTGCCCGCGGCCTGGGGGTTGGCACCGATCGCGAGCCGTGCGTCTTCGCAGATCATGCCGGCTCACCCTGCGGCGCCGCATCCGGCGCCGCGGCGGCTGCGGGTCCCGCGGCGCACAGCTCACGCAGCTTGTGGCGCGCGCGAAACAGCCGCGTCAGTACCGCGGTCGCGGTGAGCTCGAGCTCGCGCGCGATCTCCTCGGTGGAGAAGCCGCCGAGCACCTGCATGACGAGCGGCTCACGGTACTCGATGGGCAGCTTCATGATGGCGTGGCGCAGCGCGAGCACGTCCGGGTCGGCCGCGGCGGTGGCGGCGGGGTCGGGAACTTCGAGAGCATCATCGAGGCACACCAGCTCCAGGCGCTTGCGTTCGTAGAGCCGGGCGTGCTCGCGCCTGACGATGGTCAGGAGCCACGGGCGCGCCGCGGCCGGGTCTTTGAGGGCATCGCGTGAGCGCCAGGCCCGCAGCAGCGCCTCCTGCACGATGTCCTCGGCGATCGAGCGGTCGCGCGCCAGCCACTGCGCGAAGCGCAGCAGATCCGGCCGCAGCGACTCGAACACCGCCGTCACGGCCGCCCGCGAGGGGGCAGCGCGAAGCCGCTCACCAAGGGAGGAGACCGGGGATTGCGTCGGAGGATTGCGCATTCGGACCCTGTCGGAGGCCGCGGCGATTATATGGGGCGCGCCGGGCCGTAGTGGCAATATCACGCCGGAGTGCCCGGTCTGTACGCCAGACAACACCCTTCACACAGGAGCTGCCGTGAAACATCTCGTCCAATGGTTGATCGACTGGCCCGAGAGCGTCGCCCGCTACCTCGCCTGGCTCGCGCCGCTGTTCGCCCGCATCACTGTCGGCTGGGTGTTCCTGTGGAGCGGCTGGGGCAAGTTGAGCGACCTGTCCACGGTCACCGAGAACTTCGTGGGCTGGGGCATTCCCCTGCCCCATCTGCTGGCCCCGCTCGTGTCGGGCATCGAGTTCTTCGGCGGGCTGTTCCTGCTCGCGGGGCTCCTCAGCCGCGTCTCGGCCGGCGCGCTCGGCGTCACCATGATCGTCGCGATCGCTTCCGCCAAGTGGCCCGACGTCGACTCGCTCGAGACGCTGCTCGGGTTCGACGAGTTCGAGTACCTGGCGCTGTTCCTGTGGATCGCCATCGCCGGTGCCGGTCCGCTCTCGGTCGATCACTGGCTGCAGAAGCGCTTCAGCCCGCGGGGAGCGCGTGCCGGCGCATAGCAGCGTGCATATAACCGGCGGGCGTAACAAAATAGCCGCCGCCCCGGTCTGTTCCTGTGACCGGGGCTTCGGCCCGATCAGTCGATACGTATTCACTTCACCTGAGGATTATCCAAATGCACAAGAACACCACCGGCGTGGCCCTCGCCACCGCAGCGGCCATGCTCTTCGGCTTCGCGGCCGCCGCCTCCGCCGCGGATGCGCCTGCGGCCGCTGCGGCCACCGTCCATTGCCACGGCGTCAATGCCTGCAAGGGGCAGTCGGCCTGCAAGAGCGCGCACAACTCGTGTAAGGGCCAGAACTCCTGCAAGGGCAAGGGCTTCCTCGAGATGACCAAGGCCGACTGCAAGGCCGCCAAGGACAAGATGAAGGAAGAGTCGGCCGCCAAGTAAACGGCCTGTAGCGAGTGACGCCCCGGGGCGCCGCACCGTTCAGGGTGCGGCGCCCCGGGGTTTCTCAGCCGGCGGTGGCCGGCACGCCGTCGAAGAATTCCACCACGCCGTTCTCGAGCGAATACTCCGCTCCGACTACCAGCAGCCCGTCGCGCTCGATCGCCTGCTCGAGCACCTCGGAGCCGTGGCGCAGGTGATCGGCCGACATGCGGATGTTGGCGCGTACCGCCTGGCGCACCAGCGCATCGCGGTTCTGCGCCGTGCCGCGCTCGATGAGCCCCTCGACGGCGGGACGGATGCGATTGACGATCGAGCGCAGGTTGGGGGACTGCTCCTTGCTCGGGCGGGTGAGCTGGTCGAGCGTCGCGTGGATGGCACCGCAGTTGGAATGGCCGAGCACCACGACGAGCCGGGTGCCGAAGGCCGCCGCGGCGAACTCGACGCTGCCGACCTGTGAGGGCGCGACGATGTTGCCCGCCACGCGGATGACGAACAGGTCTCCGAGTCCCTGATCGAAGACGATCTCGGCCGGCACGCGCGCGTCCGAGCAGCCGAGGATGATGGCGAACGGCTCCTGCCCGGCGGGCAACTCGCGCCGGCGGGTGCGCGCGTGGCCGGCCTCGCCGAGCTCGGCGACGAAGCGGCGGTTGCCTTCCTGGAGCGCCGCGAGCGCGGCCAGTGCGGATCTCATGGCGCCACCGTACCGGGAGCCGCGGCCGTTGCCAACCTCGGCAGCGTCACGCTCAGCGGCGCCGGCGCACTCCGCGGGTGGGCTCGGCCACCAGCGGGTCCTCCGGCCAGTAGTGCTTCGGGTAGCGGCCGCGCAGGTTCTTGCGCACCTCGTGGTAGGCGCCGCGCCAGAAGCTCGCGAGGTCGCGCGTCACCTGCACGGGGCGTTGCGCCGGCGACAGCAGGCGCAGCGTCACCGGCACGCGGCCGCGGTCGAGGCGCGGGGTGGCCTCGAGCCCGAACACTTCCTGCAGCCGCACCGCCACGGCGGGCGCGTCCTCGCCCTGGTAGTCGACGCGGATGCGCGAGCCGCTCGGCATGGCGAGCGCCGGCGGCGCCCGCTCCTCGAGCGCACGCTGCTGCTCGTGGGAAAGCAGCGCCCGCAGCGCCCCGGCGAGCGGCACGCGCGCGAGGTGCTCGCGGCGCGTCACCCCATCCAGCCACGGGGCGAGCCAGCCCGCGAGCGTGGCGCCGAGCGCCGCGTCGCCGACATCGGGCCACGGCGGCTCGCCGGGGCGCGCCGGAGCGGCGCGCAGGAACTCGATGCGCGCCTGCAGATCGCGCGTCTCACGGTCCCAGGGGAGCGCCGCGATGCCGAGCTCGCGCACCCCCGCGAGCATCGCCGTCCGCAGCGCCTCCGGGTCAGCCTGCGCGAGCGGCTTCTCGTCCAGCACCAGCGCATCGAGCTCGAGCGTGCGGCGCGCCACCACCGCCTGCTCGCGCGAGCTCCACTCCACCTTGTCGAGGCGGCGCAGCTGATCGGCGAACTGCTCGAGGAGGTCAGCGCGCTCGAGCGGCGCGGCGAGCAGGATGCGCGCGTCGCGGTCGCGGTCGTCGAGATCCACCGCCACGATGAACTCACGGCGCGCGAGCGGTTGCGCGGCGGTGAAGGCGGCGCCGCGGCCGTTGGTGAGGGTAAAGGCGAGACCATCGGCACCGCGGCGCCGCCCGATGCGATCCGGGTATGCGAGCGCGAGCAGCAGGCCCGCCTCGCGGTCGGCGTCGTGGCGCGCGGTCGCGCGCCCGCCGCGCTCGCCTGGCGTGCCGCCCGCGGCGAGCTGGCGCTCGAGCTCGCGTGCCTGGCGCGCCACGCGCTCGAGCGCGCCGCGCTCGGCGGCGGCGGCCGCGCCCTCGCCCCGCAGCAGCTCGAGGCGCGAGCGCACGTCGGCATCCTGCCCGGCCGGCGCACCGCGCAGCAGGTCGCGCTCGGAGAGCAGCGCGGCGAGGCGCGCCCCGAGCGGCGCGACACCCATGGCGCGCGCGCGCAGCAGCAGATGCGCGAGGCGCGGATGCACGCCGAGACGCGCCATCTCGCGGCCGTGCGGCGTGATGCGCCGCGCGGCATCGAGTGCCCCGAGACGCTCGAGCAGATCCGCGGCGCTCGCGAGCAGCGCGGCAGGCGGCGCGTCCAGCCACGCGAGCGTGCCCGCCTCGCGCGCCCCCCAGCTGGCGAGCTCGAGCGCGAGGGGCGTGAGATCGGTCTCGACGATCTCCGGCGGCGTGAACGGCGCGAGGCTCGCGTGCGCGCCCTCGCTCCAGGCGCGGTAGCAGACCCCGGGCGCGAGCCGCCCGGCGCGGCCCTGGCGCTGCTCGGCCGAGGCGCGCGAGATGCGCTGCGTCACGAGCGCGCTCATGCCGGTGACCGGATCGAAGCGCGCGCGCCGCGCGAGCCCCGAGTCCACCACCACGCGCACGCCCGGGATCGTGAGGCTGGTCTCGGCGATGTTGGTGGCGAGCACCACCTTGCGGGTGCCGGGGGATGCGGGGGCGAGCGCCGCGTCCTGCTGCTCGCCGCTCAAATCGCCGTAGAGCGGCAGCACGCGCACGTCGCTCCCCGGTGCGTCCGCCCGCAGCAGCCCCTCGACACGGCGGATCTCGCGCGCTCCCGGCAGGAACACCAGCACGTCGCCCCGCTCCTCGCGCAGTGCGCGCCGCACCAGGCGCGCGATGCCCTGCTCCGGGGTCTCGGCGCCGCGTGCGGCGCCCTCCGGCAGCGGCGGCAGGCCGCGGCCGGCGTAATGCGTCGTCACGGGATAGAGCCGGCCCGGCACGCTCACGACCGGTGCCTGGCCGAGGAGCCGGGCCACCGCGGCGCCGTCGAGCGTCGCCGACATCACCAGGATCCTGAGCGCAGGCCTGAGCTGCGCGCGCGCATCGAGGGCGAGCGCCAACCCCAAGTCCGCCTGCAGGCTGCGCTCGTGGAACTCATCGAACAGCAGGCCCGCGACGCCTTCGAGCGCCGGGTCCTCCTGCAGCATGCGCGTCAGCACGCCCTCGGTGACGACCTCGAGGCGCGTGGCGCGCGACACCCGCGTGTCGAGGCGCATGCGGTAGCCGACGGTTTCCCCGACGCGCTCGCCGAGCGACTGCGCCAGGCGGGCCGCGACGGCGCGCGTCGCCAGCCGCCGCGGCTCGAGCAGGATCAGCCTGGCGCCGCGCACCCAGGGCTCCTCCAGCAGCGCGAGCGGTACCACCGTGCTCTTGCCGGCGCCGGGCGGCGCCTCGAGCACGGCGGCGCCGTGCGTGGCGAGCGCCGTCGTGAGAGCCGGCAGCGCCGCCTCGACCGGCAGCCCCGAAGCGGCGCGCGGCGGGCTCACCAGATGTGTACGCGCTCCGCGGGCGGCAGGTAGAGCTTGTCGCCCGGCCTGACGTCGAAGGCCTGGTACCAGGCGTCGACGTTGCGCACCACGCCGTTGACGCGGTAGTGGTTGGGGCTGTGCGGGTTGCTCGTCACCTGGGTGCGCAGCTGCTCATCGCGCGTCAGACCGCGCCACACCTGCGCCCAGGCGAGGAAGTAACGCTGATCCCCCGTGAGCCCGTCGAGCACCGGCGCCGCCTTGCCATTGAGCGCACGGTGATAGGCCTCGTAGGCGACCGACAGCCCGCCGAGATCGCCGATGTTCTCCCCGAGCGTCAGGCGTCCGTTGATGTTGAGCCCGGGCAGCACCACGTAGCCGTCGTATTGCGCGACGAGCCGGTCCACCCGCTCCCTGAAGGCCTGCGTGTCCTCGGGCAGCCACCAGGTATGCAGCACGCCATGGGCGTCCGACTTCGCGCCCTGGTCGTCGAACCCGTGCCCCATCTCGTGGCCGATCACGCCGCCGATGCCGCCGTAGTTGACGGCATCGTCGGCATTGGGATCGAAGAACGGCGGTTGCAGAATCGCCGCCGGGAACACCACTTCGTTGAAGGTGGGGTTGTAGTAGGCGTTGATGGTCTGCGGCGTCATGCCCCACTCGCCGCGATCCGTGGGGCCGCCCATGCGCCTGACGCGCCGCTGCCAGTCGAAGACCGCCGCGCGGGTGGCGTTGCCGAAGGCATCGCCCGCGAGGACGCTGAGGTCCGCATAGTCGCGCCACTTGTCCGGGTAGCCGATCTTCGGACGGAAGGCGGCGAGCTTCTCGAGCGCCAGCTTGCGGGTCGCCGGCGTCATCCACTCGAGTTTGCCGATGCGCTCGGCGTAGGTGGCGCGCAGGTTCTCGACCAGCTGCAGCATCTTCTCCTTGGAGGAAGGCGGGAAGTAGCGCTGCACATACAGCTCGCCGACCGCCTCGCCGAGATCGCGGTTGAGCGCCCGCACCGCACGCTTCCAGCGGTCGAGCTGCTGCTCCTGTCCGTGGAGCGCGCGCCCGTAGAACTCGAAGGCCTCGTCGTCGAACGCCTTGGGCAGCACGTCGGCGGTGGTCGCCAGGTAGTGGTAGCGCAGGTACGCACGCCAGCGCGCCGCCGGGACGCTCGCGAGCAGCGCCCCGAGCGACTGCACCGCATCGAGCTCGCGCACCACGAACTGCTTCTGCTCATCGAGCCCGCCGGCGCTCAGCCACGCGCCCCACGGCAGTCCCGGAGTCAGCTGGTCGAGCTCGGCGCGGCTGCGCAGGTTGTAGGTGAGGTCGCGGTCGCGGCGCTTGGCGGCCGGCCACTGCAGCCCCGCGATGCGGGTCTCGAGGTCGAGAACCGACTGTGCCTCCGCGGCGGCGTCGGTATCGCCGGCCAGCGTCAGCATGCGCGCGATGTGGGCGCGATACTTCTCGCGCAGGCCCGCGTAGACCGCATCGTCCTTGAGGTAGTAATCGCGCTCGGGCATGCCGAGACCGCTCTGCGTGATGGCGACGATGTAGCGGTCGGGATTCTTCTGGTCGGTGGTCATGAGAACGCGCAGCGGCGCATCGAGACCGAGATCCGGCCGCCCCATGAGAGCGGCGATGTCGGCCGGGGTCTGCGCGGCGGCGATCGCATCGAGGCCCGCGCGCGCCGGCGTCAGTCCGGCACGCTCGATGGCCGCGGTATCGAGATAGGCGCGGTAGTAGTCGCCGACCTTCTGGGCGATGCTGCCCGCGGGGGCCTGCGCCGGCAGCCCTTCGACGATGGTGCGCACGCGCTGCTCGGAGAGCTCCTCGAGCTCCTCGAACGAGCCCCAGCGGCTGCGGTCGGGCGGGATGTGGTGGGTGTCGTCCCAGTGCCCCTCGGCGTAGCGATAGAAGTCGTCGCCCGGCCTGACGCTCGGGTCGCGCGCCGTCAGGTCGAGACCCCAGGGCGCGATCTGCGCGTGGGGCGCGCTGCCGGCGGGTGCGGGCGGCGCATAGCAGACCCCGGCCGCCGCCAGCGCGGCGATCACAGTGGGTCCAACACGGGAAAGCATGGTGTCACTCCTTGCAGGATCGGGGGGCGGCGGACATGCGGGCGCGGGCCCGGACGGGCCGCGGCCGCGGGCCACGCGCAATCAGTCCTTGCCGAGCAGCGGCTTGATCAGATCGAGCGGCAGCGGGAATACCAGCAGCTGCGTGCGCTCGTGCGCGATGTCGGCGAGCGTCTGCAGGTAGCGCAGCTGCATCGCGCTCGGCTGCGCCGCCAGCATGGTCGCGGCATCGACCAGCCTTTGCGCCGCCTGTTGCTCGCCCTCGGCGTTGATGATCTTGGCGCGGCGCGTGCGCTCGGCCTCGGCCTGCTTGGCCATGGCGCGGATCATGGTCTCATCGAGGTCGACGTCCTTGATCTCGACGGTGGACACCTTGATGCCCCAGGCCTCGGTGTTCTGATCGAGGATGCGCTGCAGGTCGACGTTCAGCTTGTCGCGTTGCGACAGCAGATCGTCCATCTCGTGCTGGCCGACCACCGAGCGCAGCGTCGTCTGCGCCACCTGGCTGGTCGCATCGAAGGCGTTGGCCACCTGGATGATGGCCTTGCCCGGATCGACCACGCGGAAGTAGACGACCGCATTGACCTTCACCGAGACGTTGTCGCGCGTGATCACGTCCTGCTTGGGCACGCTCAGCACGATGACGCGCAGGTCCACGCGGCGGGTACGCTGGATCAGGGGCCAGATCAGCACCAGTCCCGGGCCCTTGATGCCGGAGAAGCGTCCGAGCGTGAACACCACCATGCGCTCGTACTCGTTCAGCACGTTCATGGCGCTGAATATCAGGATCAGGATGAGGACACCCAGGGCGATCACGAACGGCATGGTTCTCTCCGGCGGGGCGGTCCGCTCACTGCGGCTCTACCCATAATGTTAGACCTTCCACCCGCACGATGCGCGCCGTTTGTCCGGCGTGCAGCGCCCGGTCGCTGCGTGCGTTCCACAGCTCCCCGCCATAGCGCACGCGGCCCCTGCCGATGAAGTCCTCGAACACTTCGGCGCTCGCGCCGATCATGCCGGCGACCCCGGTGGCCACCGGGCGGCTCATGGCGCGGCTCGCGAGGTATACGATACCGCCGATCACGATCGCGCCCGCGGTGGCGAGCGCCGCGATCAGCGGCCGCCCGACCTGCATGCCGGGCACGTCCGAGTCGAACAGGATGAGCGAGCCGACGATGAAGGCGATGAGCCCGCCGGCACCGAGCGAGCCGTAGGTCGGGAAGAAGAATTCCGCGATGATCATGCCGACTCCGAGCGCCACCAGCGCGAGCCCCGCGTAGTTCACCGAGAGGATCTGGAAGGCGAACAGCGCGGTCAGCAGACAGATCGAGCCGACCACGCCCGGCAGCACCACGCCCGGGTTGTATCCCTCGAGCAGCAGGCCCCAGATCCCGATCAGCATCAGCCCGTAGGCGACCGTCGGGTTGGTGATGACGGCGAGCAGCCGCGTGCGCCAATCGGGCTTCAGCTGCACCACCGCGAGGTCGCGGGTCGCGAGCTTCACGGTGCGATCCGCGAGGCGCACCTCGCGGCCGTCGATGCCCGCCAGCAGATCCGGCAGGTCGCGCGCCACCAGGTCGATGACCTTCTGCTCGAGCGCGGCGTTGGCGGTGAGGCTGGCGGCGCCGCGCACCGCCTGCTCGGCCCACTCGGCGTTGCGGCCGCGCAGCTCCGCCAGGCTGCGGATGTAGGCCGAGGCATCGTTCACCACTTTGCGCTCCATGGCGGTTGCCACCGCCCCGGGCGCCGCGCCGCTCTCGCCCGCGCCGCCGCCCCCCGTCCCTTTGCCGGCGGGCTTCTCGGCCGGCGGCGGGATGGGCGCCGAGGGGGTCTCAGGCTCGCCGCCGATCGACACCGGCGTCGCGGCGCCGAGGTTGGTGGCGGGCGCCATGGCGGCGATGTGGCTCGCGTAAAGAATGTAGGTGCCGGCGCTCGCGGCGCGCGCCCCCGAGGGGCTGACGTAGGTAACGACCGGCACCGGCGAGGCGAGAATCGCGCGGATGATGTCGCGCATCGAGGTATCGAGCCCGCCCGGCGTATCCATCTCGATCACCACCAGGCGGCTGTCGTACTCGCGCGCCGACTCGATGCCGTGCACGACATAGCGCGCGGTGGCGGGTCCGATCGGTCCGTCGATCCCGAGCACCAGCGCCGTCCCGGGGCCGCCGGCGCCATTGCCTGCAGCCGGCGCGTCGGGCGCCGCCGCCGCACCCGCCACCACGACGGCACCCGCGAGCAGCACGGTGAGCCGGCGAAGGGGCGCAGCAGTCATACCGGTCACCCTACTCTCGCCGCCGCTCCATCCGCAATCGCCTCACCCGGCGCCCGCTGCGCTCACGCGAGCGCGTGCAGGCCGTGGTAGCCGGTGGCCGTATGACCGCAGCTCAGCGTCCCCGCGGCGGGCGCCGCGGGGTGCGCGGCAACCCGGTGTGCTGGGTGCGGAAGGGCCGTGCGCCGGGCGGCGCGCGCCGCGCCGCGCTGCCGCTGCCTTTCGCGGCCGGCTGATACGCCGGGATCAGCTGCCGGCGGCCGTTGCCGATCAGGTCGGCGCGCCCCATGCGCCGCAGTGCCTCGCGCAGCACCGGCCAGTTGTCAGGATCGTGGTAGCGCAGGAACGCCTTGTGGAGGCGGCGCACCTTGAGGCCCTTCGGGATCAGCACCTCCTCGCTCGCGCGCGTGATGCGCTTCAGCGGATTCTTGCCCGAGTGATACATGGCGGTGGCGGTCGCCATCGGCCCCGGCAGGAACGCCTGCACCTGGTCGGCGCGCAAGCCATTGCGCTTCAGCCACAGCGCGAGCTCGAGCATGTCCTGGTCCGAGGTCCCCGGATGCGCGGCGATGAAGTAGGGGATGAGGTACTGCTCCTTGCCCGCCTCCTTCGAGTAGCGGTCGAACAGCTCCTTGAAGCGGTCGTAGGCCCCCACCCCCGGCTTCATCATCTTGGAGAGCGGCCCCTCGGCCAGCGCCTCGGGCGCGATCTTGAGGTAGCCGCCGGTATGGTGCTGGGCGAGCTCTTTCACATACTCGGGCGACTCGATGGCGAGGTCGTAGCGCACCCCGGAGGCGATCAGCACTTTCTTGATCCCGGGGAGCGCGCGCGCCTTGCGGTAGAGGCGCACCAGCGGCGCGTGGTCGGTGTCGAGATTCGGGCAGATGCCGGGGTACACGCACGAGGGCCTGCGGCAGGCGCTCTCGATCTCGCGGCTCCTGCAGGCGAGGCGGTACATGTTGGCGGTCGGACCGCCGAGATCGGAGATGACGCCGGTGAAGCCCGCTACGGTATCGCGTACCGTCTCGATCTCGCGCAGCACGGAAGCCTCCGAGCGGCTCTGGATGATGCGGCCCTCGTGCTCGGTGATGGAGCAGAAGGTGCAGCCGCCGAAGCAGCCGCGCTGAATGGCGACCGAGAAGCGGATCATCTTCCAGGCGGGAATGCTCGCGTTGCCGTAGGCAGGATGCGGTGCACGCGCATACGGCCGCTCGTACACCCAGTCCATCTCCGCGGTCGAGAGCGGCAGCGGCGGCGGATTCAGCCACACGTCGAGGTCGCCGTGGCGCTGCGTGAGCGCGCGCGCGTTACCCGGATTCGACTCGAGGTGCAGGATGCGCGAGGCGTGCGCGTACAGCACCGCATCGGCCGCCACCGCCTCGTGCGCCGGCATGCGGATGACGCTGCGCTCGCGGTCGGCGTTCCTGACGCGGCGCACGAAGCGCACCACCTGCCCGGACTGCGGCGCCCCGGACCCCTGCGCGCCGGGCGGCGCGGCCGCCGGGGGCATCGCCGCAGCCGCGGACGGATCCGGCGCCGCCATGGCGTAGGGATCGACCGGGGGATTCAGGGGGCCCGGCGCATCGAGGTGCGTCGAATCGATCTCGATCCACCCGGCGGGCGTGGCGCGGCGCGTGAACGCCGTACCGCGCACGTCGGTGAGGTCGGCGATCCGCTCGCCGCCGGCGAGCCGGTGGGCGATCTCGCAGATCTGCCGCTCGCCGTTGCCGTAGATGAGGAGGTCCGCCTTGGCATCGAGCAGCACCGAGCGGCGCACCTTCTCCGACCAGTAATCGTAGTGCGCGATCCGCCGCAGCGAGGCCTCGATGCCGCCGATCACGATCGGCACGTCGCGGAACGCCTCGCGCGCACGCTGCGCGTACACGATCACCGAGCGGTCCGGGCGCTTGCCGCCGGCACCGCCCGGCGTGTAGGCGTCGTCGCTCCTGATGCGGCGGTCGGCGGTGTAGCGGTTCACCATGGAGTCCATGTTGCCGGCGGTGATGCCGAAGAAGAGATTCGGCCGCCCGAGCGCGGCGAACGGCTCGGCACTGTGCCAGTCGGGCTGCGCGATGATGCCGACGCGGAAGCCCTGCGCCTCGAGCACCCGGCCGACGATCGCCATGCCGAAGCTCGGGTGGTCGACGTAGGCATCGCCGGTGACGATGATGACGTCGCAGCTGTCCCAGCCGAGCCGCTCCATCTCGGCGCGCGACATGGGCAGGAACGGCGCCGTGCCGAAGCGTGCGGCCCAGTACCTGCGGTAGCCGGTGATGTCGGGTGCGGTCTGCATGCAGGCGCGGATTAGAGCAGAACGCCCGGGTCCGGGCCATGCGCCCTCAGCCGGGCCTCGGGCGTGGCGGCAGGCGGGCGGCCAGCGCGGCGCCGGCGGCCGTTGGCCTTGGTACCTTGGTACCGTGGTACCATTGGCGGATGAAAACCGTCACCCGCACCCAGACCGGCGTGCGTCTCGAGACGCGCCTCCTCAAGGTGCTGAAGGCGCTCGCCACCGAGCTGGATCTTTCGCTCGGCGACCTGCTCGAGGGCATCGTGCTACATGCCTTCGAGGGCAAGGCGCCGTTCTCGGCGGCGACGCTGAGGAAAATCCGCGCCCTGCGCGAGGTCTACGGGCTCGATCTGACGGCGCGCGACTCGCATCGCCTGCGCGAGGCCGGCAAAGATGCTCCCTGAGTGCCCCGAGCTCGCGCGTTTCCTGCGCGGCGAGATCGCGGCGGCGCAGTTCCCCCACCGCGAGCACGTGCGCATGGCATTCGAGATGCTGCGGCGTCACGACTTCCCCGAGACGGTGCTGCACTACTCGCGCGCGCTGCGCGCGATGACGGCCCGGGCCGGCAAACCCGCGGCCTTCCATCAGACGGTCACGATCGCCTTCCTGGCGCTGACCGCCGAGCGCATGGCGGGCGGCGCGTGGGACGACTTCGCCGCGTTCGCGGCGGCCAATCCGGACCTGCTCGAGAAAGCGCTGCTCGGCCGCTGGTACGCGCCCGAGCGCCTCGCCTCAGAAGCGGCGCGCCGGACGTTCCTGTTGCCGGACCTTGCGCCGCAGCGGCCGTAGCCGCCCGGGAAGCCGCCAGCGCCGGCCGCTGGCCGCCGCGCGCGTGACGGCGAACGCCACCAGAGCCGCCAGAATCACCGTTTCGAAGATTCCCATCGAGCCTCCCCCGCCTGAATTGTCTGCGATCCCCTGCGCCGCCGCGTCGGCGGACGAGCCGGCGGGCGCGGCCGCCGCCCCGGATGCGATGGTGAGCGTCGCCTGCGTCGAGACCGCCGCACCGGCCACCGCCGCGCTCTGGCACACCAGGCCGAACGTGTAGGTGCCCGCGGGGCCGCTCTCGGGGGCGGATCCGCTCGCGGGCACGTTCTGCATGCTCCCGCCCCAGCTGCCGCCCGGAACGCCGCCGGTCAGGGTGCAGTTCGCGGCGCTCCCCGAAGACCAGGCGGCGGTAAAAGGCTGATTGGCCACGACGCTCGCCGGGGTGAACGTGATGCGCGGCGCGGGCGGCGCATCGCCCGGGTAGGCGACGAGCTCGATGGGCTTGGCCGGGACCACGCGGCTGCCGGTGTCCCCGGGATCGAGCACGGAGCGCAGCGTCGCACCGCCGGTGCTGCTGGTGGCATCGGCGGTCGAGTCCCACACCGCCGCGAGCGCGGTGAAATCGGCGGCGCCGTTGGCGCCATTCGGGGCCGGGGGCTGCGCCACCGGGCACGACTGGTAGCCGGACGGGTCGGCGGTCTTGCGGCCGAGCGCGAGCGTTCCCACCAGGTGATCGCTGCGGTCGAAGAGTCCGCTGCCGGAGGCGCCGGCGCCGATGTTGCCGCTCTGGTTGACGGTCTCGAGGAGGTCGGAGGTGTAGGCGGTGCCGAGCTCCCCGGTCCGCGCAAAGGCATAGGCCGTGCCGTACCAGCCGACGATCTGCTTGTCGCGTCCCTCGGCGTGATGGATCGAGTAGCCCCCGGTGACCGCGCCGCCCGTGGCGTCGAAGCCGGCGAACTGCGCATCCGCGGCGACCGGCTGGCTGTCGAGCCTCAGCAGCCAGGCGTCCTGCTGCTCGACCACGGTGCGCGCGCCCGTCTGGCTCGGCAGCGTGCCGTCGTAGATCGAGCCGAGCGGCGTGCCGCAGGCGCTGACCGCGTTCCAGTACACCGTCACGCCGGCAGCGGCCGCCGGATTGCCGCCTCCGAGCTGCCCGGTCTCGCAGTGCCGCGCGGTGAGCACGTAGGGCGTGTCGTCGCCCGGCACGTCGTTCACGAGGGTGCCGGTGCACTGGTAGAGGTTCTCGATCACCAGCGCCACGGTGGCGGAGGCCGCCGGCGTGTTGCCCGCGGTGACTGCACATTCGTAGTTGGTCACGCACGCCGCATCGTCGGGCGGCGCGCCCGGCAGCAGGTGGCGGTACACCGGGTGGTCCGCGACGCCGGCGCCGATGGCGCGGTAGCCCGCCTGCAGGCTGACGATGCGCAGATCCACCGCGCCCTGCTCGGCGGCCGCGACCGTCAGGGTGAGTTCCAGGGTGTCGCCCGCGTGGATCCGGCTCCAGAGCTCCCCACGGTGCAGCGCCGCCGCGCCATAGCTGGTCGTAACCTCGTGGCCGCTGACGAGCAGCGTCGCCCCCGCCGGCAGCGAGCCGAGCGCGTGGAACGACAGCGACACGGCGCCCGGCACCTGCACGGCGTAATGCCAGCGGGCGGTGCCTCCCTCGACCGACCAGCGGCCGGACGCGGCGGTCGAGGCCGCGTGCGGCACCGGTACGGCGAACTGCACGGCCGAGGAAGCCGCGGCGCGAATGAGCGGCGCGAGATCGGTGCGCACCACGAAGGGCGCGACCCGCGGCGCGGCCGCCACCGCGACGGCCCAGCCGCACAGCAATGCAGTCAGCACAGCCGGCGCAAGGCGCGGCAGTCGGGGTGAGGCGACGATGAACCTGCTCCCTCTCGTTATTCTGTTCGCCCGCCTGTCGCGGCGAGCGAAACCCCTGGCGTCGTCGGCAGACATTGTGCGGGAAGCGGCCGCACGGCGCGGGCGGACTTACCGTAAGACGCACGCGCGCCGGGGAAAAGGCGCAGGCGTTCGCAGCGCGCCCAGATTAAGACAAGCGTGCGCTATGCTGCGCGCCATGCGTCAGGGTTTTGCGCCGGCGGGCGCGCTGATTCTCCGGGTCCTGGTGTGCGCCGCGGCGGGCGCGTGCGCGGCCGCGGCGCCGGGCGGCGAGCGGGTGGTCGTGCCCGTGTTCCACCGCCTCGTGGCGTTCACGCTCCCGGCGCCTTTCAGGATGAGCTTCGAGCGCACCAGCGGCAATATCTACGTGCGCGAGCACGTGCCCGAGGGGCAGTCGAGCGATGAATGGACGCGCATGGTCACGCTCACCGGCGTGCAGGGCATGGCCTACAGCGCCGGCGCGACGCCCCAGGGATACCTCGAGGCGCTGGCGCGCGGCTTCCAGCGCCACTGTCCCGACACCTACGTCGCGCTCGATCTCGGGCCCCAGTCGCTCGCCCACGAGCCGGCATTCGCCACCGTGGTGAGCTGCGGCCGGGTGAGCTCCGGCGGCAAGGCGCACAGCGAGACCTCGGTGATGGTGGCGATCCGCGGCAGCGACGACTTCTACGCGCTGCAGTGGACCGAGCGGGGACCTGACTCCTCGCATCCGCTCGCGCTCGACGGCAGGTACTGGAGCGCGCGCCTCGCGCAGCTCGGGCCCGTCACGCTCTGCCCGCTCGTGCCCGGCGAGGGACCGCCCTATGCGAGCTGCGGCGGCCGCTGACCGCTTGGGGATGCCTCAGTAGAGCAGCAGCGCGCGCCGCGCCGCGCTCCACGCCGACTCATCGGCGCGCGCCAGCGCCTCGAGATCCGCCGGAGTCGCCGCCGCATCGTCCACCCAGTGCCTGAGCAGCTCGCTGCCGTTGATCACGTCGATCGCGAGCTTTCCGGTCTCGTACTCGTAGGGAAAATCCGCCCACATCGGGTACTCGGGCCGCAGGCGCCGCAACGCCTTGAACGCGAGCGCGAACAGCCGCCATGGCCGGAACGCCTCGTGGCGGTAGTACGCCGCGTCCTCGACGTGCACCTGCAGCCCCGCGCACAGCTGCCCCTGATGCTTGTTGAAAGTCGGCTCGAACCAGCACGGCCGCAGGGCGCAGCCCGCGAGCCACTCGGGCGCGAGCGCGTGCATCTCCCCGAGGAGCGCGGGCACGTCGAGGTCGGGCGCCCCCAGCACCTCCAGCGGCCGCGTGGTGCCGCGGCCCTCGGAAAGGTTGCTGCCCTCGAGCAGCACCGAGCCCGCGTAGCAGCGCGCCATCGACAGATTCGGCGCGTTGGGACTCGGGTTCACCCAGGCGCGCTCGCCGAGCGGCCAGCCGTAGCCGGGCGCCGCCGCCGGCGCCCAGCCTTCCATCTTCACGACCTGACAGTCGACGTCGAGGCGCAGCGTCGCGACGAACCAGCGCGCCACTTCCCCCATGGTGAGCCCGTGACGCATGGGCAGCGCCCCGGCCCCGACGAAGCTCTCCCAGCCCGGCCGCAGCGTCAGCCCCTCGACCGGACGCCCGGCGGGATTCGGGCGGTCGAGCACCCACACGCTCTTGCGCGCGGCGGCGGCCGCCTCGAGCACGTAGCGCAGCGTCGTGATGAAGGTATAGATGCGGCAGCCCAGGTCCTGCAGATCCACCAGCAGCACGTCGAAGCTGTCCATCATCGCGGCGGTCGGCCGTCGCACCGTGCCGTACAGGCTGAACACCGGGATGTGGTGCACCGGGTCGGTGAAGTCCGCCGACTCGATCATGTTGTACTGCTTGTCGCCGCGCAGGCCGTGCTGCGGACCGAACGCGGCGCTGAGCTTAAGCTCGCCGCAGGCGGCGAGGGCATCGATCGAGTGGGTGAGATCGCGCGTGACGGACGCCGGGTGGGCGAGCAGCGCCAGGCGCTTGCCGGCGAGCGGCGCGCGCAGCCGCGGATCCTCGATCAGCCGGTCGATGCCGAATTTCATGCGGTCTCAATCTCGAGCGCAAAGCCGCCGGGGTCGTGGAAATCGGGGTTGCCCGGCGCGTGGCGCAGGGCCCAGTAGGAAAGAGTACCACCCTCGTCCTCGACGACCGCGGTGAGCCCGAGGCGCAGCCGCGGCGCGCGCGCAAGGGCGGCGAGGCCGTCGAGATGCAGGTGCGCGGTGAGCTCGAGGCGCCCGGCGGAGCGGCGCGAGGTAAGCCCCGGCGCGCGCGCCAGGTTCGCGGGCCTCATGCCCTCGCGGTATTCATCGAAGTGGTACGCGGCCCAGTCGAGCGAGGGTGAGAAGTTGAACTCGTAGTAGTCCGCGCTCCCGGCGGCGGCGGCGAACACCTCGAAGCAGGTGTGCTGCCAGAGCTCGTCCGCACGGCGCCCGGCGCGCACCGCCGGCACGCGCAGGCGGTTGACCTCGCCGTGCAGCGCGTAATGGCACACCAGCGTGCCTGCCTCGAGCTGCACGTCCGCGGCGATGCTCCACACCCATTCTCCCGGCGTGTCGGGATGCGCGAGCAGCAGCGCCCGGTGCGCGGCGGTCGCCACCGGCGGCGCCTCAGTCCTCGAGCCAGTCGAGCAGCGCGGCGGTCACCGCGCGCGGCTGCTCGAGCGTCGCGAGGTGCCCGCACTCGGGCACCGTGACGAGCTGCGCGCCGCGGATGCCGTGCGCCATCTCGAGCGCGCGCTCCGGCGGGGTGAGCTCGTCCTGCGCGCCGACCAGCACCAGCGTCCGGCAGGCGATCGCGGCGAGCGTGGGACGCGAGTCGGGCCGCTCCATGATCGCCTGCTGCTGGCGCAGGAACGCTTCGGCCCCCACCTCCTCGGCCATGAGCCGATTGGTCTCGCGCAGCTGCGGGTCGTTGCGGTGCAGCGGGTGGACGGTGCGCGCGAACTGCTGCTCCACCACCTCGCCCAGGCGTCCCGCGGCGGCGAGCGTCATCTGCGCGTGGCGCATGGCGGTCGCCTCGGGCGTGTCGGCGCGCGCCGAGGTGTCGAGCAGCGCGAGGCGCGCGAGGCGCTCGGGCGCCCGCCGCACCACCTCGAAGGCGAGGTAGCCGCCCATGGAAAGACCGGCGAGCGCGAAGCGTGGCGGCGCCGCCGCGAGCAGCCGGTGCGCCATGGCCTCCAAGCTCGCATCGCGGGTGTGATCGGCGACCATCACCGGGCCGCGGCGCCAGAGCTCGGGGATCTGTGCGGCGTACAGGCGCGCCGAGGCGAGCAGTCCCGGGATCAGCACGACGGGCAGGGATTCGCGCACGGCGCTGAGCGTAACATGGGCCCATGAGACGCCCCATCGGCCCCGCCCTCGCGCTCGCACTGCTCGCCGCCGCCGCGCCGCGCGCTCCCGCCGCCGCGGCAGCCGCCGCCTCGTCCGCCAGGCCCGCCGCGCACGTGAGCGCCGGGCGGCTGTCGAAAGCGGCGGCGGCGCGCTTCGCGGCCCTCGCGCTCAAGTGCCTGCACCAGGAATATCCAAACCACATCAGCCACACGTTGAACGACGCCTCCGACGCGCGCCCGCCCCACGAGCTGACGCCCGTCTTCTACGGCTGCCTCGACTGGCACTCGGACGTGCACGGCCACTGGCTGCTGGTGCGGTTGCTGCGCCTCTACCCGGACGCGCCGTTCGCCGTCGAGGCGCGCACCGCGCTCAACCAGAGCTTCATGACCGACAAGATCGAGGGCGAGGTGGCTTATCTGCACGGCGCCGGGCGTGCCTCCTTCGAGCGCCCCTACGGACTCGCCTGGCTGCTCGAGCTGGCCGCGGAGCTGCGCCGCTCGGACGATCCCGACGCGCGCCGCTGGTCGACGGTGCTCGCGCCGCTCGAGACCGAGGTGGTGGCGCGGCTCGAGCGCTGGCTGCCGAAGCTTCAGTACCCGATCCGCGTCGGCGAGCACGACCAGACCGCGTTCGCCTTCGGACTGATCTGGGACTGGGCCGGCGTCACGCATGACGACGGGATGCGCCGGCTCCTCGCCGATGCGGCGCAGCGCTTCTACCGCCACGACCGCAACTGCCCGCTCGCCTATGAGCCCTCGGGCGAGGACTTCCTGTCGCCGTGTCTCGCGGAGGCGGATTTCATGCGCCGGGTGCTCGAGCCGCCGGCGTTCGCGAAATGGCTGAGCGCATTCCTGCCGCAGATTCCGCGCGCCGCCGCGGGTGCGGCCGGCCCGGGCACCCCGGCGGCAGCGGCCACGGCGTCCGCGCCGGCGGGCGCGGCGCACGCGGCCCACGGCTGGCTCGAGCCGGGCGTCGTGACCGACCGCTCGGATCCGAAGCTCGCGCACCTCGACGGGCTGAACCTGAGCCGCGCCTGGATGCTCGAGGGCATCGCGCACGGGCTGCCGGCGGCAGATGCGCGCATCGCGGCGCTGCGCGCCGCCGCGCGCCGTCACGCCGATGCGGCCCTACCCGCGGTGACCGGCCAGTATTACGAGGGCGGCCACTGGCTCGGTACCTTCGCGGTGTATCTCACCAGCCGCGCGGGACTCGAGAACTAGGCGCGGCCGGAGCGCCTCACGGCCGCGGCTCCCGCAGCGGCGTGAACAGCAGGTCCTGGTAGTCGTAGGAGAAGTCCGCGATCGGTGACACGGGCTTCATGGTCACGCGGTCGACCTTGCCGTCGGCATCGAGACTGAAGGTCACATAGGCGGGCTCGATGGTCGGGTCCTCCAGATGGGTCGTGAAGGTGTCGTACTGGTAGTGCTCGAGCGTGCCGCTCATGCGCGGCGTGGTCTTGAAGTCGATGCCGAGCCTGCCGTCCTTCACGGCGACCTCGATGTTGCCGTACCAGGGATCCCGGTAGGTCCCGGCGTAAGCGGCAATCGGCAGCGAGGGACCGACCGCAGCGGGCTTCGCCACCGCGGTCCTGAGCGCGGCAAGCGCCGCGTCGATGCGCCGCTGCTTCTCGGCGCGGTAGCGCGCCACCCAGTCGACGTGCGGCCGCCCAAGATAGTGATCGAGCAGCTCGTACATGAGGCCGCGGATGATCTCGCCGTCCTCGCAGTTGATCTCGATGGAGAAGCCCACGTGCTTCTCGGGAATCAGCACCACGGCGGTGAGGAAACCGAGTACCGCGCCGCCATGCCAGACGATCTTGGTGCCGGCATAGTCGGTCACGTCCCAGCCGAGCGCATAGGTGTTGAAGTTGGGCTGGGTCGCCTTGAGCGCCGCGGGCGGCTCGCCGACCGGCTGCAGCACCACCGGTTTCCACATCTGCTCATGGGCGGCCTGCGAGAAGAGCCGACCGGAGTGGCCCGGCAGCTCGCCGGCATCGAGCTGGATCATCAGCCAGCGCGCCATGTCGTTGGCGCTCACGGTGAGCCCGCCGGCGGGAGCCGCGGCGCGGCCGAGCTCTTCCCTTTCGTTGAGCCGCTGCTGGGTGCCGGCGCCGCGCAGGCCGCCGTCCAGGCGCGCGTGCGGGTAGGCGCGGTTGGCATTGGCGAAGCGCTCCGGCTCGTCCGCGGTCGAGTGCAGCATGCCGGCGGCTTGCAGCACGTGCGCGGTGGTGAACTTCTCCCAGCTCTCGCCCGTGACCGCCTCGATCAGCTGCCCGGCGACCATGTAGAGCACGTTGTCGTAGGCGAAGCCGTAGCGGAAGCTGGTGGCGGGCTTGAGGTAGCGCAGCCGGTGCACGGCCTCGGCACGGGTGAGGTTCGAGCGCGGCACGAACATCAGATCGCCCTCGCCGAGCCCGAGGCCGCTCCTGTGCACCAGCAGGTCGCGGATGGTGATCTCGCGCGTCACCCACGGGTCGTACATCTCGAAGCCCGGCAGGCGGTCGGTCACGCGGTCGTCCCAGCCGATCCTGCCCGCATCGACCAGTACGGCCAGATCGGCCACCGTGAACGCCTTGCCGGTCGAGCCGGTCGGGAAGATGGTGTCGGCGTCGACGCGCGCGGCCTCGCCGAGGGCGCGCACCCCGAAGCCGCGCGCGAAAGTCACCTGGTCGTTCTCGACGATCGCGATTGCCATGCCGGGAACGCCGATCGCGCTGCGCACCTGCTCGACGCGGCGCTCGAAGCCCTGCGGCGGCGCGCCGCGTGCGGCGCTGGCAAAGGAAGCGGCGGCCGCCATGGCGGCGATGAGACCCTTGAGATTCATGCGACCCCCTGCGGTACCACTTTCCCGGTGATGAGACGGTAGATGCCGACGCTGAAGAGCGGCAGTACGAACACCAGCAGCACGATGACCGCGAAGGCGCGGTAGCCCCTGGCGATGAGCGTGACGAGTCCGAAGTGCTCGGCGACCAGCATGCAGAACACGAGCGTGGCCAGCGAGACCGCCAGGCGCGCGACGCGCGAGAGCTCGCGGTTGCGGCGGCGGAAGGCGTGGCCGACTCTTTCATTAATGGCGTGCACGAAGCCGGTGCCGCTCTCGAGCAGCGCCGCGAAGATCATGAGCTGGAAGAGGTAGCGGAACACCGGCAGGTCGAGCCGCTGCAGCAGGTAGTCCGACGGCAGAGTCGCGTTCGCGATCCCGGGGTAGTAGGCCATCATGCAGGTGAAGAACATGAGCGCCGGCAGCATCGCGAGCGGGCCGGCGACGAGGCCGGCGATCACGGCGTCGCGGTTGCTGGTGAGGTGGCGCAGCACCGGCAGGATCACCACCGCGCCGATGACGTTGTAGCTCGCGTACGCGGTACCGCCCGCCACCCAGCCCGCCCCCGGGGCCGGCTGCGCGAAGCCCGCGACGATGCGCGCGCCGAAATGCGTGAGCGAGAACACCACGAACAGCACGTACACGCCGTAGAGCAGGAACGACACCCAGGCGAAGAGGCGCTCCACCGAGGCGTTGCCGTAGGCGGTGACCAGCCCGATCGCCGACATGAGAGCCAGCGTGCCGACGAGGGTCGGCAGGCCGAGCGCGGCCGCCGCGATGGCGCCGGCCGCGGCGCCGAACACCGCCAGCACCAGCACCACGAACAGCACGTAGGCCGCCTCGAAGGCGATCCACGCGGGCCCGAGCAGCGCGCGCATGAAGCTCTGGTAGTCGCGGGTGTTGCTGGCGCGCGCGTAGAGGAAGGTCACCACGCAGATGGCGCTCCAGATGAGCATCGCGAGCACCATCGCCTTGAGGCCGCCCCACGGACCGCTCGGCAGGAAGAACTCGGCGAGCTCGCGCCCGGTGGCGTAGCCGCCGCCGATCACCACCGCCTTGAAGGCGAGGCCGGGCAGGAGCCGCCGCTGGAACCAGCTGGACACGCTGCGCTTACGCCGCGGATGCGCCGTGGACGGCGCGCCTCAGGCCGCGCGCCGGCTCGGGCCGCCCCACACCGTCTCGTCGCACCAGATCATGCCGCCGGCGTAGCGCACCGCGGGCGTGCGGTCGCGCGCCAGGAAGGTCGGACCGTCGAGGTCGACGACGTCGCACAGCTGTCCGAGCACGAACGCGGGGGCCATCGCCCAGCTCGAGCCCATCATGTTGCCCACCATCACGTCGAGCCCGGCGCGGCGCGCCTCGTGCGCCATCGCGAGTCCCTCGGTGAGCCCGCCGCACTTGTCGAGCTTGATGTTGACGGTGTCGAAGCGGCCGACGAGACCGGCGATGTCGTTGAGCCCGAGCGCGCTTTCGTCCGCGGCGATCGGGATCGGCGAGTCGCAGCCCTCGAGATCCGCCTCGCGGCCGCGGGCGAGGGGCTGCTCGAGGAGCTCCACGCGGGCTTCGACCAGCACGGCGAGCAGCCGTGGGAGCTCCGCGATGCCGTAGGCCTGGTTGGCGTCGACGCCGAGCCACACGTCCGGGCGCACCGCGCGCACCGCACGCACGCGTGCGGCATCGAGCTCCGGCTCGCCGGTGAGCTTGAGCTTCAGGGCCCGCGCCGCGGCGTAGCGGCGCGCCCCGGCGGCCATGCTCTCGGGGGTGTCGGCGCCGAGCGTGAAGGTGGTGGTGAGCTGGCGCGGAGGCTTGAGGCCGGCGAGCGCCCACACCGGCCGGCCGGCACGCTCGGCCTCGAGCTCCCACAGCGCGCAGTCGAGCGCGTTGCGCGCGCCGCCGCGCGGCAGCAGTCGCTGCAGCGCCTCGCGGTCGATGCCGCGCTCGATGACGGCGCGCTGCGCCTCGATCGCCGCCGCGGCCCGCGGCACGTCGTCGTCGAGATAGAAGACGCCCGAGGCCTCGCCGCGTCCGCGGTGCGCGCCGTCATCGAGCGTGACCACCACGGCGTCCTGGTGCTCGAACACCCGTCCGGCGATGCGAAACGGCGCCGAGAAGGGCAGCTTCTCGACCGCCACCGCGAGACGCAGCCCGCCCATCAGTAGTGGGTTCCGACGTGCAGCAGGTGGCACGCCAGTCCCACCCACAGCACCGTGAGGGCCGAGAGCGCCAGCACCACGCTCCAGATGCGCGCCGGCCAGCGCTGCGCGCTGCTCCACACCACGGCGAGGTTCCACAGCATCACCAGGAACCCGCCGACGAAGGCGACGATGCCGCCGAGCTCTGCGAGCAGCAAAAGCGGATCGAGCCGTCCGCCGAGCGTGCCCGTGTCGTGCAGCACGAGTGCGATGAACACTGCCCACAGGCTCAGTACCGCGACGATCGCCAGCGCGGCGATACGGCTCCAGCGGTAGGCGCGCGCCGAGCGCGCCTCGAGCGCGCGCGGCACCTTCAGGTGACGGCGCACCAGCGCCGCCGCCGGCCACAGGAGCACGGTGACGAGCAGCGCCGCGAAGCCCGCGAGCAGCAGCGGCATCAGCCAGGTGCTGCTCTGGTACCAGGGCGTGCGGTCGAAGACCTCGAACGGGGAGAGCGTGTCGTAGCTCCAGCGCACCGGCCGGCCGTCGACGACCTTGGCCGCCAGGCGGTCGTGCGAGTCGACGTCCTGCCACACGAAGGGTGCCACCTCGACCCAGTGCCGCGGTTTGCCGTTCGTGCCCGGGATCGCCACCGCGAGCTCGCCGTCCTTGTTGACGCCGGCCTTCATCTGCCCGACGAACTCGAGCGCGGCGAGGAAGTTGTCGAAACCACCGCGTGAGGCGGTCCAGGCGCCCGCCATGAGCGCCGCGTGCGCCTTCTCGGTCGCCGCGTCGAGCTTCGGCGCCACCGGATGCGGCTCGGCGGCCGGCAGGTAGCGGTCGGCGAAATCCTGGAACAGCGCGATGCGCAGCGGGTGCGCGGCACCGTCCTTGCCCGGGCTGCTGAAGGAGACGTAGAAGCCGACGTTCTCCTTCAGGAACAGGTGCAGCGAGGTATGAAACCACTCGGTGTCGCCGAGGTGCGCGATGACTTCGCGGCCGTTGATGTTGGTCTCGAAGAAGCCGAGCTCCATGCGGTCGAGCGGCCCGAGACGATCGGGGTACGGGCTGTCGTGCATCAGCTGCGCGGTCTCGGCCTTGAGGATCCGCTTGCCGTGGTACTCGCCGTTCTGCAGCTGCGCGATCATGAAGTGCGCCATGTCCTCGCCCGAGGCGGACGCCGAGCCCGCCGGCGCCGGGCCGACGTACTCGAACGGCTGCGGCTCGCCGGAGGCAACGCGGTAGCCGGTCGCCATGAGCGGCGCGAGCTCCTTCGGCAGCGGCTGGCGGAAGCTCGAGTGCTGCATATCGAGCGGCTCGAAGATATGGTGCTCGATGTAGGCGTCGAACGGCTCGTGCGCGACGCGCTCGACGATGTAGCCGGCGAGCGAGGCGCCGTAGTTCGAGTACGCCGGGGTCGAGCCGACCTCGAACACGCGTGCCGGCACGTGCTGCTTCAGCAGCGCGACGTAGCCCGGCAGGTTATCGCTCGTCGAGATCACACCCTTGGCCTGCTCCTCGAAACCGGCCGTGTGCTGCATGAGGTTGCGCATGGTGATGGGCTTGCCGTCCTTGCCCGTCACCTTGAAGTCGAGGTACTGGTTGATGTCGGCATCGAGGTCGATCCTGCCCTGCTCCACCTGCTGCATGACCGCGGTCCAGGTGAAGAGCTTGGACACCGAGCCCGGGCGGAACAGCGTGAGCTTCGGGTCGACCGGGGTGCGCCTGGCGACATTGGCGAAGCCGTAGCCGCGCTCGGTCACCACCGCGCCGTCCTTGACCACCACCACCACCGCGCCGGCGATGTCGTCGACCCGCAGCGCGTACGGCAGGTAGCCGTCGAGCCAGGTGTCGAGGTCCTCGGCCGTGAGCGGTGCGCCCGCCGGGGTCGCAGCGGCCGCCGCCGCGGGCGTCGCCGGCGGTGGGCTCGCCTGCGGCGCCGCCGCAGCCGCGCCACGCGCGATCGCCACCGTGAAGAGCGCGAGCGCCAGGGTCAGGAGTGCAGCGGCCGCTGCGGGGATCAAGCGGGATTGCGCCGGAGCGCGCGGAGGCTGGGTGTTCAAGGGGAGGTCCTTCCGGTCGGGATCAGGCCAGGCATGAGTCGACGAGCCGTTCGAATTCGCGCCCCGGGCGCAGCGGATCGGCCACCGCGAGGCCGAGGCGATGGCTCTCGCGCGCGAGCAGATCATGCGCCTCGCGGGCCGGGAGCTGCGAGGTGTTGAGGCAGACGCCGCCGCAGCGGATTGCCGGGTTGGTGCGCCGACCGAGCTGCAGGTTGAGCTCGATGGTCTCGGGGATGCCGGGCGTCGCGTAGTCGGGATAGCCGAGCACCCGCTCGCGCCCCGGCAGATGGCAGACCACGAGCACATCGGGCTGGCTGCCGTGCAGCAGTCCGAGCGACACCGCGGCGTAGGCCGGGTGGAACAGCGACCCCTGGCCCTCGATCACATCCCAGTGCTCGGGCGCGGCGTCGGGACTCAGCAGCTCCGCGGCGCCGGCCTCGAAGTCGGAGATGACCGCATCCATGGGCATGCCGCCCCCGGCGATCAGGATGCCGGTCTGGCCGGTGGCGCGGAAGTCGACGGCGCGGCCGCGCGCGGCGAAGGCACGCGCGAGGGCGAGAGCGGCGTATTTCTTGCCGAGCGCACAGTCGGTGCCGACGGTGAGCAGGCGCTTGCCCGTGCGCTTGCGGCCCGTGGCGATCGGGATGTGCGGCGGGGGAACGCGCACGTCGATGAGGCGCCGGCCGAGGCGCGCGGCGGCCGCGGCGAGCTGCGGCACGTCGGCGAGCCGGGCGTGCAGGCCGCTCACCAGATCGAGACCCGCTTCCAGCGCCTCGACGAGCAGCGGCACCCAGCGCGCGCCGATCGCACCGCCGACGTTGGCGACGCCGATGACGAGGGCGCGCGCCCCGCTGGCGCGCGCCGCCGCCGGCTCGAGCCGCGGCAGTCCGGTCGAGACGGTCGCCTCGGCACAGCCCCACTCGCCGACGCAGCGCTCGGGTATCCAGTCGCGCAGACCGAACGCCGTCTTGGCGAACGCCGGCTCCGTGGCATCGCCGAGAAACAGCAGATACGGGTACGGCAGTCGCGTGTCTGCAGCGCCCTCGACCACCGCCGCTCCGCCGCTCAGAATCGCAGTGTCGCCGCCGCGCCCACCGTGCGCGGCTGGATCAGCGAGATCGAGCCGCCGAAGTTCGCGGTCCCCGAGCCGGCGTAGGACGTGATCCCGCGCGTGTCGCCGAGATTCCTGACGTACAGCTCGAACGACCAGCGGGCGTTCTCCAGTCCCGCCCGCAGGTTCACCGTGTTGTAGCTCGGCAGCTCGGGGCGCGGATCCGGAACGAAGACGATCGCGCTGCCGACCACCGTGGGGCTGGCGGAAAAATCGGTGATGCGCGATCCGGTATAGGACCAGGTTGCGCCGACGAAGCCGTCGAAGTCGTTCACCACGGGCCAGGTGTAGGACCCGTCGAGCGAGGTGCTCCACTTCGGCACGAAAGCGAGCTCGTCGCCATTGGTGCCGCCGGCGGCGGGGGCGTCCGAGGTGAGGCTGGCGTCCACGTAGGCCCCGGTCAGACGGAAGTTCAGGCCCTTGACCGGGGTCAGCCCCACGGTCCACTCGACTCCCTTGCTCTGCGCCGTACCGCCGTTGGCATCGATGGTGTAGTTCTCGACGAACTCCGACAGCTGGATCTTCTGCCAGTTGATGACGAATGCCGCCACGTCGAGCGACAGGCGGTTGTCGAGGAAGGTGGTGCGCGTGCCGAGCTCGTAGTTGGTGGTCGAGTCGGACTGGTACGTGGTCGGCACGCCCGCGGTGACCATCGGGGGCAGCGCATTCGGACCGCCCGGACGGTAGCCGGTCGCGATGCGCGCGTACACCAGCGTGTTGTCGCTCACATGCCAGCGCGGGGCGACCGACCAGGTCCAGTCGGTGCCGGTCGAATCGCCGCCCGAGAAGGAAGGCGGGCTCACCAGCAGTCCGCTGATCTCCTCATCGGCGGTCTGCTTGTTCTCCGACCAGCGGGCGCCGAGGGCGACGTCCCACTGCGGGTTGAAGTGATAAGTGACCTCGCCGAAGCCGGACCATTCGCGGTACAGCGCCCCGAGATGCGGGGTCTCGAGCGAGGGCAGCGGCGCCAGTGCCTGGCTCGGAATGAGGAAGATCGGCAGCGTCTCATCGAGCGTCGAGGCCTCACGGGTGAAAAACGCCCCGACCTGCCACTCGAGCGTCTGCGATGCGATCGAGGTCAGGCGCACTTCCTGGGTGAACTTGCCCATGCTGACCTGGTCGGTCTCGGCGAGACCGGCGGGCGCGCCGACGACGCTGGCCGCCAGGTCGCCGTAGGTCCCCGCCGCGGGGACTCCGGAGGCCAGCTCGAGCGAGGATTCGTCGGTGAACAGATTCGCATAGCTCTTGCCGTAGCTCGAGATCGAGGTCAGCGCTCCCCAGCCGAGATTCCAGTCGAGCTTGGCGCTGAATTCCCGGTAGCGGAACGTGCTCGGCTCGTTGATGAAGCGCGTCTGATCGTAGTTGCCGACCAGCGCCTGCAGCGGATTGGCGGGCGGCGTGAGCGGTGTGCCGGCGGCGCCGACCACGTCGACCGTCGGCGTGCCGTCGGTGCGCAGATTCTGGCCGAAGGCGGTCAGGCGGATGGTGAAGTTGTCGGTCGCGTTGACGAGGAACGAGGCACGCCCGCCCTCGCGCTGGCCGCGGTTGATCTGGCTCTCGTTGAGGTTCGGATCGTCGATGTAGCCCGGCAGCCAGGTGCCGAAGCCGCTCAGGCGCAGCGCCGCGCTGTCGGTGATCGGCATGTTGACCATGCCCTTCACCAGCGGGTCGCCGCCACCGTGGGCGATGTCCTCGTAGCCGATGTCGAAGGCGGCGGCGGCCCGTGTCGGGTCGGGCGCATTGGTGACGTACTTGAGGAGGCCGCCCTCGCTGCCGGCGCCGTAAAGGGTCCCCTGCGGCCCGCGCAGCACTTCCACGCGCTGCAGATCCCAGGTATCGAAATCCCCGGTGATGACGGCGCCGTCGGCGAGCGCGTTGCTCGAGCCGACGGGCGTGTCGTCGACATAGACCGTCACGGTCGAGCCGATGCCGCCGACGTTCTCGCCGCGCAGCGTGATGCGCGTAAAGCCCGGCTGCGCCTCCTGCACCGAGAGGGCCGGCACCAGCGCCTGCAGATCGGTGAAATCGGTGACGCGCAGCTTGCTCATCTCATCGTTGGTGACCGCCGTGATGCCCATCGGCACGTCGTGCAGCTTCTCTTCGCGCTTCTGCGCCGTGACGACGATCTCCTGCAGCGTCGTGGCCGTGGCGGACGGCGTGTTCGGCTCGGCCTGCTGGTCGGCGCGCGCGGTCGGGACCGCGGCGAGCGCCGCCGCGACGGCGGCGAGCAGAGTCGGCGAAGGAAGGCGTAGCGGCCTCGACATGATGAATCCCCCCGGGGCGTGACGCCCACGTATTTCTCCAATGTGACAACAATTTTTCTGAATTGGCAAATTAATTTTCACGCGGGATACAAGGTAGGATTGTGGCGTGGCAGCGAAACCCGAATCGCTTCGAAACCTCGCGCACGCATCGGCTCCCGCCACGCTCGCCAAGCCGGGCGCGGTGCTCAGGGCGCAGCGCCGCAAGCGCGGCTGGACGCTGGCCGAGGTGAGCCGGCGCACCGGTCTGCCGCTCTCGACGCTCTCGAAGATCGAGAACGACAAGATGTCGCTCACCTTCGACAAGCTGCTGCGCCTGTCGAGCGGCCTCGAGGTGGATATCTCGGCGCTCTTCAACGGCGAGGTGAGCGAGCACGGCCTGGCGGGCGGCACCGGACGGCGCAGCATCATCCGCGCCGGGGAAGGCAAGGCGATCGAGACGCCGAACTACTCGCACCTCTACCCGGCGTGGGAGCTGCTCAACAAGCGCATCATTCCGATCATCGCCGAGCCGCACGCGCGCAGCCTCGAGGAGTTCGGCGAGCTGATCCGGCACCCGGGCGAGGAATACGCCTATGTGCTCGAGGGCGAGATCGATCTCTACACGAGTCTGTACGCGCCGGTGCGGCTGAAGGCCGGCGATTCGATCTATTTCGACAGCGGCATGGGCCACGCCTACATCGCGGTCGGCGAGGGTCCGTGCCGGGTTCTATCGCTGAACTCGACGCCGGAGACGCAGCTGATCGCGGCGAGCGCCGGCCGTCCGCGCGCCGAGGCCCCACGCCGCACGCCCGCCGGTGCGGGGAAGAAAAAGCGCGCTTGAGCCGGCCCCCGCGGCTACTCGAGGACGATCCCGCCCACCCGGTAGCCAAGATGCTGCGGCCAGTCCGGCTTGCCCAGTCCGGCGCGCAGCACGGCGACCGCCCTCTACGGCGCCCTGGGCGGGCCGTCCAGCGCGAGCGTCGCCGTGGACGGTCCGCGCATCGCGCGCAGCCGCACACTCACCTCCTCGGCCCTGGCGAGCACCCGCAGTGCGTTGCCGCCGGCCACCTTGGCGAGGTCGGCATCGCTCCAGCCCCGGCGCGCCAGCTCGGCGAGCAGCGCCGGGAACTTGTCGACGCCGTCGAGTCCGGTCGGTGCCTCGGGAATGCCGTCGAAGTCGGAGCCCAGGCCCACGTAGTCGACACCGGCGACCTTGCGGATGTGGTCGATGTGATCGGCGACCTCGCCG
>DATKPR010000032.1:0-22558 GCA_035523985.1 Steroidobacteraceae bacterium | reverse complement strand
CTCAGCGGCCCGGCTGCTTGTCGTCCTTGCCGCCCGCGCTCCCCTCGGGCAGGGGCAGTTTCGGGATGCCGAACTTGCCTTCGAGCTGGTGAAGCCTGGCGAGGTCGATGGCACCCACGATGTTGACGATGGTGAACTCGCGCGGCTCGCTCGCGATGATCGTGAGTCCCTGCGCGACGCCGTGCTCGGCGCATACGTAGATATCGACGTGCGTGTGCTCCCTGGAGCTGTTGACCTGCACGAGGCGCTGCCACGCGGGCGCGGTGAGCTGCGCGCGTACCGCGTCCACCTGCGCGGCCGGGTAGGCGAAGTCCGCGTCGAAGGTGTAGCTGCGCACGTAGATGCCCTTGAGGCCCGCGATCAGCTGCCGGGTCGCCGCATCCTGCGGCTCGTTCGAATCGAGGAAGCTCGCGGCAAGACCGAGCAGCGCGGGATCGAGCGAGATGTTCACCGACTCGGTGGCCTTCTTCGCCAGGGCGTCGAATTCCGGCAGCACCAGCAAGCCCGGAGGCGGCGCCGCGAGGGCCACTGCAGTGAGGAGCGCCGCCAGCGGCGCGGCGAGCCATTTCCTGGAAAAGGTCTTCATGCGTTCTCAGGCACCCGAATGTGGAGGAAGCGCCGCGCGCGGCTGCGCGTTCACGACGCGGTAGGTGAGATCGAGCTTCTCGTCGGTGACCCGCAGCGCTTCCAGCAGCTGCCGCCGCGCCTCGCGTCCCTGCTCGATGCGCCGCACCTGCCACTGGTGCGCCAGCAGCACCGAGAGCACCACCGAGGCGGCGAGCCCGAAGGCGACCCAGCTCACCACCGCCGGCGAGCGCCGCGCGCGCTGCGGCGCGGCCGGCTCCGCGGCGACGCGTGCCATGACGCCCGCGACGAAGCCCGGCGGAGGATCTGCCGGCGTGAGCGCCGCGCGCAGCCGCCGCTCGAGAGGCGTGTTTTCCAGGTCGTCGTGCATATCTTCGCTCATGTCAGCGCCCCCGCCGTCGAGGTGAGACGCTCACGCAGCTGCGCGAGCGAACGCTTCAGATGACTCTTCACCGTATTGACCGGCATGCGCAGCGTCCGTGCGATGTCGGCAGGATCGAGGTCCTCCTGGTAGCGCAGCAGCACCACGGCACGCGCCACGGGCGGCAGCTCCCCGAGCAGGCGGCGCAGTCTCCCGTCGAGGATCGGATCGCCCGCCGCGGCCTCGCTCGCGGGCAGCTCGGCTTCGCTGAGCGCGGCCACCTCGTGGCGCGGCTCGCGGCGCAGCCGGTCGATCGCGCGGTGCAGCGTCACCTTGCGCAGCCAGAAGCCCAGGTGACTCTCCGAGCTCACCGCGCCGAGGTTGCGGTAGAGCTGCAGAAACACCTCCTGCGCCAGATCCTCGGCCGCGTGGCGGTCGGACAACATGCGCAGCGCCAGACTGTAGACCGCGCGCTGGTGATGCCGCACCAGGACGGCGAACGCCGCCCGCTCGCCGCCGAGAGCCCGCGTGAGCCAATCGTCGTGCGTACATTCCCCGTCCCCACTCACGCCGGTCCGGCCCGTTCACGCCTGCGGCGGCACCTGCGCGAGCCCCTTGCCCGGGGGCACGAAGGTCTTGCGCAGGCTCGCGATCTGCTCGAGATCGATCGAGCCGACGATGTTGACGATGGTGAGCTCACGCGGTTCGCAGGCGATGATGACGAGGCCCCTCACTTTCTTATCCTCCAGGGCCACGTAAATGTCGACGTTCTCCTGGTCCTGGCCCGGGCTTGCGCCGCGTTTGCGCACCTGCACCAGCCGGCTCCAGTCCGGGGCGGAGAGCTGGGCGCGCACCCGATCGATGTCGGCCTGCGGCCAGTCGTAGCCGGAGTCGAACTGATAGCTGCGGACCTGCACCGACTTCAGTCCCTTCAGGGTCTGCTTCATCTGGGCGGTATCGGGATCGCGGTCGTCGAGCAGCCAGCCCATGAGGTGCAGCGGCATCCAGCCGAGGGTGATGTCGACCGATTCGGTCGCGTGCTCCTTCAAATCCGGGAACGACGGCAGGTGCAGCGGCTGCGGCCCCTGGGCGGTCGCAAGCAGCGGCAGCGTCACACAGGCGGCGGCGACGGCGAGCAGGCGGGCTTTCATGTGGTGTCTCCCTGGCGGCGGATTCCGGGGTCTGCTGTATATGAATACGCACGGCCCGCCGCGGGAGGGTGCAGACCGGAGCGCGGCCGCACGGCGGCCGCCCCGAGCCGCTGTCTTCAGCTGACGACGTTCGGCGAGGTGGCGACGCGGTTGCGCCCCGCGCTCTTGGCGCGGTAGAGCGCGGCGTCCGCTTCGGCGATCAGCCGCTCGGCGAGTGCCTTGTAGTCGTGCGGCCCGGGCCCGGGATGGGCTGCGGCGACCCCGATCGAGAGCGTCACCGTCTCGGCGGCGGCGCCCGCGGTCGCACTGACCTCGATCGGGGTGCGGCGCACCGCGTTCAGCACGCGCCCCGCGACCCGCTCGCCGTCGGCAATGTCGGCCTGCGACAGCACCATGGCGAACTCATCGCCCCCGAAACGCGCGCCGGTGTCGCTGATGCGCATCTCGGCATCGATGCGGTGCGCCACCTCGCGCAGCACCGTATCCCCGGCCAGGTGCCCGTACTGGTCGTTGACGCGCTTGAAGTGGTCGACGTCGATCATCATGCACACGATCGGCTGGCGCACGCGTTGCGCGCGCGCCAGCTCCTCGCGCAGCCGCGCATGCAGATAGCGGCGGTTGTGGAAGCCGGTGAGGAAGTCGGTGAGCCCGCTGCGCAGCAGGCGCGCGCGGTTGACGGCGTTCTCCACGCAGATCGCGGCCACGAGCCCCAGATGCGCGAGGAAATCGCTGGCCAGCTCGCGGGTGAAGCGCTGCGGATCGTTGCTGACGAAGACCAGCACGCCGTCGAGCTCCTCGTGCCGGCGCAGCGGGATGAGCGCGAGACTCGCGGCGTGCGCGCGCCCCGGCAGCAGCAGCTCGTGGTCGGCGCGCCGGTAGGGCCCGAGCCACGGCCGCTCGAGCGTGGCGAGCTGCGGGGCCACCGTCATCAGCGCATCGACGAAGGTCACGCCGGCGAGCGGGCCCTGCGCGAGGTGATCGCCCGAGATCAGGTGGCGGATCTCGTGCTGCGGGTCGTTGAGCACCACCGTGACGGCATCGAGCTGATACGAGGTCCTGAGCCCCGCGATCAGCCGCTCGAACAGCTGCGGCAGGGAGCCGGCGCGCAGCAGCTCGAGCTCGCGCTCCTGCGACTTGCGCAGCAGCGCGGCGTTGCGCCCGGCCTCCTCGGTGAGGGCCGCGAGGCGTGCGCGCAATGCCTGGTTCTCACGCTCGAGCGGATCGAGCGGATCGGCGGGTATGGCGCTCACGCGATGTTCGGCATTCCTGCGGCGCATCAAGACTCGAGCTCCTCCTGGTCCCTCAGGCGCGGCGCTCCGTCACCGTGCGCCGGTCGTCGAGATAATCGCGCCCGCGGCGCATCAAAGCAACGAAAGTATCGTGATCCTGCGAAAGCACCGCGGTCCGCAGCCGTTCGACCGCCTGGGAGAGGGCCTCGAGCGACTCGGCGCCGTAATCGTTCAGGCTCTGGATCTCGTAATAGAGCTCGGGGCTCTCCTGGGCGACACGGCTGGCGACGTCGAGCTGCGCATCGAAGGTGGTGCTCGACATCCTGGCGAGCCGCGGCGCCGCCTCGCCGCTCTCGGCGAGGGCGGTGAAGAAGGCGATGTTGAGCGCATGCGACAGCCCGAGCACGTAGGCGATGAGGCGATCGTGCTCGTCGAGAGTCATCACCACCTGCTCGGCCATCGTGGAGGCGAAGAGCTCGCGCACCGCCGCGAGCGCCGCGGCGCTGCCAAGATCGATGAACACCACGTGGCGGCCCGAGAGCAGCTCGGTGTCCGGCCCGAACATCGGGTGCACCGAAGTCACCTTGCAGCCGTGCGATTTGAGCGCCATCAGCCCGGCGCGCAACGGTGACTTGAGCGAGCCGACGTCGAAGATCACCCCCGGGGGACGGCGCAGCGCGAGGTCGCGCAGGATCGCATCCGTGGCGCCGAGCGGGGTCGCGACCACGATGAGGTCGTGCTTGAGATCCGTGGCGTGCCAGTCGGCGACGCGCGTGCCGCCGGCGGCGCCCGCGGCGGGATCGGCGACCTCGACCGCGAAGCCCTGGGAGGCGAGGAAGCTCACGAACCAGCCGCCCATCTTGCCCGCGCCGCCGATCACGAGCGCCCGGCGCCCGCTGCCGGCGCCGCGCGCCACGACGCTCGCGTGCTCCTGGGTGGTGAGGGAGGAGCGGATCAGCAGCCGCAGCATCTGCTCGGCGAGCTCGGGCGATACGCCGCGCTCGGTGGCGATCGCGCGCACCCCGAGGATCACGTCGCGCTCACGCTCGTAGTCGCGGACCGGGCGTCCGGTGGAGCGCTTCACCTGCGCCACCTGCTCACTCACGGCCTTGCGCTCGGCGACCAGGCCGATGAGCTGGCGGTCGATATCGTTCAGTCGCTGGCGCAGGTCATCCAGCGTCACGGGCTCGCGCGTCATGGGGATGGGGTGCCTTCTGGCGGAAATCCGCCTCCTTTCTATCGGGGCGGCGCGGGCGGTGCAAGTCGGCCCGCCCCGGGCGCAGCCCCCTGCCACACACGGATCGAGAAGCGCCGCCCGGCGGGTTGCTCGCCGATCGTCTGCACCCGGATCTCGAGGGCTTCGGGGTCCCACAGGAACGGCCGGCCGTCGCCCGGGTGCCTCGCCCACTCGGGATGCTGCTCGAGGAAAGCCGGGATGTCGGCCTTGGGCGTCTGCCGGCGGCGGATCTCGTAGCCGGCGCGCACCAGGCGCTGCAGCGCCGCGACGTCCCACGCCCGCAGCGGGTAGTTGACGCCCAGGGGCGCGGCAAGGCCCGCCAGAAGCTTGCCGATCGGGTTGTAGACCCCCACGGCCGACCAGGCCGTGGCGCTCGTCTGCGCGAGCTTGCGGTCGGTCGCGGCAACCTGCGGGCCCGGGGCGATCGAGTCGAGGCGCTGCACCTGTTGCGCGAAGAGATTCACCGTCGCGTTCAGCTTGAAGAAGTGTCCGCTGACGGCGCTCCCCAGCCGGTCGAGCCCGCTGCGCTCGATGTTGCCGCCCGCGGGCTGGGGGCTCCAGCCGATGGTGTAGAGGTACTGCGTCTGCTCGAGGAGCGAGACCTGCACGCGAAACTCCGCGGCAAAGGCCGTCGCGAGCGCGAAATCCCCATCCGCGAAGAGCGGAGCGACCCGCTCAGCGTCGCCCTCGCCCACCGGCACCTCGGCGTGCGGATCGGCGATGAGATCGGCGAGCAGCAGCAAGTCCGACTGCAGGTACGCGAGCGAGAGCATCTTCGAGACGAGCAGCCCCTCGCCCGTCAGCACGCGCCGCCACAGGGCGATGTCGGCCGAGAGCTCGCTCAGCGCCTCGCGCTGCTCGCCGGCGCTGCCGCTGCGCAACCGCAGCGCCGTGGCCTCGAGGAACAGGTAACGTACCTCGGTGGGCACGTACACCGGCGGCGCCAGGTAGCTCGGGCGCGCCGTCTCGAAGTAGCCCGGCAGCCGCGCGAGCGCCTGGTAGCGCTGGCAGAGCTCGGCGTTCCGCGCGAGCAGCGCCTCGATGTCGGCGCGGTGCGCCGCGACCTCGTTCCACACCGAGTCGCTGAGCGGATGCACGAAGTCCGCCTGACCGACGAACAGGAGCTGCCCCGGATCGCGGCTGGTGAGGGAGTCGAGCGCCGGCGCCGACGGGTTGTGCAGCACCGCGTCCAGGCGCTCGTTGTAGCGCTCGATGCGCGCCTGCCCCGTGGCGGTGACCGAGGCGCCGGAGGGCGCGGTGAAGCCCGCCATGGCGATGTAGATGTTGTCCTCGGGCCTGAGGCGATCGGGCGGCAGCGCGAGGAGCGCGCGCGCCTGCGCCGAGAGCGGCTCGTCGCGCCAGTTGATCGCGAAGGCGAGCGCGAACAGCAGCAGCGCGGCGAGCACCAGGCCCCCGGCCACGAGCCCGATCCATCTGAGGATGCGGCCCGCGATGCGCGAGAGCGGTATCATGCCCGGAGCCTACCGAATCGGGATTCGCCGCACCAATGTGCAACCCATGAGCGACCACCAGGAGCTGCTCCCCGACCCCTTGCCTGCCGAGCCGCTCGCGGTCGCGGCGCGCTGGCTCGCCGATGCCTGGGCGGCGCGTGCGCAACCGAATCCCAACGCCATGGTGCTCGCGACCGCAACCCCCGACGGTCATCCGGCGGCGCGCGTGGTGCTCTGCAAGGACATCGTGCCCCAGCCCGGCTACGTGGTTTTCTATACCAACTACCGCTCGAGCAAGGGCCGGCAGCTGGAGAAAAATCCGCGCGTGGCGGCGGTGCTGCACTGGGATGCGCTGCACCGCCAGGTGCGCATCGAGGGCACGGTCGTCAAGGGCCCGGCCGCCGAGGCCGATGCCTACTTCGCCTCGCGCTCCTGGGACAAGCGGCTCGGCGCCTGGGCGAGCGCGCAGAGCGAGCCGATCGCCTCGCGCGCCGCGCTCGAGCGCGCCCTGGCCGACACCGCCCAGCGCTTCGGCGCGCCGCTTCCGGGGACCGCCGGCGCCGCCGCCAACCCCGCCATCGAAATTCCGCGCCCGCCGCACTGGGGCGGCTATCGGCTGTGGGCGGATGCGGTCGAGCTGTGGGTCGAAGGCGCGGGCCGCATTCACGATCGCGCGCGCTGGAGCCGCACGCTCACTCCCGGAGCGGGTACGTTCGCAGCGGGCGCGTGGCAGGCCACGCGCCTGCAACCCTGACGGCATCCGGATCCCCGCGCGTGTGGCGCAACATCCGCATCCTGGTGCTGCTGCTGGTGCTCGGTGCGGTGGCGCTGCAGCAGTGGCTCGACCGGGTGCACACCCAGAGCTGGCAGCAAACGCTCTGGGTCGGCATCTACCCCCTCAATGCCGACGGCAGCCGCACGGCGCACGACTACATCGAGGCACTGACCGCGAAGGATTTCGAGCCCGTCTCTGCGTTCCTCGCGCGCGAAGCGCACCGTTACGGGGTGGCCCTCGATGACCCGGTGCATCTCGAGCTCTACCCGGAAGGCGCGCAGCTGCCTCCCGCGCTCGCCCCCGATGCCGGCCCCCTTGGGATCGCCTGGTGGAGCCTCAGGCTGCGCTGGTATGCGCACCGCGCCGGCACCGTCCCGGGGCGCGTGCCGTCGCGCATCCGCCTGTTCGTGCTCTACCACGACCCCTCGACGCTCGAGCGCGCGCCCGACTCGCATGGACTGCAGAAGGGCCTGGTCGGCGTAGTGCATGCCTTCGCGGTGCGCGAGATGACCGGCAGCAACGACATCGTCATCGCGCACGAGTTTCTGCACACCGTGGGGGCGACCGACAAGTACGACTACGCGACCGGGCAGCCCGTGTACCCGATCGGTTACGCCGACCCCGACCAGAAGCCCCTCTACCCGCAGCTCGCGGCCGAGATCATGGCCGGGCGTCGCGCACTCAGTGAGCGGGAATCGGAGATGCCGCGCACACTGCGCGACGTGGTGGTGGGCCCGGCGACCGCGCTGGAGATCCGATGGACGCGGCCGTGAGCCCGGTCGGTCACGGCGCCGCGGCGCGCAGCGCCGCCGCGCCCCCGCTCGCGGCGCGCGCGGTCGGCGTGCGGGCCGGCGCGCGCCAGCTGGTGCAGGGGCTCGACGTCGAGTTCTCGCCCGGCGAAGTGGTGGCGATACTCGGGCGCAACGGCTCGGGCAAGACGCTGACGCTGCACACGCTCGCCGGACTGCGCGAGCCGGCGAGCGGCGCCGTCGAGCTCGACGGCGTCACGCTCGGCGGCCTCAAACGCCGCGCGGTGGCACTGCGTCTGGGGATTCTGCCCCAGGACCTCGAGGATGCCTTCGTCACGACCGCCATGGAGACCGTGCTCATCGGCCGCCACCCGCACCTCGCGCTGTGGCAGTGGGAGAGCGCGGAGGACGAGCGCCTGGCGCGCAGCGCGCTCGCCGCGGTGGACATGGCCGACTGCGCCATGCGGCGCACCGACACGCTCTCGGGCGGCGAGCAGCGGCGCGTAGCAGTCGCGGCGCTGCTCGCCCAACAGCCCGCGGTCTTCCTCCTGGACGAGCCCACCAATCACCTCGATCCTCACCACCAGCTGGTGGTGCTCGGGCTGTTCCGCGAGCTCGCGCGCGCGGGCCGCACCGTGATCACGACCCTGCACGACCCGACACTGGCGGCGCGCTTCGCCGACCGGGTGCTGCTGCTGCACGGCGACGGACGCTGGACCCTCGGACCGGTGGGCGAGGCGCTCACCGAGGCTTCCCTGAGCGATCTTTACCTCGCGCCGATGATGGAGCTCGACAAGGACGGCCGGCGGGTGTTCGTGAGCGTTTGATGTCCGGCGAGGGTGCAATGCCTAGCCGGCGAGCGCCGCCAGGGCCGCGCCGTGCAGCGCACCGTTGGTGGCGAGCACGCTCGAGGTCGCGAGCCCGACCTCGCCTCCCTCGAGATCCGTGAACCGCCCGCCCGCCTCGCGCACGATCACCGTGAGCGCGGCGATGTCGAGGATGCTGACGTTCGACTCGATGACGAGATCCAGCGCGCCGCGCGCCAGCAGGTGATAGTGCACGAAGTCGCCGTAGCCGCGGCTGTAGGCGGCACCGGCGATCAGCGCCCCGTAGCGGCCCCAGGCGCCCGAGCGCGCCAGGCTCCTGAGATTTCCGGCCGAGATCGCCGCGGCGGCGAGCGACGTCACCGCGCTCACGCGCACGGGACGGTCGTTGAGGAAGGCGCCCGTGCCTTCTTCGGCCCAGGCGAGCTCGCCGAAGGCCGGCGCGCTCGAGACCCCGAGCACGAGCCTGCCGGCACGCAGAAGCGCGATCTGGGTCGAGAAGAACGGGATCTCGCGCACGAAGGCCTTGGTGCCATCGATCGGATCGACCAGCCAGACGCTCTCGGCGCCAGCGCCGTGCTGCCCGGTCTCCTCGCCATGAAAACCGTAGGACGGGAAGCGCTCGCTCAGCGTGGTGCGGATGACCTCCTCGGCGAGCACGTCGGCCTCGGTCACCGGCGAGGCATCGCTCTTCAGGCGCACGCCCGGATTCCTGCGGTAGTGGGCGTCGATCACCTCGCTCGCGGCCCGCGCCGCGGCGAGGGCTGCCTTGAGTTCTCCGGATGCCATATCCGCTAGGATACGACCAATGGGAAACCGGCTGAGCAGGATCTACACCCGCACCGGCGACGACGGCACCACGGGCCTGGGCGACGGCAGCCGCGTCCCCAAGGACAACGCGCGGGTCGAGGCCTACGGCACGGTGGATGAGCTCAACAGTGTCATCGGCGTGTTGCTCGCGGTGCCGAAGCTGCCGCAGAACGTCGCGGCCTGCCTCACCGGGGTGCAGCACGAGCTCTTCGACCTGGGGGGCGAGCTTTGCATCCCGGGCCACACGCTGATCCGCGCCGAGCACGTGGCGCAGCTCGAGCGCGCGCTCGATGAGTTCAACGCGAAGCTGCCCCCGCTCAAGGAGTTCATCCTGCCGGGAGGCGGCCCGGGAGCCGCCGCCTGCCACCTGGCGCGCACCGTGGCGCGGCGCGCCGAACGGCGCGCCTGCACGCTGGCACGGACCGAGCAGGTGAGCGCCGAGGTGCTCAGGTACCTCAATCGCCTCTCGGATCTGCTGTTCGTGCTGGCGCGGGTGCTGGCACGCCATGAGCGCGGCACCGAGGTGCTGTGGCGCCACGAGCGGCACAAGCAGCCGAAGCCGGCCCCCAGATCGCCGCGGAAATCGCCGCGGAAACCGGCGCCCCGGTCAGCGTAGCGCCGTGCGCTCCTGCACCAGCATGCGCAAGCGGCGCCAGTTGAAGAGCGGCCCCGGGTCGGTGCGGCGCTCGGGCGCAATGTCGCTGTGGCCGACGATGTGCTCGGGGCCGAGGGAGGGGTAGGCGTCGAAGAGCGCCGCGGCGAGCTGCGCCAGCGACTCGTACTGCGCCTCCGTGTAGGGCGTCTCGTCGGTCCCCTCGAGCTCGATGCCGACCGAGAAGTCGTTGCAGCCCGTACGGCCGTTGTACTCCGACTGCCCGGCGTGCCAGGCCCGCGCCCCGAAGGGCACGTACTGCACGATCTCACCGTCGCGGCGGATCAGGGCGTGCGCCGAGACGCGCCAGCTGGCGATCGCGCGGAAGTAGGGATGCGCATCGTGCGGCAGGGTGCCGGTGAAGAGACGGTCGATCCACGGTCCGCCGAACTCCCCCGGGGGCAGGCTGATGCCGTGCACCACGAGCAGATCGGGCTTCACCCCCGCCGGGCGCGCATCGAAGTGCGGCGACAGCACCTGCCGCGCCCCGATCAGCAGCCCCGTCGCCGCATCGACGTGCAGCCCGGGCGCAACCGGTATGGTGGCGGAGGTGATGGTCATGTCGGCCCGGGGATTCTGCCACAATCCTGCGCATGACTTGCGCCAACGCCCCGTACGTGACGCGCGACCTCGCCCACGTGTGGCACCCCTGCACGCAGATGAAGGATCACGAGCGGCTGCCGCCGATCCCGATCCGCCGCGGCAGCGGCGTGTGGCTCGAGGACTTCGCCGGCAAGCGCTACCTCGATGCGGTGAGCTCGTGGTGGGTCAACCTCTTCGGCCACGCCAATCCGCGCATCAACGCCGCGGTGCGGGCGCAGCTCGATTCGCTCGAGCAGGTGATCCTGGCGGGCTTCACCCACGAGCCGGTGATCGCCCTCTCCGAGGAGCTCACGGCGCTCGCGCCCGCGGGCCTCAGCCGCTGCTTCTACGCCGACAACGGGTCCTCCGCGGTCGAGGTGGCGGTGAAGATGAGCTTCCACTACTGGCGCAACACCGGCCACCCGGCCAAGCGCCGCTTCATCACGCTCTCGAACAGCTATCACGGCGAGACCCTCGGAGCGCTGGCCGTCGGCAACGTCGAGCTCTACAAGGAGATCTACCGCCCGCTCCTGATGGACGTGATCACCGTGCCCTCGCCCGACTGCTACGAGCGCGCTCCCGGGGCGAGCTGGGCGGAGCACTCGCGCGCGCAGTTCGCGCACATGGAGGCCGCGCTCGCGCGGCACGCGCACGAGGCGGCGGCGGTGATCGTCGAGCCGCTGGTGCAGTGCGCGGGCGGCATGCGCATGTACGACCCGGTATACCTGTCGCTGCTGCGCGCGGCCTGCGACCGCCACGGCGTGCACCTGATCGCGGACGAGATCGCGGTCGGCTTCGGGCGCACCGGGACGCTGTTCGCGTGCGAGCAGGCGGGCATCCGCCCGGACTTCATGTGCCTGTCCAAGGGGCTCACCGGCGGCTACCTGCCGCTCTCGGTGGTGCTGACCACCGAGCCGGTTTACGCGGCCTTCTACGACGACTACGCCAGGCTCACGGCCTTCCTGCATTCCCACAGCTTCACCGGCAACCCGCTCGGCTGCGCGGCGGCGCGCGCGACGCTGGCGATCTTCCGCGAGGACGACACGCTGACGCGCAACCGCGCGCTCGCCGCGCACCTCGGAGCGCGCGCCCGCGAGCTCGCGGCGCACCCGCACGTCGCCGAGGTGCGCCAGTGCGGCATGATCGTCGCCATCGAGATGGTGCGCGACAAGGCGCGCCGCACGCCCTACGACTGGCGCGAGCGCCGCGGGCTCGCCGTCTACACCCATGCGCTCAGCCGCGGCGTGCTGCTGCGCCCGGTCGGCAACGTCGTCTACTTCATGCCCCCGTACATCATCGCGCCCGAGGAGATCGATCTGCTGGTGGACGTGGCGCGCACGGGAATCGAGGCCGCCACATGCGACTGACCCGCGTCTACGTCGAGGGCCCGCTCACGAGCGGCAAGCGCGTCAGGCTCGAGGGCAATGCCGCGAGCCACGTGACGCGCGTACTGCGCCTGCGGGTCGGGACCGCGCTCACCCTCTTCAACGGCGAGGGGGGCGAGTACGAGGCGAGCATCGACAAGGCGGCGGGCGGCGAGGTCATCGTCGCCGTCGGCGCGCATGCGGATCGGGAGCGCGAGTCGCCGCTCAGGCTCACCCTCGCGCAGGGCGTCTCGCGCGGCGAGCGCATGGACCTCGTGGTGCAGAAGGCCACCGAGCTCGGCGTCACGCAGCTGCTGCCCGTGCTCACCGAGCGCAGCGTCGTGCGCCTCACCGCGCAGCAGTCCGATCGCAAGATGAATCACTGGCGCGCCGTCGCGATCGCCGCCTGCGAGCAGTGCGGGCGCAACCGCCTGCCGGGCATCGCCGCGCCGCAGGGCTACCGTGAGTTCCTCAGGAGCGCGCCGGGCGGCGCGCGCGTACTGCTTGCGCCCGGCGCCGGCGCGCGGCTCGCGGACCTGCCGCGCCCGGACGGCGCCGTCACCGTGCTGATCGGCCCCGAGGGCGGGCTCACGGACGAGGAGGAGCAGGCGGCGCTTGCGGCGGGTTTCACCGCCGTGCGCCTGGGACCGCGGGTGCTGCGCACCGAGACCGCGGCGATCGCGGCGCTGGCGCTGCTGCAGCGCGAGCTCGGAGACCTCTGACCATGGACCGTTATTCGCGCTTCATCGGGCTCGCCTTCGTGATCGCCTGGACGATCTTCCGCCTGGTGCGCTACTGGAAGGTCGGCGCCTCGCGGCGCCCGCCGCCGGCCGTGCCGGCATCCGGGGCGGGTCTCGCAGCGCCGCCGATCGCCGCGCCCGCGACCCCGCCCGGCTCACCCCTCGAGGCGGCGAGCGGGGCGGGATTCGTCGCGGGGCTCGTCGCGGTGATTGTCTGGCTCGCCGGCAACGCGGTGGTCTGGGCGTGCCTGTTCCTGCTGCCGCAGCTCGAGGCCGTGCCGGTGATCCCGCGGCTCGTAGCCGGCGTGCTCGCGAGCTTCTACCTGCTGTACGTCGCGCGCGGCGCGGCCGCGCGGGTGCGCCGCCAATCCGGTCGGACTCCGCCGGCGGGCGGCGACCCGATCTCCTAGTCGGGGAAGCGCAGCTGCCGCTCGACGGCCTGGAAGCGCGGCTCCTTGCGGATAGGGTCCATCAGCGGATCCTGCTTGAGCAGCGACAGTCCCGGGTCTCGCAGCCGCAGGGCGGTCTCGAGCCATTCGAGCGCCTTCGGAGTGTCACCCCACTGCGCATAGGTGCCCGCATACTGATAGGCGGCGGAATCCCCCTGCATGTCGTGAATTCTGGCGAGGGCCGCTTGCGCATCGGCATGCCGTCCGAGCTTCTCGTAGGTGAGGGACAGGCACCACTGGGTTCCCCAGTACGCCGGCCGACTCTCGCAGGTCGCTCGCGCCTGCTCCAGTCTGCCGAGCAGATAGCTGGTGAGTCCGCTGAATTCGTAAGTGCGCAGGTAGTCCGGATTGAGCGCGATCGCTGCGGCGTTTTCCTGGCTCGCATCCTCGAAGCGGCGTGCCAGGTACAGTCCCATGCCGAACAGGTGGTGGGTGACGGCGTTCAGCGGATCGAGCCTGACCGCGCGCCGCATCTCGGCGATACCGGCCTCGGTGCGTCCCACCATGATGGCGCTCACGGCGTAGATCCTCACGACCTCGGCGTCACCGGGCGCGAGTGTCCGTGCGCGCTCGAACTCATCGAGCGCCCCGCGCAGATCGAGCGCACCGTTTGCCAGGCAGAACCCCAATGCGGAGTGGCCGTCGGCAAGTTCCGGCGCGAGTGCGATCGCCTGGCGGGCGTCGGCGAATGCGCGGGCGAAATACTCCCGGACCCTGGACGGCAGCGCTCCCTGGGATGCGTACAGCGACTCGACCCACGCGCGGCCCGCGAAGGCGCCCGCGTAGCCGGGGTCCAGACGGATCGCTTCGGTGAACGCGGCAGCCGCGCCCAGGTAATCCTCGGGCCCGCCCGAGCCCCCCACGCGGCGGCCGCGCAGGTAGGCGTCGAGTGCAGCCGGATTGCGGGTGCCTCCCACCTCGATCCTCGCGGCGGTATCCGTAAGCATCGCCACCTTGAGCGCATCCGCGACGGCGCTGGCGATCTCGGTCTGCAGCTTGAGCACATCGCCGAGGTCACGATCATAGGTCTTCGACCACAGGTGAAAGCCCGTCACGGCGTTGATGAGCTGAGCGGTGATGCGTACGGTGTGGCCGGAGCGGCGCACGCTGCCTTCGAGCACCGCGCCGACGCCGAGCTTGCGTGCGATGGTGCCGATGTCGGTGTCCTTGTCCTTGAAGGAGAACGACGAGGTGCGCGCCGCCACCTGCAGTCCGTCGACGGCCGCGAGCGAATTGAGCAGCTCCTCGGTGAGGCCGTCGGAGAAGTAATCCTGGCCGGGATCGCCGCTCAGGTTCGCGAACGGCAGCACGGCGATCGAATGCGGCGGCGGATTGAAGGCAGCCGCTGTGGGTGCCGCGGCGGGCGCGACCGCCGGTAGCGTGGCCGCAGGGGCCGTGTCACGCCGGACCACCTTGTCCATGAAGAGATAGCCGAGCCCCGCCACGATGAGCGCCAGCAGCGCGAGCGGCACGGCAGGCGGCCGCGACCGCGAGGCCGCGCCTCCTGCGGGAGCGCGGTCCCCGGCGACCGCCGCGCCGGCGGCAGCGCTCTGGACCGCAGGCTCCGCCAGGAGACGCGCCACGCGCGCCGTGAACTCCGGCGGCGTCTCCCCGCCCGGGGCGCGCGTCCATTGCACCTCGCGGAATTTGTCCGGCACCGCGGCGCCGCGCTCGGAGGTGCCGTCGATCACGACCGGCAGCAGGAAGGTCTTGCGCTCCGACATGTCGTGGGTGCGGTCCACCGCGAGCCTCCACTCGCGCCGGAAATACCCCTCGTCACGGGCCTCGGTGGCCGCCGAGATCACCGCGATGAACAGCCGGCAGTCGTGGATGCGGGCGCGGATCTGCCGGTCCCAGGCGTCGCCGCCGCGCAGCTCGCTCTGGTCGAACCACACCTCGACACCCACCGCGCGCAGCGCCGCGGCGATGCGCGCCGCGGCGGCGGCATCCTCGGAGGCATAGCTGAGGAATACGGCGCCGCCCACGGCTTACAGGTGCGCTTCCATGTACGCCCGCAGCAGCGCGTTGATGCGCGACTGGTAACCGGCGCCCTGGCCGCGGAACCACTCGATCACGTCCGAGTCGATGCGCAGCGACAGCAGCGTCTTCTTCGGCGCGACGTGCAGTCCCTTGAGCGCCATGGCACGGCCGAAGTCTGCGGGCGTGATGGATTTGCGGGAGCCCGATGTGCGCTTCATGTCTTTGCGTCCGCCTCGTCCGGATCGCCGTCGACCGGCGTATTCTGATAATCCTCGATGAGTGCGCGCGCCTCGGCCGCGCGCGCCTCGGGCACCATGATCGCACGGCCGTTGAGGGATTCGATGAGCAGCGCTCCCGGGAAGAGCGAGCCGACGCCCGCGCCCTGGACGAAGCAAGGTACCCCGCGCGCCTCGAGCATCGCCGTGACACTGAGCAGCTCCCCCTCGGTCGACGGCGTGAACACCCTGACGAGGCTCATCGCTCCCCGAGCACCAGCAGCGTCGAGGTGCCGTGCGCCAGCAGCGTGCCGTCGGGGGCCCGGACGCAGGCCTCGGCCGAGATGACCTGACGGCCCTTCGATAGCACGCGCCCCTCGGCCCGCACCCGCCCGGTAGCGGCGCGGATCGCGCGTGAGAAATTCACCTTGGTCTCGATCGTGGTGTAGCCGACGCCGGCCGGCAGCAGCGTATGGGCGGCGCAGCCGGCGGCGCTGTCGATGAGCGTCATGGTCCAGCCGCCGTGCACGATGCCCATGGGATTGAGAAGGTGCCCGCCCGCCTCGCCCTCGAACACGGCGGTCCCCTCGCCCACCTCGATGAGCCAGAAGCTCAATGGCTCGGTGATGGGAGGCGCGGGAAAGCGGCCGTCGATCATGCCCTGCAGGAGCTCGCGGCCGGTCAGGGAGGCGGCCTGTGCCGCAGGCACGAGGCCATAGCGGAAGGTCCTGGCGCTCAGGTGGCTGCTCTCAGGATGTCGAAGACACGCTTCAGGCCCCGATGCTCGTCTCTTCGGCGATCATCTCCTCGAGACGCTCGAGGTCCGGAACCAGCGGCGTCTCGTTCACCATGCGGATCTGGCAGATGATCGGCGCGCGCTCCGGGAACACCCGCGAGTTGTCGGGGCGCACCACGTCGGAGCTCACGCGCACCAGCTGCGGAAAACCCTGGGCGACGAGGGCGAAGTTGCCGCCTTCGACGCGCGTGCCGAGCGCATGCAGGATGACGATGCGCGTGCGGCCGCTCGCCGGCGGGATCATCTGGCCGCAGGTGCCCTCGAAGGACACGAGCGGCACCGCCTTGCCGTTCCACGGCACCGTGCCGATGTACCAGGGCGGCGCGCCCGTCATCTCCGACGGCGTCTGAAAGCCCACCACCTCCGCGACGCAGGCGCGCGGAATGATCAGCCGCCCGTCGACCAGCGGGACGAGGAGACTGTAGATCTCGGTGACGCGCTCGGCCATCAGGAAGCGGCCTGGCGCAGCGCGCGGCGCCGCTCGACCAGCGGCGCGATCGCATCGAGCAGCTGCGCCTCCTGGTAGGGTTTGCCGAGGTAGTCGTCGACCCCGAGCTCGATGGCGCGTGCGCGGTGCTTCTCGCCGACGCGCGAGGTGACCATGATGATCGGCACGTCCTTCAGGCGCGGGTCGTTGCGTACGTGGGCGGCGACCTCGTAGCCGTCCATGCGCGGCATCTCGATGTCGAGCAGGATCACGTCGGGCACGTTGTCCTGCAGCAGCGCCACCGCATCCATGCCGTCGCGCGCGGTGATGACGCGCATGCCGTTGCGCTCGAGCAGGCGCTGCGTCACGCGGCGCACCGTGATCGAGTCGTCCACCACCATGGCGAAGGTGCGGCGGTCGCCGCCGCGCTCCCTGGGTGGCGCGGCGGGCGCGGCGGCGCGCGTGCGCCACTCGGCGCGCACCAGCGCGCCGATGTCGAGGATGATGACGATGCGGCCGTCGCCGAGGATGGTCGCGCCGGAGATGCCGCGGATGCTCGAGATCTGCGGTCCGACCGATTTCACGACGATCTCGCGGCTGCCCACCAGCTCATCCGCCACGAGCCCGGTCGAGTGCTCGCCGGCGCGCACCAGCACCACCGGGATGGTCACGTCCTGCACCGGCAGCGGCGCGGGCTCGAGGCCGACGAAGCTGGCGAGATGCTGGAAGCGGTACTTGGCTCCGCCGTACTCGAAGAAGGCCGCGTCGCGCCCGAGATGGGCGCTCACCTCGGCCTTCGAGAGACGCAGCACGCCCTCGACGGTCGGCAGCGGCAGCGCGTAGTACTCCTCGTCGATGCGCACCACGAGTGCGTGGCTGATCGCCAGCGTCAGCGGCAGCCGTACGGTGAACACGCTCCCCGCACCGGGCGTGGTCTCCATGTGCAGCGCGCCGCCGAGGCGCTTGATCTCGGTGGCGACCACGTCCATGCCGACGCCGCGGCCGGCCTGCTGGGTAACGGAGCCCGCGGTCGAGAAGCCGGGCTCGAGGATCAGCTGCATCGCGTCCTCGTCGCTGATCGTCTGGCCCGGCGCGATGAATCCGAGCGCCGCGGCCTTGTCGCGTATCGCCTTGAGGTTCATGCCGGCGCCGTCGTCGGAGAGCCGCACCATCACTTCGGCACCCTCGCGCTGCAGCTCGAGCACGATGCGGCCGGTGTCGCTCTTGCCGCGCTTGACGCGCTCCTCGGGCTTCTCGATGCCGTGTACGACGGCGTTGCGCAGCATGTGCTCGAACGGCGGCAGCATGCGCTCGAGCACCTGGCGGTCGAGCTCACCCGAAGCGCCCTCGACGCTGAGCTCGGCGCGCTTGCCGGTGTCGGCGGCCGCCTGCCGTACGATGCGCGCCAGGCGCTGCACGTGACGCTGGAACGGCACCATGCGCGTGCGCATCAGGCCGTTCTGCAGCTCGGTGATGGTGCGGGCCTGCTGCTGCAGCAGGTTGACGGTGTCCTTGGCGAGGTTCTCGAGCAGCTGCTGGATACTGGCCACGTCGTTGGCCGTCTCGGCGAGCGCGCGCGAGTACTGCTGGATCGAGGAGTAGCGGTCGAGCTCGAGCGGATCGAACTCGCTGCGGTGCGAGCCGGCCTCGTCCTCGTGCTTGTGCAGAATCTGTGCCTCGGTCTCGATCTCGAGATGGCGCAGCTGCTCCTTGAGGCGCGTCACGGTGCGCGACAGCTCGCCGAGGTTGAAATCGAACGAGCCGAGCTGCTGCTCGAGGCGCGCGCGCGCGATGCTCGCTTCGCCCGAGATGTTGAGGAGCTGGTCGAGAAGATCGGCGTCGACGCGCGCCATCTCCTGGCGCTCGCCCGGCTGCACCGGCTCGCGACCCGGGGGCACGGGTTGCGGCGCCGCGATGCCCTCCTCGGGCGTGCCCTGGGCGAGCTCCTCGTTCAGCCGTGCGAGCCCGGTATCGCTCATCGCCGCGACCCCCGGGGGCGTCGCGGTGGCGCGCGCCGCGGCGGGGATGAACGGCTGCGACGGACGCGCGCTGGCAGGCGCGGCGGGCGCGGCGGTTGCGGCGCCGCCGGCCGACGGGCGGGCCGGGAACACGGGCGGACGTGGCGGGGGCGGCGCGGCGGCGGGAGGCGACGCCGGCGCGGGTGCCGCTGACGGCGCGGGGGCGGCTGACGGCGCGGGTGCCGCCGGCGGCGTCGCCGGCGCAGCAGCCGCGGGGGGCGGCGGCGGGGGACTCGGCGGCGGTGGGGCGGCTGCCGCCTGGGGTGCCGCGGGCGCGGCGGCCGGCGGCGGCACCACCGACGGTGCCGGCGCTGCGGGCAGGGGCGCGGATACGGGTCGTGGCGCCGCGGCGGTGGCCGGCTGTGGCGCGGGTGCGGAGGCCGGACGGGTGAGCGCCTGGATGCGCGCCACCACCGCCCGGGCCGCAGCCACGCGCTGGCCCGAGGCCACGTGCTCGCGCATGCGTGCGAGCTCATCGAGGCTCGCCTGGATCACGTCGAATACCGCGGTATCGGCCTGGACGCTGCCGTTGTCGACCTGCAGCACGAGCGACTCGAGCTCGTGCGCGAGGTCGCCCATCGGCAGGATTCCCGCCATGCGCGCGCCGCCCTTCAGCGTGTGCAGCGGGCGCTTGAGTCCGAGACGCAGCTCGCCGCTCGCCGGATGCGCGCGCCAGTCCGAGAGCGCGTGCTCGGCGGCGTCGATCAGCTCGGTCGCCTCGTCGGTGAAAATCGCCGCGACCTCGGGATCGAAGTCGGCGGCCTCGTCGGGCGGCTCGCCCTCGGGCGATCCCGCCGCGCCGGGCGCCTGGGCGCTGGCCGCGGGCGGCGCGGCGGCGGCGGCCGCGGGGGCCGGTGCCGGGTGTCCGCCGGCGGCGGCGATGCGCTGATCGAGATTGCGCTCGGCCTTCTCGATGCGCTCGAGCAGCTGCCAGTGATTGACGAAGTAACCCGTCGGCTCATCGAGATGGGTCGCGACCGCGTGCATCGCGGCCATGCACTCCCCGAGCAGCATCAGGTCCTCGCCCCGCAGCCCGAGGCCGCTCGCGAACACGCGGCGCAGCCAGTGATCGAGCGGCTCGGCCAGGCGGATGCCGTGGCGCGCCTGCGCCATCTTCGAGCTCCCCGAGAGCGTGTGGCAGGCGCGGTAGACCTCTTCGGGCAGGAGATGCGGCTCGGGCAGCGTCGCCTCGCGCGCAATCCAGGCGCGCACGGTGGCGATGTGCGTGGCGGTCTCGCGCGCGTAGATGTCGCGCAGCGTGTCGTCCTGCAGTCCCGGCTTCGTGCCGCTGAACGTCGCCTCCAGCGGCGGCGGCGGCGCGACCGGCGCGATGGCATCGCCCACCAGCGTGTTGACGCCCTCGAGAGCGTCCATGAGCGCGCTCGGCAGCGCGCGGGCGAGCTGCGTGGCGCCCGGCGCCGCCGGCGTCGCGGTGGGCCGGCGCTGCACCGGCGGCGGCTCGGTGAACACCGCCGTCGGCGACTCGGTCGGCTCTTCCTCCGGCTCGGCGCGCACCGGCGCGGCGGGCGCGGGGCTGCGTCCGGCGGCGAGCGCGTGCGCGCGCGCCACGATGGCCGCGGTATCGGCCCGCGGGGGCGGGCCGCCGTCGAGCTGCTCGATGAGCTCGGGGAGCGCGGCGACCGCGGCGCGCAGCGTCTCCAGGATCGGCGGCGAGCGGGTGAGCGTGTTGTCGAGCACGCGGTTGAGGAGATTCTCGATCGCCCAGGCGAACTCGCCGAGCTCGCGCGCGCCGACCATGCGCCCGCTGCCTTTGAGCGTATGGAACGAGCGGCGCACCGTGATGAGCGCGGAGTGCTCGAGCGGGTTCTGATCCCAGGCGGGGAAGCCGCGCTGGATCTTCTCGAGCTCCTCGCGCGCTTCCTCGATGAAGAGTTTGACGAGCTCCGGATCGGCGCTCTCGGCGAGCGCGGCGAGGCGCCCGGTGGCCGAGGCCGACAGCGTCGGCGCCGTGGCCCCGACCGCATCGGCGGCGATCGGCATGCGCAGCGGCGCCGCCGTCGGGATCGCCACGGTGCGCGTGTAGGCGTTGGGGTCGAGCGGCTCGACGGTCGGCACCGAGGGGGTGGGCTGCTGCGCGAGCGCCTGCACGCACACCTGGGCGTTGTCGAGCATGTACCAGGGGTCGGAGCGCCCGGCCTGCAGCGTCTCCATATAGTATTCGACGCTGACGATCGCATCCGCCAGGCGGTCGACGAAGCCGGCCGGCAGCACGTGTATGCCGGGCTGCATGACGCGCTTCAGCTGCGTGGTGATCGCATCGATCACCTCGACGGCGCGCGCCTTGCCGAGCATGAGCAGCCCCGCTTTCATGCCGCGCATCAGGTCCTGCCAGCTGTCGAGTCCGGCGGCATCGAGCGTGCCGCCGACGCTCTGGGTGATGGCCTCCTTGATGCGCGCGAGATTCACGATGCATTCGCGCAGCACCGCGGCCTGCACCTGCTGAAACTCGCTGTCGTTGCCCTCCGCCTGCGGGGCCGCCTCGGTGTCCTTCGGCAGGATGAGTCCCACCAGGCGGTCGTCGAGCCGGTCCTCGACCGCGATCAGCGTGGCCGCGATCCCGACCAGCGAGGTATCGTCCGCGGGCTGCGTGCCCGCCACGATCTTGTCGAGCCGCTCGGTCTCGGCCTGCACGCTGGCGCGCAGCTCGCCCAGGCCCAGCACGCCGAGCGTGTCGCCGATCTTGCGCAGCAGCTCGACCTGGGGAGCGAGCTCGCCCGGCTGCCCGGCGCCGCGCCGCACGAAGATGTCGAGCACGTCCTTCACGCGCGACAGGTCCTCGCGGATCGCCGCGGCGACCGTCTTCATGAGCTTCACCGAGGGCGCCGAGAGGTTCTCGCGCTCCTGCTCGATGCTCTCATCCACCGGCAGCAGCTCCGACAGGCGGAACGAGGCGCGTACCGCGCTCACCCGGCCGCCGGCCGACTCGGCGCGGCCGACGTAATAAAGGAGATTGTTGAGCAGCTCGATCGGCGGGTTCTGCGCGTAGCGCGCCTCGCCTTCATCGTACAGGCGGCGCATCTCGCGATCGCCGAGTCCGAGGAGGCGCTTGACCGACTGGCCGCCCTCGAGGCCGTTGTGCTGCAGCGCCTCGATGACCGCACCGATCACCCACCACAGCTGAAACACCGGCTGGCGGGTCGCGACCTGCTCGAGCTTGTGCGCCACCGCGGCCAGCACCTCGAGGTTCTGCTCGGGACGCTCGCCGCGGATCCAGCCGATGAGCCCCGTCTGGTAGCGGGCGCGCAGCCGCCGGGCCCACTGCTCGACCGACAGCGGCGCTTCACCGGCGGTGGCGGCCTGGGGCTGCGCCTGCTTGTCGGACTTGAGGTTGAGCAGCAGCAGCGTGCCTTCCGAGAGCAGCGCGTGGCCGCGCACCGCGCGCAGGTCGTTGAGCAGCGGCAGCAGCACCAGGGCGAGGTCGCGCCCGCCGGCCAGCACCCGGTCGAGGTAGCTCGGCAGCTGCACCATGGCGCGCATCAGTGCATCGAGAACCTCCGCCTGGTTCTTGCGATCGACCGCGGTCGCGGACAGATAGCGCGCGACCTGCTCCATCTCCTCGGCGAGCAGGGCGGCCCCGTAGATCTCGAGCACGCGCAGCACGCCGTGCACCTGGTGCAGCTCGCGCGTGCAGCGCTCGAGGAGCGGGAGATTCTGCGGCTGCTCGACGTACGCCTCGAGCGCCGCGCGCGCCTCGCCCATGGCGAGGTTCAGCTCGCGGCCGACGAACTCGAGGGTCTGGGATGCAATCTCTGCCATGGGCCAGTGGGTCTTACACGCCTCACGGGCCGCCGAGCACCGAGACCGGGCGCGCAGCGCCCCGGCCATCGGCTGCGTGCGCCTGACCGCCCGCGTGCCCACCGCCCGCAGGATGCGTCCCGGCTGCCGGATCCTCGAGCCGCTTGAACGCGCCTGTCGCGCCGGCGGCATCCGGAGCACCCGGCAGGCGGAAGCCGGCCGCCGCCTTGCGCATGCCCGCCGAGAGTTCGGCGAGCTTGGCGATGGCGGCCGATGTGGCGCTCGTCGAATCGGCCGTCTGCGCGCTGATCTCCTTCAGCACCTGCATGTTGCGCGCGATGTTCTGGACCGCCGAGGACTGCTGGCGCGAGCTCGCCGAGATGTTCTGCACGAGGCTCGCGATCTGG